>JAMNZE010000117.1:0-30638 GCA_023622465.1 Bacillota bacterium | reverse complement strand
AAATCAGCCAAGAGATTTTCAAACTCAAAGTGCTCCACACCTAGCACCACATCGCTAAACATTTGGATAAAGCGACGATAGCAATCGTAAGCAAATCTCTCATCGCCTGTAGCTCGAGCCAAGCCCTCTACGGTACGGTCATTAAGACCTAGGTTGAGAATGGTGTCCATCATTCCCGGCATCGAAATAGGGGCACCCGAGCGTACAGAAACTAGTAGCGGGTTATTTTCATCACCAAAAGTCTTACCAGTAGCCTTCTCTACTTCGTGCAATTTCTCGCGCAGCTGGTCCTCCAGTCCGGCAGGAAACTGTCCGCCGTTGGCCAGATACTCATTACAGGCCTCGGTAGTTATGGTCAGGCCGGGAGGAACAGGAAGGCCGATGCTGGTCATGACAGCCAGGTTGGCCCCCTTACCACCCAAAAGCATCTTATCTTTGGTTCCGGTTTCAGCAAACGAATAGACGTAGGTCTTATTTGGCATGCCTTTCCCTCCTGTAATAGATTTCTAACACCTTGCTAGCAGTTTCTTCGACGGCCCGGTTAGTAACATCGATTACGGGGCAACCCAGTCGTTTCATAATAGTTTCTGCATATTCCAGTTCGGCTAGAATACGCTGCAGACTGGCATAATCCGCATCGGCAGTCAGTCCTAAAGTCTTTAAGCGCTCAATGCGAATTTCATTAAGAAAACTAGGGTTGATGGTCAAACCAACTACCCGCCCCGGTGGGAGGGCAAATAGCTCATCGGGCAACCCTATCTCCGGTACTAGCGGCACGTTAGCAGCCTTTACGCCCTTATGGGCCAGATACATACAAACCGGTGTCTTAGACGTGCGCGACACACCGATCAGCACCACGTCCGCCGCCAGTAGACCCCGGGGGTCCTTCCCATCGTCATATTTGACGGCAAACTCCACCGCTTCCACCTTGCGGAAATACTCTTCATCCAAGCGGCGCAGTAGCCCGGCCCGCATCATGGGTTTTTCCTGGGCCACCTCGGACATGGTTTGCAAAACCGGCCCTAAAATATCGATGGTAGGAACTCGGTAAGCGGCGGCAGCCTGCTTCATCTCTTCCCTCAACTCATCAACAACCAGCGTATAGGCCACTATGCAGCGTTCCTCCTCAGAAGCTGCAGCCACGATTTCTTTAATGTAACGCCTATTATTAACATAGGGCATACGGACTATATCCATTTCCGTACCTAAAAACTGACTAGAAGCCGCCCGAACGACAAAATCGGCGGTCTCTCCCAAGGCGTCGGACACCACGTAGACCTTAATAGAAATGGGCTTCGCCTCCTTATCCATTAGCAACGCCAAGCGTTGCTAGGAATTAAGCAGCATATATCTTTGCTACTACCCTAATTGTGCCGCACGATACCGCAATTATTATATACTATTTATCCTATGCTGTGGTCACTAAAACAAAAATTAATACTTTAGCACCCGCCCTGAAAAAGCCCTGTTAGTAGGCTTTTTGTTAGTAAAAGTGAGCGCCCCTGTCGGACAAGCTTTTACACACTCCAGACAGCGAACGCAGGCACTATTATTAGGCAGCTTCGTAGGATCTAAAGCTGCTTTACACTGGCGGGTGCAGGCACCACAGTCGATGCATCGCTCCCCGCGTAAGCGCAATTGCCAGATACTTAAAGGGTTAAGCAAACCATAAAAGGCGCCCAAGGGGCAAAGAACACGGCAAAAGGGACGCCAGTAAAAATAGGCGGCCACCATAATTAGAATTAACACCAACAGTTTCCAACCAAACAACCAACCCACCAGGCTTTGTAATCCCGGGTTCATGGCCACCAGTGGCAGCCCCCCCTGCAAGGTACCGGCGGGACAAAGGTATTTGCAGAAATAGGGCTCTGCCAGTCCCACCCCATCCCGCCAAACAAAGGGTAAAGCTACGGTGAGGCCCAATACCACGAATTTGACCTTTTCTAAAGCCTTAGGTAGCCGACGGCGAACCCGCTTACCTCGGTGGACCAGTTCTTGCACCAGACCAAAGGGGCAAAGCCAACCGCAAACAACCCGCCCCCCGAGGGCCCCGATGGCTAGCAAAAGACCACCTATGTAAAGGGATAGGGTGCGGCCGAAACCGGCGGCTAACGACTGGAAAGCCCCTACGGGGCAAGAACCTAAAGCTCCCGGGCAAGAATAGCAGTTCAAAAAGGGCACACATATCATCTTCAGTTTACCCTGATATATCCTACCTTCTAACCAACCGGACAGGTAACTATTGCTAACAATAGCTGCCATCCATTGGCTCAGTCGACGTCTCCTCATCCCCCTCACCTCAGCCTATACCGATGCACTGCAGACAGAGAGTTATGGCCTTACCAAGCACCTGCAGTGCTTCTTCTCGCACCAGTCCTAAAAACATCATTATCAAACCCAACAGAAAAAGACTTGGGCCCGCTTTCCCCCGCAAAACCTATCCCCCATTTCCTATTCGGCCACCAATTCGGTTAGCAAAGGCCGAATCTCTTGCTCCAAGGTGTCATAACCCCAACCCACTTGGGCGAAGGCGGCTCGACCTTCTTTATCGACCAAAATCGTTTTGGGAATGGAAACAACAGAGTACTTCTGAAATATGCTAAAGTCACTATCGTGTATTATGGTGGCTTCCAGCTGGAGCTTATCAAAAACTCGTATCAATTCCTCCCTACTGCCGACCGCCACTACATAAGAGTCTATACCCTGCTCCCTTAACTCGGCCAATTCAGGCTGCAACTGCAGCATCTCTATAACACAGGCCTGTCAACCGGGTGAAAAGAAGGAGAGTAGACGCACGCGCCCTGCCCCCTCCACCTCAAAGGAAACAGTCTCGCCGCTATAGAGATCGGTGCCATGAAAAGGGACAATCGATGGCCGTTCGCTAATAGGCAATAACTTGCCTTCTGGCACCCGTACATTCGGCGGTGGCGGTTCCAGGGTAGCCAGCCTTTGGCAGCCGACGGCCACCAGGATAAGTAGCCCACAAAGTAGAATTGCTAGTAACTTTCTCACCTTCCGCAAAGGGTTCCCTCCTGATTGCCAAATTCTATACATACGATATTACTAAACACCCCCGCCATCTACAAGTAAGTTCTAAAAGCAACCTAATTGTTTAGTCAAGTAGGAATAGGATGATGTACGTAGAAATAAAGAAAATATACCGATTAAGTTCCGAGGAGGTTGATAAGTTGATCACCTTTCGCAATGAACCATTAACCGACTTTTCTGTAGCTGAAAACCGTAAAGTTATGGAAACAGCGCTGGCCCAGGTCAAAAGCCAGTTGGGCCAAACCTATCCACTGCGGATTGGTGAAAAGGCAATCATCACCGAGCGCACCTTTGCCTCCCTTAACCCCTGCAACCATCGGGAAATTATCGGGCAGGTATCGCAAGCTAGCCCCGAGCATGCGGAACTGGCTTTGGAAACGGCTTGGCAGGCTTTTGCCAGCTGGAGTCGCCTACCCATGCAGGTTAGAGCCGACTATCTATTTAAGCTGGCGGCTGCTATTCGTCGCCGCAAAGCTGAACTGACAGCTTGGCTCATTTTGGAGGTGGGCAAAAACTGGGTTGAGGCCGATGCCGACGTGGCCGAGGCTATCGACTTCTGCGAATACTACGGCCGTCAAGCTATCGAGCTGAGCTATGGCAAATCGCCTACCCCCCTAGCCGGCGAGCGGAACAGCTATGTATACATTCCTCTCGGTGCGGGGCTGGTGATTTCGCCTTGGAATTTCCCATTCGCCATTCTCATGGGCATGACCGCAGCGGCTATTGCTGCCGGTAACACGGTGATCATCAAGCCGGCTAACACGGCGGCGGTAATCGGAGCGAAGGTCTTTGAACTAATGCAATCTATAAACCTGCCGCCAGGAGTGGTGAACTATCTGCCGGGCAGCGGCAGTGAAATCGGCGAATATCTGGTGACCCATCCCCGCACCCGTTTCATCAACTTCACCGGTTCCATGGCCGTCGGGTTGCGCATTAACCAACAGGCGGCTATTACCCAGCCGGGGCAAATTTGGATTAAGCGGGTGGTGGCAGAAATGGGCGGCAAAGACGGTATCATAGTCGACGAGACTGCCGACCTGGAAGCGGCTGCTCAGGGCATCGTCCGCTCAGCCTTCGGTTTCCAAGGGCAAAAATGCTCTGCTTGCTCCCGAGCCATCATCGTTGACGCGGTCTATGAGCAGGTGCTAGAGCGGGTGGTGGAGTTGACCAACAAGCTGACTATCGGTCCTGCTGCTGAAAACTATGCGGTGGGGGCGGTAATTGATGCCGCCGCCTTTGCCAAAATCACGTCTTACATTAGGGAGTGTGGTGATGAAGGTCGCCTAGTCACCGGCGGTGAATATGACGATGCACAAGGCTATTTCATTAAACCCACCATCTATGCGAACGTTAAGCCCGATGCTCGTTTAGCCCAGGAGGAGATCTTCGGGCCCGTATTGTCATTCATCCGCGCCGCCGATTTCAATGAGGCGCTAGCCATAGCCAATAACACAATTTACGGGCTGACCGGTTCCCTCTATAGCATGAAACGGGAACATATAGAAAGGGCTAAAGAGAAATTCCATGTGGGTAACCTATACATCAACCGGCACTGCACCGGTGCTTTAGTGGGTGTGCATCCCTTCGGCGGCTTTAATATGAGTGGCACCGACAGTAAGGCCGGCGGACCCGATTATCTACAACTATTTATGCAGGCAAAGAGTATTAGCGAACGGCTGTAAGTGGTGGTACGTCAAAAGGGGCTATCGCAAAAATTTTGCGATAGCCCCTTGCTACTTGGCTTACTTAAGTACGTTACGTACTCCTAGGCTTTCCAAGAACTGTTTTAAGAGCTCCACGTGGTCATCGCGGCTAATCAGATGGTGGTTACCTAGAGGACGGGTTAGGAAGTAATTCACATCCTCATCCAAGGTGATACGCAACTGGGTGCGGCAGAGATTGGAGCGCTCTAGGTTATCTACAATTTCACCACCGGAAACGAAGAACTGGCTGCAATCGCTACTCAGCTTGAATACGGTGCAGCGGCCGGAGCGAATCTTACCCCGCACACCGATGCCCAAATCCGACTCAAAATGGGTATGCAATGTGTAGGAGTCGGTTATGGTTAAGGGTACCGTGCAATGGGCCACTATCAGCTGGTTATTGTCCGCATCCAACTCCGAAGGGTTGGCCATGAACACCGGCTCTTCCGTCAAGGCCTGCATGATCACCATGGAAAGGAGCGACGGCACATCACCCTCACAGCCGGCGGTAATACCCGCATCATTGAGCAGAGCCACGCCGATACAGCCCGTATTCTGGTAGGGCTGCAATAGGTCAAAGCAGCGCACCGTCAAGGCTCCCAGTTGATATTTTTCCACCAAGGATTTCAGGGCCAGATAAATGCGCAGGGCCCCTTCCACCACTGCCGGGTCCGGATGCTCAAAGGAGGCCATTAACTCCTGCGGCACCTGGGTGATAGCATCGATAGCCGCTTCCAATTCGGCCAACTGGATGTCGATCAGGGAAACGCCTAAACGTTCCTGGGCCACTTGTGGGTCCACATGGCTGGCGATCAACCAGTCGGATGGTTGGCCGATCACACCTATGCGCATACCCGCCAGTTTCCTTCTGGCCTTCTCCATACGGGCAATCTGCTTTAGCTGCTGGGCGATGGTTGCCGGAGTGCCATGAAACACCTGGGCCCGCTTACCTTGCTGCTGCAAGAAGGCAAGAATTTCCAAAGAAGCGGCCAGCGAGTTCTGGCGGCCAGTGGTTAATATCAGGTAGGGCTCCGGCAGCTTTTCATAAACCTGCTTAAATAGCCCCTCCGTACCACCCGAGTGGATAAAGATCAGGGGGAGATCCTCCGACGTTAACTCCTCCAGTTGCTTGCTCTCCAAGGGCTGCCCCAATAAGGTTCCCAGCTCCTGCAGAAAACTTGCCGTCTCCTCATCCCGCTTGTTAGCATGTAGATCGGCAATTACATCATAAAGAGTAAAGTTCATCCTTATCACTCCATTCAAAGTTAAATCGGTAATGGCGCCGCACCCTGGCGCAGCTCCTACTAATTGCTATATCTACTTTCTAGATACAAAGCCAGAACCCTGCCAACTAATTAGTTCCCGTGGTAACTATCTGCGATAGTACCCGCGAGCGCTCGGTGGCTCTTAAAATCGCCTCCCGCACCGCGTCACTGAAGTGGTGCTCCGCTAAAGCCTGTAAGCCGGCCAGGGTAGTGCCACCGGGGCTGCTTACCTGCCTCCTTAGCTCTTCCGGGCTACGCTGGCTAGCCTGCAACATATAGGCCGCTCCTAACAGGGTTTGCTGTGTCAAGGCCCGGGCAGTATTGCTATCGAGTCCGGCCGCTACCCCACCGGCTAACATAGCCTCAGCCAGCAAATAGACGTAGGCGGGGCCACTGCCAGAAAGGCCGGTGACCGCGTCCATCAGCGGCTCGTCCACCCGTTGTACACTTCCGATAGCTGCAAACAGAGCCTCGGCCAAGGCCAGGTGCTCTTCTTGGACATGCTGACCGCCACAAATGGCTGTGGCCGCTAACCCCACAGCCGCCGCCGTATTGGGCATAGCCCGTATTACTGGCGTTTGTGGAGGCAAGAGTTTTTCAATGCGTTGTGTAGTAACACCGGCCAAAATAGAAATTATCAGTTGTCCCGCATGCATCTGGGCCTGGTAATCGGCCAAAGCCGCAACTAAATCCTTCGGTTTAAACGCCAATATCACACAATTTGCTCGCGGGCCACCACCTGCTGCTCCAACAAGCCTCTAATCATGGCTTCCGCCATAGCACCCCCACCGAGGAAATATACTAAGCTGTCTTTTGTCACCGTGCTCCTCCTCCTTCCGGGGATCTTTTATCGAATCTGCCCCGTACCACTGATCACGTATTTATAGGTGGTAAGTCCTAATGCTCCCGTGGGACCACGGGAATGCAGTTTTTGCGTACTGATACCTATCTCTGCCCCCAACCCCAAGGCGTAGCCATCACTGAAGCGGGGTGAGGCATTGTGATACAGGCAGGCCGCATCTATGCTAGCAAAGAAGTGCTCCACACTCTTCATATCTAAGGTGACGATCGCCTCCGAATGCCGGGTGCCGTATTGCTGAATATGCTGGACCGCTTCTTCCACACTGGCCACCTGCTTGATGGCCACGATCAAATCGAGATATTCGCTGGCCCAATCTTCTTCCTCCGCCGGCAGTCCATTAGGAACTTGCTCCCGCAGCTGGGGGCAGAGCCGTAGCTCCACACCGGCCGCCTGTAGCGCCTCCACCAACTGGCTGAAATGCTGCTGGGCCCAATCCTGGTGCACTAGAATAGTCTCGACGGCATTACAGACGCCGGGGCGGCTACATTTGGCGTTTATAGCCAGCTCTATAGCCATATCAACAGGGGCCGAGGCGTCGATATAGAGGTGGCAATTCCCCACTCCCGTTTCCAAAACCGGCACGGTAGCCGTTTCAACCACCGTTCTAATCAAATCAGCCCCACCGCGGGGTACTATCAGGTCGATAAGGCCGCGGGCTTGGGCCATCTCCAGCACCGATTGGCGGCTGGTGTCCTGCACCATTTGCACCAAATCGCTGGATAGGCCATATTGCTCTAGGGTAGCGGCTATTATTTGAACCAAATAGGAGTTGGTCTTAGCTGCTATACGACTACCGCGCAGCAGTACGGCGTTACCGGCTTTTAGACACAGGGCGGCCGCATCCACAGTAACGTTCGGCCGGGCCTCATAAATGATTCCAATGACTCCTAAGGGCACCCGCACCTGGCGTACCATTAACCCATTGGGCTGTTGCCAACTGTCTATGATTTCTCCTAGAAAATCGGGGGCGGTGGCAATCTGCTCTATCCCCTCCACCATGCTAGCGATCCGTTCCTCAGTAAGAGTCAAGCGATCAACCAATGCGGAGGCTAAACCAGCTTGGGTCTGTTCGGCCACCTCCGCCCGGTTAACTGCTAATATCTCCGCTTGCTGTTTACGCAAAGCGGTCCCTAATCCCAACAGGAGTTGGCGCCTAGTTTCGGCCTCAGCCCTTTGCAGGCAAGAAACTACCGCTTGCGCTCTCCTAGCTTGTTCTCTAACGGTAAGCGTCATCCTTGGTTCCTCCTTCTAGCTAACGGGTCCCAGCTGGGCCCCAAAATCCGGATTGCTAAAGAATAAGCGAAGGCGATCGTCGGCCCCAAAGTAGGTGCCCTGGCCATGGCCAGAAAAAATAGCTAAGAATTCACTGGTGGTCTGGGCTCGCCCGATAAAGCATACCCCGCCTCGACGCAGCACCTTAGATACGGCCAGCAATTTGCTATACATGCCTCCGGTACCTTGGGCACTGCTGCCGCTGGCCATGGCCAACAGCTTGTCATCCCAGGCGGCTACCCGCTCAATGCGTCTGGCGGTGGTACACAGATTAGGATTCTGGTCATATAAACCATCGGTATCGGTAATGATCACCAAGGCGGGTATGCCGATAGCCTCTGCCACCAGAGCCGACAGCCGATCGTTATCTCCAAAGGTGAGTTCCTCTACTGCCACCGTATCGTTTTCATTAACGATAGGGATGATAGGCTGCTGTAATAGATAGTTGAGTACATTGATCGCGTTCTGTCTCCGCTCCTCATTTTTTAGATCGCTGGCTGTGAGTAGCAATTGGGCCACATTCAAACCATAGGGGGCAAAGAAATGATGATAAGCCTGTATCAGCTGGCTTTGCCCTACGGCGGCCGCCGCTTGTTTTTCTATTAAAGTCTGGGGGCGCTGTACGAAGCCGGCCAAACGATAACCGGCGGCCACCGCCCCAGAAGTAACCAGCACCACCTGTTGACCATCCAGTCGCAGCTGGGCCAGCCCGGACACATAGGGCAACATCCTTTCTGTTGCTAAGGAGCCATCGGGATGGGTCAAGGAGCTACTGCCTATTTTGACTACATACCTCATGTCGCTACAACCTTTCCTTTCATAACAAAAAAGCTCCTTCGCCCTCTTCTAAAGGGCGAAAGAGCTTACTTACTTCCGCGGTACCACCTTTAATTGGACACTGATGTCCCACTCGGGGCCCGATAACGGCGGCTAACCGACCTAGGTTTGGAGCCTAGGTTGCTCTTAGGGTAGGTTCAACCCCACTTAGGGAGGCATCTCCCAGCCTACGAATGCCTCTCTCTGTAACCTAGAGGTGTGGGTCTACTGGCCCTCGTCCTTGCATTTAATCATTACTATGCCTATGGTTAATAAATATACACCAATTTGGGCAAGAGGGCAAGTCCCCAACACCTAGGTTAAATCTGCAAACCGCCGATCAGCTCCTGCACCGAGGTCATGCCCTGCTCAGCCAGATAGGCGGCTATACCGTCAATCACCCGCCAAGCCGTCGTGGGCTCGACAAAATTGGCCGCTCCAATCTGTACAGCACTGGCACCACACAACAAGAACTCGATGGCATCTTCCGCCGACATGATGCCGCCCATACCGATAACCGGCACCTTAACGGCTTGAGCTACCTGCCACACCATGCGTAAGGCGACAGGTTTAATAGCCGGGCCTGATAATCCGCCCACCATATTCCCCAGGACGGGACGGCGAGTACGGATGTCCACAGCCATACCTAACAGGGTATTGATCAGAGATATGGCATCGGCGCCAGCCGCCTCAGCCACCTGGGCCATGCGGGCAATGTCGGTAACATTCGGCGACAGTTTTACTATTAGCGGCAGCTGGCAGTGACGGCGCACTTGCTCCACCACCTCATGGACGGCGGCTTCGCTGGTGCCAAAGGCCATACCGCCAGCCTTCACATTGGGGCAGGAAATGTTGAGTTCTAAAGCGGCTATTCCCGGCTGTTGTAAACGGGCTGCCAACTGGCAGTACTCTTCCACCGTATTACCCGCCAAATTAACAACAGTCGTTACCCCCAGATCGCGCAACTGGGGTAGATAATGAGCAAGAAAATGATCTACTCCCGGGTTTTCCAAACCGATTGAGTTGAGCATGCCGGCGGCCGTTTCTACTATTCTTTGGGGTGGATTGCCCGCCCTCGGCTCCAGGGTGGTGCCCTTGACTACTACTCCCCCTAAGGCGCTTAGGTCACCGAAATTCCTAAATTCAAGCCCGTATCCAAAGGTGCCAGAAGCTGTTAAGACCGGGTTCTTGAGTTTTAGACTGCCAATATTGACACTGAGATCGACTGCCATTATAGCTGCACCTCCCTCTCGTCAAAGACTGGTCCATCGGTGCAAACGTGTTTATAACCGCCGCCGGGCACGGGTACGGCGCAGCCTAGGCAGGCTCCTAACCCACAGGCCATATAGGCTTCTAAAGAAAGTTGGGCTGATAATTTCTTTTCTCTTACCAGCGCTTGTAATGCCCGCAGCATGGGATTAGGACCGCAGGCGAATATTTCCCCCGCCACCCCCGACTGCAAGAAACCGGCTAACAGATCGACCACATTGCCAGTTATACCGTAACTACCATCGTCGGTGCTACAAGCAACCGTAACCCCCAGCCGTTCAAAGGCGTCAATACGCACCAATTCGGACACGCTACGGGCTCCATAAAGCAAGCGGGTGCTGATCTGGTTGGCGACCAGTTTACGGGCCAACAACAGCATGGGAGCAATACCGATCCCGCCGGCTACTAGGAGAGCAAAATTATTGCTTGCCGGCGCCGGTAGAGTGAATCCCCGACCTAGAGGACCTAGAATATTTAAGGGGGTCGACTTAGTATATTCGCTGAGCAACCGGGTGGAGGTACCAACCGTTTGGTAGAGTAAATCAATGGTACCCTGGGTTGGATCACAATCGTGAACACTTAGGGGTGTACGCAAAAAGGGATCGTAAGTGCCGGTTACCCGTACTTGCACGAATTGCCCCGGTTTTACCCGTTGAGCAATCGCAGGCACCTGGACGCGCATCAGCCAGGTATGCTCGTTCAGTTGTTCGTTACTAACTACGGCTGCACTTTCAGTCGCAAGCACGCTATCCCTCCCTGTAAACGATACGGCCATCAACCATGGTGAGCAATACTTTTCCAACCAACTCCTGGTCTAGATAGGGCGTGTTCTTACCTTGAGATCTCAATTCATTGGCGCTAACACGCCAACGTTTATGGGGGTCCAGTACCACCAAGTCAGCGGGTGCCCCCACCTTTAAACGGCCTTGAGGCAGCCCTAATATGTCTGCCGGCCGACAGGTCAAGGCCGCCAACATTTTCTCTAGTGACATTAGGCTGGAGTGCACTAAAGCTGCTTGGGCCACGGCAAAGGCCACTTCCAAACCACTGAACCCGAAGGCGGCTTGGCTAAGGGGCACCTCCTTTTCCCTGCTGGCATGGGGAGCGTGGTCGGTGGCGATAATATCGATGGTGCCATCCACTACTCCGGTCAGCAAGGCCTGCCGATCGGCTTCGCTGCGTAACGGAGGATTGACCTTAGCTTGTCCCAGCAGAGAAGGTACCACCCTGTCGGTCAAATGTAGATGGTGGGGCGTAACCTCTGCTGTAACTTTTACACCGCGAGCTTTAGCCGCACGAATCAGGTTCACCGACTCGGCAGCACTCACGTGGCAGACATGGAGATGGCCTCCGGTTAATTCGGCCAGATAGAGATCCCGGGCCAACATTGTGTACTCGGCAGCGGCCGGAATACCCGGGTCGCCCAACTGTTCACTGATGGGGCCGGCGTTAATGCTGCCCGAGCCCGCCAGTTCCCCATCCTCTTCATGGGCCATGATCGGTACCGACAGGCGCCGCGATGCTTGTAAGGCCTCCAGCATCACTCGGCTACTCATAACCCCCCGCCCATCGTCGGAGAAGGCAACGGCACCGCTGGCTTGTAGCCCTTCAAAATCGGTAGTTTGCCTACCGGCCTGCTCTAACGATATGGCTCCTATGGGCAAGACCTTAACAACGCTAGTTGCCCTAGCCTGCTCCTTGACCCAAACCACCCTTTCCGGTGTATCTAAGGGTGGGTTAGTATTCGGCATGCAGGCGATGGTAGTAAAGCCGCCGGCAGCGGCCGCCTGGGCACCGCTGGCTATCGTCTCTTTGTACTCATAGCCCGGCTCCCGTAAGTGGGTATGTAAATCGATAAAGCCAGGGGCCAAAATTTTATCGGCTAAATCGATTATCTGTGCAGCTGGGCAGGAAATCTGGGGGGCAATGGCAGCAATTCGATCACCTTCTACTAATAATTCCCCCCGCACCAAGCGTCCCTGCTCCACATCGGCCAACCAACCGTTACGAAAGAAAATTTTTCCGCTACTACTCTCCATGAGTTTTTACCGCCTTCTCAGGAGAACGTTGAGGCAAGAGTAGGTTCAAAAGCACGCCGGCAACAGCTCCCAGACCCATACCGCTGAGTTTGAAAATCTCCAGCCCGCTGATTCCCAGTACGAGCACGGTGCTGACAATTATCAGGTTGCGACTGTCGCTTAAGTCCACCTGCTTTTCCACCAAAGTCCGAATGCCCACAGCCGCTATCATGCCGAAAAGCAAAATGGTCACACCACCCATTACGGGCTCCGGTACAGTGCTGATGAGGGCGCCCACTTTAGGAAATAGGCTAAAGATGATTACAAAGATGGCTGCCACTTGTACGATAATCGGGTTATGGACACCAGTTAGAGCCAATACACCCACGTTCTCACCATAGGTGGTGTTGGGAGGGCCACCAAAGAAGGCCGCTAGGGACGTGGCGATACCGTCACCGGCCAAGGTACGATGCAAACCGGGACTGGCTAAGAAGTCTCTCCCTGTAGTGCGCCCAATGGTCAAGACATCGCCTAGATGCTCTATCATGGTCACGATTGCCACCGGAGCTATCATCATGATGGCAGCTGGGTCCCAATTGGCCGGATTTAAAAGACTATCGGGATGACCGGTGAGGACTTTCTGCAAATAGGCAGGCAAAGCCGGGGTCCAAGGGGTCTCTTTTAGTATCTGAAAGAGATTCTCCCCTTGGCTATTGATAAAGAGCCCTAATTCGGGGGAACGCCAGTTAACAACTAGGGCGAAGGCATAGCCAGCGATGATGCCTAACAGAATGGGGATAATTTTAGCCATCCCTTTGCCGAAATGACTTATTAAAATTACCACCAGCAAAGTAAATATGGCCGTAGGCAGATGCACCGCCGACATGTCTTTGGCCGTGCCGGCCAACCCTAGCCCGATAGTCATAATTACCGGCCCCACAACCACTGGCGGGAAGAGTCGGTCAATAAAACCGATACCAACGCGGGCCAAAATAGCAGCCATGACCACATACACCAGACCGGCCACAAAACATCCGGCCAATGCGGCGGCTACCCCATACTCATTGCTGGCCGCAATGATAGGAGCAATGAAAGCAAAGGAAGAACCCAGGTAGGCCGGTACTTGACCGCCGGTGATCAGCTGAAAAACCAATGTGCCCAGGCCCGAGGTAAACAGGGCGGTGGACGTGTCGAGACCGGTCAACATGGGCACCAGAACGGTGGCCCCAAACATGGCGAAAACATGTTGAATACCTAGCGGCAACAACCGTGCGAATGGCACTGGCTCATATGGCTTCTGCATAGTCTTTCCCCTTCCCTCTTTCCACTACTGTTGGCTTTTCTCCAGAATCACGACTTCGTCCTTACCGTCAATTTCTTTAATGCGCACCGCAATTTGCTCCCGCCGGGAGGTGGGCACATTCTTACCCACGTAATCGGCACGAATGGGCAGTTCCCGATGACCCCGGTCTACTAAAACCGCCAGTTGAATGAGTCGGGGCCGCCCCACATCAATTAGAGCATCCAGCGCTGCCCGGACAGTGCGCCCGGTATAAAGCACGTCATCTACTAACACAACTATCTTGTCCACAATGCTCACCGGCAGCTCACTGGGGTGGACCGTTACCCGTTCTTGCAAGCGATCCAGGTCATCTCGGTAAGAAGTAATGTCCAGGTTACCTACCAAGACCGCCTTCCCTTCAATCCGTTCAATGTTTTTGGCTAATCGTTCGGCCAGCGGTATACCCCGGGTGCGAATACCAACCAGCACCAGGTCCTCCGTCCCCTTATTGCGCTCAATAATTTCATGAGCAATTCGGGTGAGGGCCCGCTGTATGGCGCGTTCGTCCAGCAGTCGGGTTTTCTCTCGATAACCTTGCATATTTTTACCTCCTTGCTGCCCCTTTAGGCAAAAATTAAGGGCCTTCCTGCAAGATAGATACAGGAAGGCCCTGGTAAACTAATGGGCGTACTCCTTGCTAGTCTCGCAGGACTAACTTAAAGGGTTCTCCGCTTAGATTAACAGGTGACCACTATTCTTGTCAACAGTTGTAAGTCCTTGACGCAATCTGTCTAAAACCTTTTGAAAATGGGGAGGGATATCGGCTGAAAACCTCATTATTTCCTGGGTAATAGGATGCGAAAAGCCTAGGCGCCACGCATGCAACAACTGCCCACTGAGATTAAAAGCCACCTTCTTGGGGCCATAAACCGGGTCACCCACCACCGGATGGCCCAGATGGGCCATGTGCACGCGGATCTGATGGGTGCGTCCCGTTTCTAACTGTAATTCAACCAAGGTGTAATCACCAAAACGTTCTCTCACTTGATAATGGGTGATAGCTTCCCGTCCGGTGGCTATTACAGCCATCTGCTTGCGCAAAACTGGATGGCGGGCAATCGGTGCATTTATAGTTCCTCGCTCCTGTTTAATATTTCCGTGCACCAAAGCCAAGTAGCCCCGCTCCACCTGTCTAGCCTTCAATTGCGCTGCCAGCCGCTGGTGGGCCAAGTCATTCTTAGCCACCACCAACAACCCGGATGTGTCCTTGTCTAGGCGATGCACAATCCCCGGCCGTAATACACCATTAATGCCCGACAAATCGCTCATATGGTAAAGTAAGGCATTGACCAAAGTACCACTATAGTTGCCGGGGCCCGGATGGGTGACCATCCCTTGGGGTTTATTAATCACAGCCAGGTAAGCATCCTCATAAACGATGGTGAGGGGGATCTGCTCTGCCACTACTTCCAAAGGGCGGGGCGGAGGAACGGTGATAATTACCTCCTCGCCGCCGCGCAAACGATGGCTGCTCTTGTCCACATGGAGTCCATCCACTTGCACCCGCCCCTCGCCAATTAGCCGTTGTATCTGGGACCGGGATAGTTCTAAATCCTGGGCCGTTAGCCAGGAATCGAGACGCTGGCCGCCTGCATCCGCAGCCACATGGAAACGATACTCCTGCATGGCTAATTCCCAAGTTCCTGCCGCCATAGAATTACCAGCAAGAGCAAAGTCCCCACCACCAATGCGCTATCGGCCACATTAAACACCGGCCAGACCCTAACATCAATAAAATCAATCACATAGCCGTAAACAAGCCGGTCAAACAGATTGCCTAATGCGCCACCCACAAGCAGAGCTAGGGCAAAGTGGCCCCAAGGTCCTAATAGGCGCAAGTGTTCGCGCCAAAGGAACAATCCTACAAAAAGCCCTAGGCTAAAAATTGCCAAGAGCAGGGTGTGCCCATGGAAGAGGCCGAAGGCAGCGCCCGTGTTGCGGACGTGGGTTAAGCGCAACCAATGTCCCAGCAGCGGGCGACTGGCCCCAAGGGGTAGGGACCGCACCACCCAAACTTTTGATAGGCGATCTAAGACCCAAATTACCAATGCTAATAGTAAGTATATCATCTACATAATATCCTCCTAACTTCCACCTTCCCATAGCCAGGGTATAGCCCATCCGCACTCCGCTGGGCTGAAAAAAGGCCGCCCTAATATTGGACAGCCCTAGATAATTTTAGCACCCACCACATCAACGCTCAAGGGGGTTCTTCTCTCGCCCCTTCCTCCGCCCCTGCTGGACAAACTGACTTTTACTACGGTCATAGGACGCAGGCAAAGCCTCCTCTTCCCAAACGGTACCGATAGGTTCATCACTATCGATATACACCTCGTTGTAGTCTTCCACCTGACGAAAATCTCCAGGGGTGTTGGAGGTACCGTAACGGGCAACGGCCTGCCACGCGTCTTCGCCATCAAAACCCACATTTTCATTGGCTGCGCCGTCGGTAAAACTTTGCCGCAACAATTCATTGGCCGCCTGCTCTTCATCGGGGCGCGACCGCACCCGGGCCTGCTCTGCTTCTGCACAGGGCAAACAATTGGCCACGTAGGGCAAAGCCAGCAATCGTTCCTCGGGAATGGGGCGTCCACAATTGGCACACCACCCGTAAGTCCCCTGCTCTATCCGCTCTAGCGCCGCATCAATCTGCTCTAACAGATACTCCTGATCCTTCTGCAAACCTAGATCTTTGCTACGTTCGTAGGTCTCCGATGACACATCTGCCGGATGATTATCGTAGGTGGCAAATTCGCTGATACTGGCAGAGAGCGATTGGCTTAAATCTGACCTCAAATCGGATAAGGTGGTCTCGGTAACAGTACGTAGCTCCTGCAAACGATGTTTCAGTTGCTCCAGATGAGCTCGTTGCATTGTAGGACCTCCTATTTTGCGAGTTGGCCCTGTACAATTTTAACTAGCTCGGCAATGAAGTCGCCTATAACCGGCAAGTTCAATATAGCTAGCCTGTTGAGCAGAATAAAAACTAGGGCCGCTAATAGTGTCCCCCCAATTGCAATTCCCACTCCGCGAGCTAACCCTGCCAAAAAATTAACCCACATTAAACGCCAGGGGCGGTTCAGCAAAGCTATATAATCTACCAGCCGCATGCGCTCCAGATAGTACACCAGCTCTTCCAATTTTTCGGTGGTCTTTTGCCTAGCCTTGTTTTTCTCGCCCATAAAATCACCTCTCCTCCCTAGTAGTATGCCGCCAAAACCTTTGCTAGTCTTAGCAGCTAGGGATTTAAGGCCCAACTAACAAAACTAGTCTAGCGCACTACCGGCAGCCGATTCCAACTCCTCCCAGTCTTCACTGTCCAGCATTTCCAGCTGAGCCTTCAGTAAATTGACCAACCGGGATCTAAATACGGCCGCCTGTTTGCGCATTTCATCCAGCTCCGCCGTCATGCGGCGAACTTTAGCGATGGCTTCATCCACTAAACGTTCCGCTTTCATTTCCGCCTCGCGAATAATCAGCTGAGCTTCGCGCTTAGCACTGGCCTTCACTTCTTCCGCTGTTTCTTGCGCTACCACTAAAGCGTTATGTAAGGTTTGTTCTAAATCATGATAATGCTCCAATTGCTCTTGTAGAGTCTGGTTCCTGTCTTTAAGTTCAGCGCTCTCCTTGAATATTTGCTCTAGATCTTTAATAATCAGATCGAGAAATTCATCCACCTCATTACGGTCGTATCCCCGTAAAACCGTCTTAAACTCTTTATTGTGGATATCCAGCGGCGTTAAAGTCATGATGCAAAGGCACCCCCTTTAAAAGATGAGATTCAGCACCAAATTCAAGAGCAACACAACTACCAAAGCGGATACATCCACCTCCACATCGCCCATGGCGATGCGGGGCAAATAGCGCTGCAACGGCGCCAAGATAGGATTAGTCAACCGCACCAGCGCCCGCCCAAAGCCCGTTTCGCCAAGGGAAGGGATAAAGTCCATAAAGACGCGGACTACCAGAAGAAATAATAAAATTTCTAGGCCGAGGCGCAGCCAATTCACCTCTAAAGTCCTCCCGTCTTGCCAGTTCTATCTAGTTGTTCAAACATATCCTCTTCCAGTAAATTGCTGACATCCACGTTATGGGGAGCCAGAAGGAATATTAACTCGCTAATTCGCTGATTGCGCCCTCCCAAAGCATAGACGGCTCCATTGAGAAAATCCAAAATACGGAGTCTGGACCGTTGTTCGGCTCCTTCCAAATTCACCACTACCGGCCGTCGCGCCCGTAGATGGTCCACGATCGGCTGTACATCCTCTAGCGATTTGGGGCCTAATACAACCAGTTTCATACTCTTGGCCGTCTGTAGTTCTACTACATTTGTTCGAAAACGGGTAGGCATTTCAACCGTTGGCGATGCCTCATTCTCTAAGACGTCTTCCGTCTCCTCTTCTTCCTCTTCTTCAAAGCCAAAAAAGTCAAGAAACTTTGACCAAAGACTCATTACCCTTCCCTCCTACCAAAAATCGCTGTCCCTATTCGTACCATGGTGGCCCCTTCTTCAATGGCCACCTGGAAGTCGCCCGACATGCCCATGGATAAATGCTCCATGGCGTAACCTTTACTTTCGCTAGCCAGCTCATTAAACAGCTCTTTCATTTGACGGAAATAGCCGCGCACCTCTTCCGGGTCACTTACCAGCGGCGCCATAGCCATCAGCCCCCGGATTTGCACCTGCGGATAGTCGGCAGCCACCGTTTGTATGAACTCTTTCACTTCCTGGGGCGCCAGACCCGACTTACTGGCTTCATTGGCGATGTTCACTTGCACTAGACATCTTGCCGGCTTACCAAACCGGCGGGCACAGCGTTCCAGTTCTTTTACTAATGACCAGCGATCTAAAGAGTGAATTAGTCCTACCTTGGGTAAGATCTGGCGCACCTTGTTGGTCTGCAAACTACCAATAAAGTGCCAGTTAATATCTATAGCAGCCAACGTATCTATCTTGGGCACCGCCTCTTGTACTCTATTTTCGCCAAAATCCCGCACACCCAACTCATGTAAGGCCTTAATTTCATCTGCGGAGCGTGTCTTACTTACAGCGATCAAAGTAATGTCTTCTGGCTTGCGCAAAGACTTAGCTGCGGCTTCGTGTATAGCTGCCTTGATGGCATCTAGGTTGTCTTGCAGCCGTCTATTCATTCAGTCTCACTTCCTTAATCTATCTGTCACATCCTGCCCATCAACTAAGCCTTCCGGATTAGCTACGATGGGCATTCCCGGTTTAAGCCCTACCACAATCACAGTTTTCTTATTCAGTTGCTGCAAAACTTCAACCGGTTGGGCCTTAACCTGATTACCTTCCAATACAAAAACCACATTTTGACTATCCCAGCTGCTTACCGCCTGTATAGGAACTGAACAGTAGACTTCTCCTTCCTTATGCAGGTTAATCTCCACAAACCGGGGGAGCCTCATTGCAGCTTCCCCCTCTGCTTGTAGCAACACCTGCCCAGCGGCTAAACCCTCATGTTCTACTATGCGGGCAGTTAAAACCGTCTCTTGCCAGCAGATACTGACAGTCTCCCAATCGGGCGGCAACTCCCCCTTGTCGGCCTCCAGCTGGGCCAATAGGTAAGTCTTATCGTCCACAGCCACCTTAAACACCGGTCGTCCGGCGGCTACCTGTGTATCGTCGACCGTTTCATAAACCGGGACCGATTTGGCGGCTTGCAACTCTTCCCATAAAGTAGGGGCAATGTTGGCCGGGGATGCCAATTCTTCTAAACCATCGACCCAAAAGTAAACTGCGCCTGCCGTCGGAGCATGCACCGGCACGATTGCCAGTTGCCGCCGCTGTTCCAACTCCTGCCTTTGCTCCGTCGTAGCCGCCCGACTCTTGGCCAACAATCGATGGTCCTGCTGTAATTGCACAATTCCCTTGGCAATCTGGGTTAAATCATTGTACAAGGTCTTATACTTTTCCACGGCTTGCGCCCGCAAAGCTTGCTGATAACTGGCCAGGGCGTCCTTAAAGTCATTTTGGGCAGCGACCAATTTATCGGTTACGGCAGCTAAATTTTGCTGATGGGCCGTTCCCTGCTGCTCACCCTTCTCCAGCTTTTGCACTTCCGCATCAATTTGAGCCAGGAGGTCCTTATCTATTACCTCCATTACCACATGGCCCGACTCCACCCGCTCCCCCGGCTCTAGCAATAAATTGGCCTGGCCGGGCTTGTCCGCCAGCACTACCACCTCTTGCCTGATTAATATGGCTTCTGCAGCAATACCTGGCATATCGTCAACCTGTTCTGCCTGCACTATCGACAAATAGGCTGGCCGGTTGCGCCAATTGGCCACTAGGCGGAAAGCTCCACGACCAAGCCAAAAGAAACCATACCCAATTCCGAATAGAATGGTCAGTACAAGTAGTCGTTTAAAAAATTTGCGGGGCCTAAATTTCCTGCGTTTGCGCCCGTTCCTTCTCACTGCTCTTATCCCCCCCGCCATCCCTGCAATTTGCTGGGTAATGCCCTATTTGTTCCATTATTCTCTGCAAGCAGGTAAAATCCTGCAATTACCTGTTGTTAATTAGCCGGAAGTTGCTCCCGCAACCGTAGATAACCGCCCTCTTGCACCAACTCCCCCAGCTGCCCTCCCGGGCATATTGGACAACTGGTAGCACCGGGTTCCAGGATTCGCCCACAATTTAGGCATACAGGCTTACGGATAGGTACCACATAAAC
Source organism: Bacillota bacterium (assembly GCA_023622465.1). Taxonomy (GTDB): domain Bacteria; phylum Bacillota; class UBA994; order UBA5500; family UBA5500; genus UBA5500. Next base: position 10,348 of record JAMNZE010000117.1, on the reverse strand, counting down.
GATGCCTTCCCGTAATGGGCCCGACTGGGGCCAGAGGGCCATATGGCCGCCGGAAAAGGTTAGCGGCATGTCCTCGTCCCAGAGATCACCATAGGCTAATCCCTGGGGCCAAAGGCTTCTTACCAAGGGGAAAGAATTGGCATCCTGGGTAAAAAAGCGCCTAGCAACTGCGGGAGCCGACACCATACCTACCTGCAGATTCAAGGAATAGTAATTACGCCAATGCTCACAGATTTCGTTAAGCAACTGGAAAAAGTCAACCTCATCGATAGACAAAGAAAAACCGAAACGGCGTCGGGCCACACTTAGTGCTTCTCTAATGCCAATGGGTACTAGTAACAGTAAAGCCTTAGACAATAATGGCTTCTGCTGGGCAACAGATAACTGCCAAGCCGTCAAGGGCAGATCGGCTGGTTGCAGAGCAGTAAGAATCTCTGAGCGATGCACCACCTGCTTGGCCACCAGGCTAAAGATGGCATCCACATTGGCCAGAAAGTCCCGCTCGCTATCGGCGCTGAGAGCCAAGCGGGGTAGATTAATATAGGTACGGGAAATCAAAACCGGCGAATCCATCTCCAGTCTTGTTCCGCTGGCCAAAAACTGCACCTGCTCCGGATCGGTGGTTGCATAATAGACAAAAGATGGGTTTCCCTTCTGCTGGGCTACTTTTCTTGCCAGCTGCGTAGCCGCATAGCCAGTATCGGCCGGGGAGAGATTAACACCATCTTTAAGCTGATATAAAATTTGTGTTGTTAACAAAGGAGCTATGGCTAGGGTATCCTGCGCCAAAGCTTTTAACAGAGCTTGGGTTAGCAAACGGCCCTGGGGTGCCTCCGCCAGACCTATACTAAGACCTACGTGCAGCGGCTGGGCGGAACCGGTCATATGGGATAAATTAATATTGGTTAACAGATGGCAGGCGAAATGTTCCACCTCGGTGGGACTTAAATCCATCCCAAGGCGCTGGCAGAGGGTAGCATAAACCTGATCCACATGGGCGACTATAATCTCACCGATGGTTTCGCTCTGAGCAGCAACAATAAAGGTCTGGATAACTTGCTCCAGATCCTCTAGCTTACATAATTGGGGCAGGCGAATGCGACCAATTTGCTGAGCCTGTTCTAATAAAGGTCTTAAATCTAGCACCACGCCAGTAACAGCTGTGGCATAATGGGCTAAGCGGTCGATATGAATTCGCCCCCGTTGGTGGGCTAAGGAAAAGTCCCGCGGTAATAGGTTATGTAGGCTATAGCGTTCACTGGCGGCAATGGCTATGCGCTGCAACTTACCGAGAGGGGTGGTCGACACCTGTGGGTCGCTACCGCCTTCCTGGAAAATCTCGCTCACCGCATCCATCAGTTCACTCTTAGCTTCTCTAATGCGGGTGCGCTGATTGCGATATAGAATAAAAGCTTTAGCCGTGCGCGCATGGCCTTGTTCAATCAGCACCTTTTCTACCAGGTCTTGAATTTCTTCCACCTGAGGGACTTCCTGTCCCACCAGCTTCTGTTGCAAGAGATGGATTACCTGGCCGGCCAACACTTCCGCCTGCCGTCGGTCTTCCCCACCAACGGCCTTGGCTGCAGCAAAAATGGCATCGGCTATCTTTTCCGCTCGAAAGGGGACAATCCGACCATCCCGCTTCTGTACCCACTTAATCATTTCGTTCCCCCAACAGCTTGTCCAGCTCTTGCCGGAAGCGATTGATATCAGCAAATTGGCGGTACACCGACGCAAAGCGCACATAGGCTATTTCATCGATCGTGCTCAGCTGCTCCATTACCATTTCCCCAATTTCTTGCGATTTAACCTCGGTTCTTAATTGGTTACGTAAGGCTAACTCGATCGAATCGACCACCTGCTCCAAGGTAGCCGCACTCACCGGGCGCTTTTCGCAGGCCTTAAACAACCCGGTCAATATTTTATCGCGGTCAAATGTCTCCCGACTGCCATCCTTCTTTATAACCATTAAGGGTAATTCTTCTATCTTTTCATAGGTAGTAAAGCGACGGCCGCATCCGGTACACTCCCGCCGCCTACGAATAGCCGTACTTTCTTCTGTCGGTCTACTATCTATAACCCGACTATCTACTACTCCACAGTATGGACACTTCAAAATTATCCCCCCTTGCACGTGTACCTCTATCTATAGTCTACTTGATAGAAGGAGTATCTGCTAGCCAACAGGGACAGATTTTCAGCCTAGACAGTAAAAGGAGGCCATCCAACGGCCTCCTAATATTCAGTTCTTGGCAGGTCTAATTCAACCAGAATAACATCTGTACCAATGCGTATTATCTGCTCCCAAGCGATATACAGCTCCTCTTCCTGGCCTAAGAGACCCAAAAATTTTGCCGGCCCCCCTTGAGCCAGCAGGCCCTTGACCCGCCCCTCTTCTAAATCAATATCTAAATCCTGTACTAATCCCAGGCGCCGTCCATCCAACACATTGACAATTTCTCGCAGCCGCAAGTCGGACACTCTCAACATGGTTTCGCCTCCCATCTGTGACTATATTTATGCTATGGGGGCGATAACCATAACGGCTAACTGAAGATTTTGTCCTTACACCAGGTCAGAAAGCCTTCTAACCATTCCACTAGTTTACAACGCAGCTGCACGGTCGCTAATTCATCGGGCTCCGCCACCTGTTCGCAAACGCCGGCGGTAAAACACATGGCGGGGAAGACTATACACCACCAATTGCGCCCACCACCCTCACCTAGAGTCACATTAAGAGCGGTATAACGGCCGGCGGGCAGTGTCTTTACCCCATAATACTTAGCCGGAAAATTGAATTGGCCAAACTGTAGATGGGCCCTATAGGTGGCTCCTGCCTGCTCCAATGCTTCGGCAACGGTCTCCGTCAAAATTGCCCAGTTGGCCCTAATGACTTCCTCTGCCTCGGCCATTGACTTGGCTGTGGCCAAAAGGGGATTTAGCACCGCCAACAGCTCATCGCGCACCGCCAGTTTAATGCGCTGATCGGCTAATGATTCACTGTTGGCTAAGATATGGATTCGAATCAGTTCAGGCAGTGGGGACGGCTGGCTTTCAGCCGCCGCCACCTGGGAAATGCTAAAGCACAAAGATACCAACATGATAAAGAGGCTAAATATAGCCAGTCTCCTACTCATACCCTACCCCCCAAAAGTCCTTAAGCTTTATTACTATCCCGCTCGGCAATCAGCTTGCGCATATGTTGTAGGGCGGCCTTTTCCAAGCGGGAAACTTGGGCTTGGGAAATACCAATTTCCTCCGCCACCTCCATCTGCGTCTTACTCCCGAAAAAGCGTAAGGACAAAATGAGGCGTTCCCGCTCGTTAAGTTTTTCCATAGCCTCCCTTAAGGCAATGCCTTCAATCCAAGTACTGTCTAGGTCTTTTTCGTCTTTTATTTGATCCATAACATAGATAGGATCTCCGCCTTCTTGATAGATAGGATCAAATAGAGACACCGGCTCTTGGATAGCATCGAGAGCCAGTACCACATCCTCTCGAGGTACGTTAAGCTCGGCGGCTATCTCTGATATGGTTGGTTCTCGTGAATGACGGTTTACTAGGCTATCTCTAGCCTGTAAAGCTTTATAAGCAATATCGCGTAGCGAGCGGCTGACACGAATCGGGTTGTTATCGCGTAAGTAACGCCGTATCTCGCCGATAATCATTGGTACCGCATAGGTTGAAAATCTTACATTCTGGGATAGATCAAAGTTATCGATGGCCTTCATTAAGCCGATACAACCCACCTGAAACAAATCATCCACCGATTCGCCCCGATTGCTGAACCGTTGAATAACACTCAGCACCAGGCGCAAATTCCCCATTACCAATATTTCTCGAGCTGCTTCCTCCCCATTCTGCAGTCGGGTGAACAGCTCTCGCATCTGAGCATTACTCAGCACCTGCAACTTTGAGGTGTTTACGCCACAGATTTCTACGCGACTCACGGCTCTAGCCTCCCCGCTGTCTTCTGCTATTTTGCATTATGACCTGGCGGGTAGTCGAATATACCTGACAACCAAGCGGGGTGGAGCAGGATATGGCAAATATTTCTATTCCATCTTCTTAAACTCTCGTCTTAAGCGCTTGATAATGCGCTTCTCCAAGCGCGAAATATAGGACTGAGAAATGCCTAACAGATCGGCCACTTCCTTTTGTGTTGACTGTCTCCCATCCCGTAGGCCAAAGCGGAGTTCCATGATGGTTCTTTCCCGCTCACTGAGCCGGCTTAGGGCGCAGCGGAGTAGCTGTTTATCCACCTCCGCCTCAATCTCCTTGTGTACCTCACAGCCTTCATGGGCAATCACATCGGATAACAATAGTTCATTGCCATCCCAGTCAATATTCAGTGGTTCGTCAAGGGATACCTCGGCCCGATGTCTTTGATTGCGACGGAGAAACATCAGGATTTCATTTTCAATACAACGGGACGCATAGGTGGCCAGTTTGATGTTGCGCTCTGGATTAAAGGTGTTAACTGCTTTAATTAGACCAATAGAACCAATGGAAGATAAGTCTTCAATGGGGATACCCGTATTTTCAAACTTACGAGCTATATAAACGACCAAGCGCAAGTTGCGCTCAATGAGAACACTCTTAACGGCGGCATCATCGCCGCTGCCCAGTTGCTTAAGCAAATATCGCTCTTCGTCGGCGCTAAGGGGTGGCGGCAAAGCTTCGGAACTACCAATAAAGTAGATAGCCCGCCGCTGCACATCCACACCCAAAAGTAGCAAGCATTGGTAAAGCCAGATACGCAGTTTCAGCTTGAAACGGAGAAGCATGCTTCTAATTTCCTTCACCTCCTGGAAGTTCAAGCGACCCTTGCGGCTGCCTTCGTGGGCAACAGTCGCAAGGGGACAAGTGCCTGGTAATTATTGTCCTCACTTAAGCTCACAGGACTGATGGCCAACGTAATCCCTTTGGTCCTTTGCATTCTCCCGTTACAGGTGACTTCCACATAGTCTACTCGGACCCCTAACAGTACACCCCGCTCATTGCCTACGGCATGAAAGGGTACAAAATGAAGACGCTGCACCAGGTTAGCGGTAGCCAACTCGTCCAACTTAGCTTCCCAGATGGAATCGGAACGACTGAGGGCAACGATTTCGGGAGGCAACATGTCGCTTACCGCATCCAGGGCTACAACGATCACCGGCCGCCCGCTGAGGGGTTCTACCAGCTGATTGCCTGAATCCACTAAAGCCTCGAGTTCAATTTCCATCTCCTCTAAGTAGGCCCGCAGGTGGGCGCTATTAGCCACATGCACTAAACGGTTCTCCAAGTTTCCTAAAAAGCGTCCTCCCGTCCCATAGAGAACCAGCAATGCTAGCCCCACCACCCACAAGGGCAAATCACCCCAAGCTAGCATGGTCCCCTGAACTTCCCTGTCCAATAACAAGGTATAGAGGCCCAATATCATGCCGGCGGTTATGCAACTGATTAGCAAGAACCAAGCCACAAGAGTGAGCATTTTTCCAGGCAATCGCGGTCTAAAGGTTAGATATACCATAAGGATGGCGAGCAACAGTTTACTTACCGGATGGACAAAAATGGCCGCCCAAGGGGTCAAGACCCCGAAGGCATAGATGGCACCACAAAGGCTGGCCAATGACAAAGCAGCTTTACGTCGTCGCATGCCGGTTACCAGAGAAGTGACCCAGAGGGCCCAGGCATTGAGGGAGAAGTTCACCAGCAAGAGGAGATCCACGTAGACTGCCATAAAAACAAGCCTCCTTTGTTACTATTATAGGAGTGCATGTTCGCAGAAAATGTCACTGTGTGCCGTCGAAATTGATATTAGACCAACAAAAAAACCCGTTTACTTGGCTCACTAGGCCTTTGTAAACAGGTTTCTTATTAAGCTATACAAGGAAATTGTATTAATATCGTTTACGTCGCATAAAAGCAGGTATATCCAAATCATCACCATGGTTATACAGCGGTTTAATCTCCATATCATCGAACACCTTATCGCGAGATGGGGAGTCAAAACCGGTAGCTATGACCGTAATGCGAATATCCTCCTGCATGCTCTCGTCGATTACCGCACCAAAGATGAAGTTGGCGTCGGCATCCACCACTTGTGAAATCATCTCGGCCGCTTTATTAACTTCGTGCAAGCTTAAATTAGAACCACCGGTCACACTCAATAGCAGCCCTTTGGCTCCTTCTATTGAAGTTTCCAATAGCGGGCTAGATATGGCTTGCTTAGCAGCTTCCACGGCTCTATTTTCCCCGGTGGCCTGTCCGATACCCATCAGGGCCGACCCGGTATCCTTCATGATGGCTTTCACGTCGGCAAAATCCAGGTTAATTAAACCGGGAACGGCAATCAAATCGGAAATACCTTGCACACCTTGCCGGAGAACGTCATCAGCCACCTTAAAGGCTTGTAAAATAGGGGTATTCTTGTCCACTACTTGCAGCAAACGATCGTTGGGGATAGTGATGATTGTATCCACCGATTCCCGCAATATCTCGATGCCTTTCTCTGCTCTTAACATCCGTTGCCGCTGTTCAAAACTAAAAGGTTTGGTAACTACGCCTACCGTCAAAGCGCCCTGTTCCTTAGCACAGGCGGCCACAATCGGCGCTGCCCCCGTGCCCGTACCACCACCCATACCGGCAGTTACAAAAACCATGTCGGCGCCCTGCAAGGCCTGCTGTATCTGCTCCCGGCTTTCCTCAGCGGCCTTCATGCCTATTTCCGGATTTGCTCCCGCTCCCAAACCCCGGGTCAACTTTTCCCCGATCTGGATCTTGTGGGGAGCCAAGGAGCGAGATAGGGCCTGGGCGTCAGTGTTAATGGCAATAAACTCTACTCCCTGTAAGCCGGATTCAATCATACAGTTGACCGCGTTACCACCGCCACCTCCAACACCAACGACTTTAATTCGTGCATATTGTTCCATCTCTAAATCTAGTTCTAGCATCTTCCTGCCTCCCTCTGCTTGACCTACTCCCACATATCCCGCAACCAATCGGCTACTCGTGCAAACAGGCTACCCGACTTACGCTCGCGACGTACCGTACGCCCCGCATCGCTATTAGCCGGTCGTTTAAGCGCATGCATTACTAAGCCGACGGCCGTCGCGTAAGATGTATCTTCGCCACCCATTCCATCTTGTGCCAAGCGCACGCTGCAGTCCAGCATCGATTGCAAATAGGGCACCAGCCCTTCGGTGGCAGCCACACCGCCAGCAAGCACCACTCCCGCCGGTATGGCTTCGGGCACATCTAACTTAGGTAATTCTTCCGCTATGAAGCTCAGCATTTCATGTACCCGGGCCTCGATTATGGTGCTAAGTTGACGTACGGATACATCCCGCGTTTTCTCACCGCCCACATCCGGAATGGTGAAGGTCCTATCCTCCGGCACCCGGAGTAGTGTTCCATGCTCGATCTTAGCTTTTTCAGCAACCCCTAAACTGGTACGCAAACCGAAAGCGATATCGCTGGTGATATGATCTCCGCCTAGGGGAATCGCGCCAATGGATTGTAGGACTCCGTTACTGAAATAGGCGATCTCGCAGGTTCCGCCCCCCAGATCGGCCAATACGGCGCCTAATTCCTTTTCATCATGGGATAACAGTAGCTCACCCATAGCCATGGCATTTAAAACGAGGGACTCGACTTCTAAGCCTGCCCTCTCCACGCAACGGACCAGGTTTTGAATAGAAGTAATCGCCCCTGTGACTAATAGGGCCTCAACTTCTAAACGGATACCGGCCATGCCCGTAGGAGAACGAATCCCTTCATAGCCGTCAATTATGTACTGGCGGGGGATGATATCAATGATCTGCCTGTTAGGCGGCAAATTGATCACGCGAGCAGCTTGTAGTACCCTTTCCACATCCTCCTCGGTGATCTCTTTGTCCTCGCTGGAAACGGCTACTATCCCGCGGGTGACCATTAAAGAGGCGTGGGTGTTAGGCACGCCCACATATACCGAATCTATGGTCACCCCTGCCATGCGCTGCGCTGTCTCCACCGCCTGCAGAATACAGCCAACAGTGCTTTCAATATCAACAACCGCTCCTTTTTTTATACCCTCGGAGCGACAACTACCTAAACCAATTATGTTCCAATTGCCTCTATGATCTACTTCACAGATTGCACATCTAACGGCGGAGGTCCCAATATCTAGACCTGCAATTATATCCCTTCTAGCCACCGTCCCACCTCCCATCCGGGCTATTTAGTAGTTCACCCAAGGTTAGGCGATCTTTCACCCGGTCTAAAAAGCTAACACCTACCTATATAATTCCACATACATCGTCATGTTCCTGTTACTATCTTACAGAATTCTTATAAAAACCCGGCGTCCAAGGAAACTAGTTATTATTTTCTCTGCCTATACCACTTATCTATAAGCAGACGTCTTATCAAAGCTAAATTTTGAAAGAGGCGCACGCCAAAAGCAAAAATGGCCGCCATGTAGAGATTAACCCCTAGCTGGTCACCTAAGAAGGCCAAGGCACCAGCTAAGAGGGCATTACTAAGTAGACCAGAGAAAAAAATTAAATCATCGAACTTGTTTTCTAAGGTGGCCCGCACTCCACCTAATACGGAATCTAAAGCGGCTAAAAGGGCTACCGACATATAAGGAGATAGGGCCGGTGGTATGTTTATAGACGTCAATTGCCCCAGAATAACACCTAAGACCAATGCGATAATAGGCAATAACATATTTACTGTCCCCCCGTTACCGGCCGAGCGTAGTCAAAGCGAAGGGGTCGTTTGTAAGCGGGGACCACCAGATTAGCTTCGCGCTTTACTTGTACGCCGATGCCATAGAAGTTTAAAGTATCTATTATTCCATCTCGCATCCGCAAGGCACTTTCCATGGTCTCCGGGTTACCAATAGCCTTGATAACGAAGGGAGCCCCCACTCGCACATTATTAATAGAAATAGTAGGACCGGCGCAATGAATTTCCGAAGTGGCCAAAAGGCGCTGGTCGTTCACTGAGATAGCTTCTGCGCCTGCCGCCGAGAGAACGTTAACCAATTTCAATAAGTCCTCATCATGAACTAAATACACATTAGGGTTGTCTCCGGGTAGACTAGCAGCTTGACTATCAGTAAGAGTGATAATGAGCCCTTCTCCTTGCACATCCACCAAACCAGCCAACATCCTAGCATTTCTCAGTTCATCTTTTATTAGCTGCAATATCCCTTCGCCTTGCATTGCCGTTTCTTCAAATTGACGGAGTTTATCCCTTGTCTCCTCCAACTCCCGGGTTAATAACTGATTCTGCGTGATGGTCTCCATAAGCACCGCGCGCATTTCCGTCACCCGCAGATCAGGCACCGCACTATAGACCTCGTTGGCTGAGCGCAGCTGTATAGCAATCAAGAGACCTAAAAACAACGCAACTATGGATAAAGTAATTTGTGTTCTATTTTTCACATCTATCGAACCCCTTTTCTAAGGTCCTTTAATAAATACAGCTCTCCCACTACTGACATCAAGTTGTCCGTTGGCTAACTCCTCCTTATGAGCTTCCCGTACTCGGTCCAGCATACCAGTTAATGCTCCGAATTTCTTAGCTAAGTTGTTGCTGTCACCGATCATAATTCGTAACGGATCACGAGAATAAAGAACTATGTTGCTAGGGTCGCTCACATTGATCTCAGAAATTTGCCCCAACAAAGAGGCGGGCAGCTGATTTAAACATTCGGTGGCCACTTGCCATCTAGTGTGATCGCTGAGCGAATCCCCTACTTTTACCACCGACATGTCGAGGCCGGTTACTATGGGCAGATTAAGGGCCGAAAAATGCTTAGTTACTGAGAGTATTCTGCCTTCTTTATTGACCTCTAGCCAGTCGTTGAAATAGGGGACTGCGGCAAAACCCACATTTTCTTGGATAGTAATAATTATCCTATGGGGCCAGTGGCGTTTAACTTCGGCTTGCAAAATACGCTCATCGGCTTCCAGGCGTCTTTGTACCTCCCGGGTATCGATCTTAAGCAGGCTTGTCCCCCGATAAATGCCAGCAATCTGCTCCACTTCCCAGGGGCTGAGGGTGGAAATATTTCTTACCTCCACCTCCCGCACCGCTAGAAACCACGGTGCTTGTACCAGCTGCCAGCAAAAAAGAAGGAGGAGAAGCAACAGGAAAGCTAATCTAACTTTTTTCTTAGCTGGCATATGGCGTTGCCTCCCCATTCACTTTGCTAATTAGATACCGATTCTCTCAACACGGGCATTCAACGCTTTCAAGTTTTCCTCTAGCTTATCGTAACCGCGGTAAATATGGTGTACATCGCTAACCACGGTAATGCCATCGGCCGCCAGACCGGCCAGCACCAAGGCCGCCCCAGCCCGCAGATCGGTGGC
>JAMNZE010000147.1:0-7613 GCA_023622465.1 Bacillota bacterium | reverse complement strand
CAATAAGGTGCTAAATAGGCCCGCCCCCACCTTGGCCCAAACGATTTGGGCATCGGTTAACGGCGATTTACGCAAAGATATCAACGTATTCTTATGCCGCTCCATACTGATACTCTGCTGTCCCAAACTCATAGCCGTCATCACGCCCATAATCACAAACAAGGAAGAATAGACAAGCTGTCCGGTGGTACTAACCGGCTGGCTGGCCTCCACCACCCGCCATGTAATAGGTAACAGAAATTTTTCCGGGTCATCAACCAATTGGGCCAGATTTTCAGTGGCCAACCTTTGGTTGCTATCGCGTACCACTTCTGTAAATATAGCCTGGGCCACCTAGGCATGAATTCTGCCGGCTTCCAAACGTTTAGCCGCCTCCGCTTCACTCAAAGGCCAAATAACCAGCCGAATATTGCTGGCTTCCGCTTCCCGGGCCCGCTCTTCTAGGCTGGGCAAGTAGGCCGGGTTCCCCACTAGAGCCACCTTCACCTCTAACGACTGATCCTGCAGATAAAAATTTGCGGCCAGTAGAATCAGCGGCACCAATATCATCCATAGGACTTCCCGTCGATTGCGTAAAACGGTGCGAATATCTTTTTTTAGTAGCACATAAGCCTTCATTGGGCCACCTCTTCTTGATACACCCGTTGATACACATCTTCTAATGCGGCCGCTTGCTTTTCCATGTCCAATACACTGATATTCTGTTCCGACAAGGCGCTTAGCACCGCCTGCAGATTTTGGGGGGTATTTACTAGCGATATGATGCCAGGGGCTGGTGTGGTGATTAGGTGCTCTAAGCCCATCGGTTGGCGATCAACCCACAGCTTAATATGGTCATAAAAACCATACTTCTGTTTAATCATTTCTAATGTGCCCGAAACAACCATTTGCCCTTCCTTCATAATGCCAATCTCTTGACACAGATCGGCCAGTTCCTTCAAGTTGTGGGAGGCGATAATTACCGTCATTTCATTATATTCCAATAGGTAATGGATAAAATCCCGTAGGCTTTGCATAGCTAAAGGATCAAGACCGGAAAAGGGTTCATCTAAGAAGAGCAACCGCGGATGGTGGATACAAGCCGAAAGTATGGCCACCTTCTTACGCATGCCGGTGGAAAGGCGTTCCACCTGCTGTTTCCGCCACTCGGACAACTCAAAACGCTCTAAGAGCTCATTGATATTGCGATTTACACCATAGAGATCGGCGAAAAACCTTAAAGTCTCCTCCACTGTCAATTCATCGTAGAGACGCAGGTTCTCGGTGAGCAGACCGGTCAACCGCCGAATACGTTTCTGATCCTTGTGTAGATCCAATCCCAATATCCAACCCGAACCTTTAGTAGGTTCCAGCAGGGTATTGAGCAGCATAAAGGTGGTGGTCTTCCCCGCTCCGTTATGACCGATGAGACCATAAATACTATTGGCCTTAATCATCAAGGAGAGATCTTTCACCGCCTGGGTGGGGCCTATGCGGCTGTAAAAGGTTTTCGATAAGTTGTCGGTAATAATGGCATTCATAATTTCCCAGCCTCTCCGCTTATTGATACATAAACTTTCTACCCGCTGGTCTCCAATCCCTGCATCATAAGCAGGAATAGTCCTACCCGGCGCGAAAGAAACATTATGATCTCATTCAAAAAAGAGGGTGAAGTAGTTTGCTAAATACATTAGCGAAAGTCAAGCAACATTTTTCCGGTAACCGAGCCTTTGCCCATGTGGCGGAAATCATCCAGCATCACCGTATTCAAGCTAGTCCCGGTTTTCGAGAGGCGGCCGAGTACTGCCGGCAGGTTTTTCAGAAGCACAATATAGAGGCGGAAATCCTCTCCTACCCGGCCGATGGTAAAACCACCTACTGGACCCAGCAGATGTTTGAGGAATGGCATTGTGAAGAGGCCACCCTGGATCTGATTAGCCCTGCACAGGAACGGCTGGCCTGCTTCGCCGATAACGCCTTCTCACTAATCCAGCGCAGTATTAGCACACCTGAAGAAGGCGTTGTAGCCGATGTAATATTGCTGGATCAGGGTGACGGCCCGGAAGCCTACGCCGACCTGGACTTGAACGGCGCCATTGTCTTCACCAATGGTGACTTTAATAGGGTGCGGGCTTGGGCCGTGGAGCAAAAGGGAGCCATCGGTATCATCAGCGATCGCCTCACCGAGTTTACACCTGTGCGCCATCGCTACGATATTCCCGATGCCCTCCAATACGCTTCCTTCTGGTGGACAGGGCATGAAAAGCAGTGCTTTATACCCGCAGGTACGGGCCCTTGTGCAGGCATCCCTCTATAGCGGTCAGATCGAGAATGTTTCCGCTCTCATACCCGGCCAGACCGATGAGGAGATTATTATCGCCGCCCATCTGTGCCACCCTAAGGCCTCGGCCAACGATAACGCTTCCGGGGTGGGCGTAGCCCTAGAGACAGCCCGGGCCTTGAACCACCTGATCGCTGTCGGAGAGCTGCCTAAGCCGCGGCGGTCTATCCGCATTCTATTAATTCCAGAGATGACCGGCACCTATGCCTACTTGGCCACCAATGAAGACCGCATCCCCAAAATGCTAGCCGCCGTGAATCTAGATATGGTGGGCCAAAACCAGGATCTTTGCAAGGGACCGTTGGTAGTCGAGTATCCGCCGGAGGCGGCCGGCTCCTTTGTGGGCGATCTGATGGCGGCAATTTTGGAAGCAATTGCAGCGGAAAGCGAGAATCTGGCCGGTACTTCCTCCTATGCCCTTTTTAAGCACGCCATTGCCCCCTTCTCCGGTGGCAGTGACCACTATATTCTCTCGGACCCCACGGTGGGCGTACCTTGCCCCATGCTTATCCAGTGGCCCGACAAATACTATCACACCAGTGAAGATACTTTAGATAAAGTGGATCCGGCCATGCTCTATCGCGTCGGCTGCATGACGGCCACCTATGTATATCTTCTGGCTAATATGGGGCTCACCGAGGCCAAATGGCTACTCTCCGAATGCCGAGGCCGTTACCTAGACCAGCTCCACCGCTTGCTCAATGCCAGTGTGGAACAGCAACTGAACACTCCATCGGAGGCCGAGCTATTAACAACCCGCCAACAGGTGCAATATAAGTTAGAACGTAAACAGGCGGAACTGACCAGCATCAACCGCTTTTTGACCCCGGCAGAACAAGCCGAATTTGCCCATGTGCTAGAGGCGGAAATCAACTTCTTGCAGAAGACTACCCTTTCCCTATGGCAACACCACCTGCAGGAACTAGGTGTGGCTACCCTTCCGGCTGTAGCTGGCCAGGAAGATAACAGTGATTACCAACTGGTGCCGCGCCGCCTCTTCCGCGGTCCTGTCAGCATGCGCGGCAAATTGGAAAATTTATCAGCAGCCGATCGGCAGGCTTACGAACAGTTGCTAACTACACATGCGAAAGCAGCCCGCTGCGCCAACTACCTGGTCTACTGGGCCGATGGGCAGCGCACCATCGCCGAAATCGACCATCAGGTGAAGATGGAGACGGGCGTTAGCGATCTTACCTTCTCTGTTCACTATTTCCGCTTCCTAGAAAAGCTAGGCCTCATTAGTTTCCAGTAAGCTGCTTACGAAAGGAGTTTGGCTGTCGATGAAAATTCTTATCACCCATCGGGCTTCCGAGCACCATATTGATGCCATTAAAGAAGCGGTGCCTCAGGCAGAAATTGTTGTTACCCGCGATGAAGAGGAAATAGCCGCCCATATGCCTACGGCCAACGTAATTTGGGGCAGCAGGTATCTTCCCGAACTGTTGCCCCAGTGCCCCAACTTGGCTTTTATTCAGGTATCCTCCGCCGGCGTCGACCGTCTGCTAGGGCCGGAACTATTAGCCCACCCGGCGCAGTTAATCAATGCCCGCGGTATTCATGGTACCACCATTGCTGAACACGTTTTTCTATTGATGTTAGCACTGGCCCGTCAGCTTCCAGCTATGCAACGGGCCCAGCAAGAACACCAGTGGATTAGAGTAAACCCGCAGCTGCTGGCCAACAAGACCCTCGGTATCATCGGCTATGGCAGTATCGGGCAGGCTATAGGCCAGCGGGCTAAAGCCTTCGGTATGCGGGTATTGGCAACCCGCCGCAACCCGGAGCCCGATCAATGGGCCGATGAGGTGTGGAGCCACGAGAAGCTACACCAGTTATTGCCGCTTTGCGACTACCTGGTGCTGGCCACCCCCCTAACACCCGAAACCCGGCATCTGATCGGAGCCCGTGAACTGAAATTATGTAAACCCAGCGCTATCCTGATCAATATCGCCCGTGGGCCAGTAATCGATGAGCCGGCCCTGATTGAGGCGTTACAAAAGGGCGTAATCGCCGGCGCCGGCCTGGACGTCTTTTACCAGGAGCCCTTAGATCCGGCCAGCCCCTTATGGGATATGCCGCAGGTAATCGTTACCCCTCATATGGCCGGTCACATGCCCGACTATGACGACCATGTGGTCGATATTCTGGTAGAAAATTTGCGCCGTTATCAAGCTAATCAGCCCTTAATCAATGTGGTTGATAAGCAAGCCGGCTACTAAGCCGTGTGATTGACAAAAAAGTTGCCCAGTATGTATTCTGATACGGTGAGGTGAATAGGAAGTGGATCGGGAGAAATTTAGTAAGGGGATAACTTTTTCAGCCTACCTCAACAAGATGACCGACAGCCGAAGGGATGGCTTTATAGCCAGCTATGAGCAGGTGAAATTGGAGAGGGAAGACCTGAGCGCCCTTGCCCGCCTGGCCTGCCCTATTTATGTAGCTGCCTTCAGCGAAGACTGGTGCGGTGACTGTCGTATCAACCTACCTGTGCTGGCAAAAATGGCGGAAGCAACCGACTGTCTGGAAGTTCGCTGTTTTAGTCGGGAGGAATACCAAGAGTTGGCCCACCGACTAGGCGTGGAACGTATACCTACTTTCATCTTCTACAATAAAAACTTTGAAGAGATTGCACGCTGGGTAGAACGGCCAGCGGCCGTGGCCAAAATCCTAGCCCAAGCCGACGGCGAAGAAAAGCGTAACGTTCGTATCGCCTATAATCGGGGCCATTTTCACGAAGACACCATCGATGAGATTTTAGATATTTTGCACGCATGATTTTGTGGCCATCAGGTGTGGTATACTGTTTGTAGTTTGAGACGAGGAGGTCTACCAATGAAGATTACCAAGACGATGGGAATCCAAGAAGTTGTTGAAAAATATCCCGAAACTGTGCCTGTCTTCTTTAGTCACGGATTAGGATGCCTTGGTTGCGCTGCTGCCCGTTTTGAAACTATTGAACAGGGAGCCAATGCCCACGGCATCGATGTAGACAAATTGATCGAAGATCTGAACAAGGCCGTCTCCCAATAGCTTAGCAAATAAGAAAAGGCTCCTTGCCAGCCAGTGGCAAGGAGCCTTTTACGACTACTCTAGTACGTATACCTTCATCTTACGGCGACCAAAATTCTTTGTCTCCGCGAAGGTGGACATGAATATATCTATCTTATTGCCTTTAATAGCACCGCCCACATCCATAACCTGATAAATTCCCGAGTATTTCTTGCCCACCGAGTCGGTACCCTCCACATAAACCCGAGTCCCCATGGGCAGCACCTTGGGGTCGGCGGCAATGGTCAAGCCGGGTACCGCCTGTTTACCCGAGGCGGTCATGCCACCCCAAGCATCATCGGGCTTGCCGGTAGCCGGGTTGATATCGGCCGTATAGGCTGTAGCTACCACATTGAGCACCTTACTATAGCGTAGCACCTTGCCGCCCCGCGAGATGGTGGCAATTGTGCCTTCTTCAATCATGCGGTCTTGCTTCTCCACCACGGTGACCGAATCTACTAGAGTTCGCTCCTGCTCGCGCCCATTTTCCTTTATAACTCGATAGGTATTTATAACTTTACCGTTAATGCCCGCTTGTATTTCCCTGGTTTCCCCCCGGTTAAGAGAACGGGAGGCCACCCGGACGGTGCGGTAAGGTACTATTTCCTCCTCTTGCACAAGTTCTTGTGTAACGCGGACTACATTTATCCGCATATCGTCCACCAGCTGAGTAGCCGGGTCCGGCTCGATTCGGTCCAACGGGCCCAGTTTCACACCAGCGAAACTGACCGCGTCGCCGACGGTGCGAGCACCTGTCCATACGCTCCTCTCTTTGCCATCCACCATCACTGTGACGCGTTTGGCAAACATAAGCCGATTTAAAGTCTGGCTCGGTGTTAATTGGCCTATATTGCAGGCTGCCAGCTGATTTAGTTGCATGCGATCGACTATGTGATCGGCTGCCAAAGCTAATATACAGCCTACAAGGGCCAAGAGGGCAAAGCGCAGGAGCTTTTTCGATCCTAACATTACAGGATCCTCCCTTCTTGCTTCTGCCAGCACATTATAGTTTAACAAATCCACTAAGTCAAACTGGCACCTCAGCACCATTTTTGCCCAAATGGTAGGGACCTATACCTAATTCATATGCACCTTTTCTCAGCTGCACTACATCGGCAAGATGGGTATATACTAACGCCAAAATTGCATCACTGTCAAATGGTGCTGACGAATAGCCTGGATTATGTATATAATCACTAGAGAGAGATCGCAAGAAAGGGGACCTTAATAATGTCCGAAAAACTAGTGGAAGTCATACGCGGTAATTTGGTTGAAAGCATTCATCATGGAGATTTGGCTGTTGTTGATTATACCGGGCGCCTACTATATTCGGTAGGTAATCCGCGGGAAAAGGTAACCTTTATTCGTTCCGCCTCCAAGCCCATTCAGGCCATTCCCATTGTAACCAGTGGCGCCGCCGACCACTATCAATTTACTGATCAAGAGCTGGCAGTGTTCTGCGCGTCCCATAATGCCGAACCCATCCATGTGGAGACGGTACTCGGCATCTTAGAAAAAATCGGCCTTCCCCAGTCGGCCCTCCAATGTGGTAGTCACCTGCCATTTAACAAAGAGGCAGCTAATGAATTGATAAGAAGCGGGCAAGAGCCCAGCGAAGTACACTGCAATTGTTCCGGTAAGCACTCGGGTATGCTGGCTTTGGCCCAACATATGGGGTGGGACGTGTCCAATTACCTGAATCTCGAACATCCTGTCCAGCAGACCATGCGGCAGACGATGGCCACCTTCGCCGGCATGGAAGCAGACGACATCGTCATCGGCGTAGATGGCTGTGGCGTACCTGTTTTTGGCCTACCGGTCTATAACATGGCCCTAGCCTGGGCCCAGCTGGCTCGCCCAGATAATTTGGATACGGCCAACGCCAATGCTGCTCGGCGTATTAGTCAAGCCATGACCGCCTGCCCCCTACTGGTGGCCGGCACCAATCGCCTTTGCACCGGCCTGATGACCCACCTCAACGGCCGCCTCATTGCCAAGAGTGGCGCTGAAGGCATCTATTGCGCAGCCCTACTGGAGCAAGGCATAGGTATAGCCGTCAAAATAGAGGATGGAAACGGCCGCGCCACTGGCCCCGCCGTTATCGATACCTTGAGACAAATGGGCTTCCTAAGCGAAGCCGACTTAGAAAATCTGCAGAAATTCCACAACCCGATCACCTATAACCACCGACGGGATGTGGTGGGCGAAAGCCGCGCCGCCTTTACTCTCAAGAAACACTAAACTA
>JAMNZE010000107.1:0-7546 GCA_023622465.1 Bacillota bacterium | reverse complement strand
TCAACCAATTGGCTGAAAGCGGCGGCGTCATTAACAGCCAGGTCGGCCAGCATTTTTCGATTGATGGTTATACCTGCTTGCTTCAGGCCGGACATGAGCCTGCTGTAGGAAATGCCATTCTGGCGAGCAGCCGCATTGATGCGCGCAATCCATAGGCGACGGAATTCGCGCTTGCGTTGCTTGCGATCGCGAGTGGCATAACTCTGTGACTTGAGCAGTTGGGTTAAAGCCGTTCTATATAATTTACTCTTGCTACCGCGGTAACCTTTAGCTAACTTAAGAACTTTATTATGACGGGCCCTTTTGACTGCCCCTCTCTTTACACGTGGCATAATCGCCTACCTCCTATTTCACCTTACTAGAAATGATACGGCATCATTTTCTTGACGCGAGCCGCATCGCCATCTTTTAGTAGATGCTGTTGATCCAAGCGCCGTTTCTGGCTCCCAGATTTAGCACTAAACTTATGAGCATTGTGAGAGCTGTTGCGCAAGAGTTTCTTCTTGGCAGTTACTTTAAAACGCTTGGCGCAGCCCTTATGAGTCTTCATCTTTGGCATCGAAGTATCCTCCTTAATTTGCACCCTTTTCAGGTTTAGGCGCCATTATCATAATCATGTTACGCCCTTCAATTTGCGCTTCCTTTTCTACAACACCGTTTTCTACCGCTTCTACAAAACGATCGAAAACCTTTTTCCCCAAATCAGCGTGAACAATCTGCCGCCCGCGGAAGCGCATAACGACCCTAATCTTGTTGCCGTTTTTCAGCATGCGGTCGGCATTGCGTGCTTTGATCAGAAGATCCCGCTCCTCAATGGTCTGGCTCAGCTGGACTTCCTTGATGGTAATTACCTTCTGCTTCTTGCGAGCCTCCCGCTCGTGCTTGCTCCGCTGGTACTTGTAACGACCATAGTCCATAATTTTGCATACCGGCGGCTTCTGTAATGCCTCCCGTGAGCTCATGATGCCCAGCTGTGTACCGTTTTCGTCGACCAATCGCACCTCACGCAAACGAATTTGCTCGTTAACCTGCGGGTCTCTGTTCTCCCTACTGATAGATAAACCCCTCCATTTACTTAAAATATTAAAGGCGAGCAGCCAAAGCCGCTCGCCAACAGTAAGCAATAGCAATACAAGCATTGCCTATCTAACTACTGTACTGACCCAGTAACTGCTCGTGGCGTCACAGGGTGAGAAGCGGCTGGCTTCTACTTTACAGAGTAATGTTAGCATACTGGACAGAATGCGTCAACTAATCCATCCGCCTGTCGGCAATCATTTCTTTTAGCTCACTAATCAATTCGGGCAGAGCCTTCTGACCCAAATCACCCTGCTCTCGGTGGCGCACAGCGACCACTCCGGCTTCCGCTTCCCGGTCACCAATAACCAGCATATAGGGCACCTTGGCCAACTGGGCTTCCCTGATCTTGAAACCGATCTTTTCGCTGCGATCATCCATTTCTACCCGTATACCGGCGTCAAAGAGTTGCTGATATACTTCCCAGGCATAGGCATGGGTACGGTCAGTAATGGGCAACACCTTAACCTGCACCGGCGCCAACCAGAGGGGGAAAGCACCGGCATAATGCTCAATGAGAATGGCCAGGAACCGTTCGATAGCTCCAAAAGCTACGCTGTGCACCGTTACAGGAGTATGACGTTCTCCATCTTCACCGATATAATAGAGGCCAAATTTCTCCGGCATCTGGAAATCCAGCTGAATGGTGGCGCACTGCCAGGAACGGCCGAGGCAATCGGTCAAGTGGAAATCGATTTTTGGACCGTAGAAGGCGCCATCGCCCGGGTTGATGCTATAGGGAACGCCCTTCTCCTCCAGCACCTTTTGTAGCGCCGCTTCCGCCCGCTCCCAAGCTTCATCGGACCCCATGGAGTTCTCCGGCCGGGTGGATAGCTCCACATGATAGGAAAAACCAAAGGTTTCATAGAAATGGTCAACCAAATCGATACGTTGGGCCAGCTCCGACTCGATCTGATCTAAGGTCATGAATACATGGGAATCGTCTTGGGTGAAGGCCCGCACCCGCATCATACCATGCAATACCCCCGATTTTTCGTGGCGGTGGACTAGCCCCAACTCGGCCAAGCGCAGCGGCAAATCCTTATAGGAGCGCAACTTATGACGATACACCAACATGGCGCCCGGACAGTTCATCGGTTTAATGGCATAATCGTTATCGTCGATCTTGGTGAAATACATATTCTCTTGATAGTGATCCCAATGGCCACTGCGTTCCCACAGCTGGCGGTTTAAGATGATGGGGGTGCGAATTTCCTGGTAACCGGCACGCCGATGTTGCTCCCGCCAAAACTCTTCCAGTTCATTGCGAATTACCATACCATAGGGCAGGTAGAAGGGGAAGCCGGGACCCTCTTCTTCAATAGTGAACAACTCCAACTCGCGACCCAGCTTACGGTGGTCACGCTTTTTGGCTTCTTCGATGCGCTGCAAATGTTCTTCTAACTGGGACGCCTTAGGAAAGACCGTTCCATAGACCCGTTGCAGCATGGGACGTCGCTCATCGCCTCGCCAATAGGCACCAGCCAAAGAAAGCAAACGCAAAGCTTTCAGATAGCCGGTATGGGGCAGATGGGGGCCGGCACATAAGTCGATGAACTCCCCTTGCCGGTAAATAGAAATCTCAGCGTCCTCGGGTAATTCTTCAATTAGTTCAACCTTATACTCCTCGCCCCGCTCGCGGAAGAACTGAATGGCCTCCTCACGGGACAAGACTTCCCGTTCTAGGGACAATTTTTCCTTAACTATCTTGCGCATTTCCCCTTCAATGCGCGGCAAGTCTTCCGGCTTGAGGGATTCGGTCAGATCAAAGTCATAATAGAAGCCGTCTTTAACCGAAGGGCCAATAGCCAACTTAGTACCCGGGAACAATCGACAAACGGCCTGAGCCATCACGTGGGCTGCCGTATGCCGCATCACATCCAGCGCCTCAGGATCATCCAGGGTGAGAAGCTCTACCTGGGCCCCATCGGGCAGTGGCAAGGTCAAATCTTGTAACACTCCGTTTACTTTGGCCAGCACCGCTTCTCGCGCCAATCGAGGGCTAATATCAGCAGCCAAATCGGCGGCGGTGCTACCGGCGGGCAACTGCCGCTGAGAACCATCTTTTAAGACAAAATTATACTGCTGCATATAACAACCTCCTTCATAAAAGATTAAATCCCTCTCGTCCCTACCGCAGCCACAAGCTGCGGCAGGGACGAGAGGGACGCACTCGCGGTTCCACCCTGCTTGGTAGAAGAACTACCCACTTTCCCGGCATTTAACGCATGCCCAACGCCTGACTTAGTATCGCCCAGCGATCTTTCCGCCCAGGAGCTCCGAGGTGGTGGTAACCACACCAGGTTTCGCGCACTTCCAGCCTAGGTGCACGTCTCTGTAAAACCCATTGTATAGTTACGTCCTCTTCACTGCTATTAGCAGTAGTATACTCGGCTGTCTACATTTGTCAAGGGACTAATCTTCTTTTTGTTCTGCAGCCAAGAGTCTTAAACAATAATCGCAGGTGCGGCAGAGTAAAACCCGCGCTGCGAAAATTTGTTGCAAGGTATCTATCAACTTAGGTTTATTTTGAAAGGTGCCCACATGTAGTACCAGTCGATTGGGGGCCGCCGATAACAGAGCACTGATTAACAAATCATCCTGGTCCGCATAGCCACCTTTTACTTTTAATTCGTTAGTTAACACATCGGCCTGCAGCACGTGCCCCCGTTCATCGAAGAGAACAAAACCATCGTTGCTGGTGAGTACCACATGTACCATATCATGTTTAGGTTCCAGTATACCCACAAAATATTGCAGTAGCTGAATAAACTCCTGATATTCCTTTTCATTAAGATACTGATCGATGGATAAATATAAAACGTCCTCTAGCTCCTCCCAGTAATGGCGCAAGCGAAAATTGAGGAAGCCATCCAGATTAATATTGTTTTGCTCCTGCAAGTAGGCGGATAGGGCCTCCCGGATACGACTCTTACGCGCCGTTTTAAAAAGTGTACGGTTGGGGCCAGCATCCCTTTGCGCCAACTTTGCAGTGGCCAATTGCACGATGCGTTGCTTTTCATCCTCGCTAAAACAATTGAACCGTCTACTCAAAACCCGTAGCAGGGCGAGCTGCTGCCAATCATCGACCAATATATCGGTGAGGGCGTTAGCTATACACTGGCGACTTAAGTGCCTCTGTTCCGACAGTGAATAGGATGTTTCGCCATAATCCAGTTGGCAAAAAAGGAAGTTAAAAAAACCCGACCGTCTGGTCTCGAATTTTACATCAATACCATCAGCAATCAAAAACTCCAGTTCCTGCCGCAGCCGGGCTTCAATAGTGTCGAGGGAATTACGCGCTCCGATGCAGATTACATCTGTCATGCACCTCACACTCCCTTCCTTAGCTATTATATGAATGGCTCAAAAACCATATACAGCAAGGACAGGGCGGACAAAGTTAACAAAACCCACCTTTCGGTGGGTCTTGTTAACCAACCTTATTATTAAGCTAATAGATCGGCTATCAGCCTTTCAATTAGTTTGGGTAGCACTTCTTTAGCAAAGGGTACATGTAATCGCTCGGTATACTTATGAATATCACGACCGAAGGCCCCCATATTCACCGCCGGGGCATTGATCTCGCTGAGAGCGTCCAGTGGTAAGTGGTAGGCACTACCCCAGGTGGGGCAGTTTTCTTTAATAACCTCCGCCACCTCGGTAGCGTCCTGCAGCATAACATAACTGGAATCGGAAATACCCAGATAAAACTCCTCATGTTTTAGATTTACCCCTAGCTTCTGGGCGTAGGCTTGCAGCTTTTCAACCGCCTCCATTACGTGCAATTCCTTAGCCGTTTCCCGTCGGTTGCGAATATGGGGATAATAGGGCGGCGCTAAAGCGATTACGATCTTCGGATCTCGGTTGGGGCAATGGCGATGGGTTTCGTGAATTATCTCCAGCGTCAGCCGCTGCAGATCTACGCCGTCGGCTTGCAGACGTTGGGTGAGGCTGTCTATACTTTTTACCAGCTCTTCACCATGGGCTTCATAGGCTTGCTGCCACAGCTGGGCATAGGTTAGTACCTGCGGTTTCCACTCCACCAGGTTTATAGGTTTACCGGCCACCTTTTCCCAAGCCTGCACCGATTGCTTATGTTTCTCTAAGGCAGCCACCATGGCCTCTTCACACAAGGCTTTTAACTTTTGCATCATCACCTTGGGAGATGCGGCCAAGGTGAAAACATTAAAGAAGCCCCAGGCCACCGTTGGTGTAGAGACGTTATACCGTTGTTTTAAATCGCCACCTAATAGCAGCGTGGGCGGGAAAGAAACCTCACCGGCAGCGCTATCGAAAAAGTCGGGATTAAGCTCCAGGCGACTGGTAACCTCGGCCATCAACAAATGGGCATTGAGGCCGCTGTATACCGTGCCCGCATGGGTTTCCTTACCAAAACAATAGATTAGGGGCAGTATCTTACCGTCGGTGCCCGTTTGCACCACATGCCCCTCGTCCACAATTCCGTGGGACTCACTGTTAAGGGCAGCAGTAAATTCTAGATCATATTGCAGTTGCATCTCTCGCAATAACTCGATGGCGTGCCGCATACCCAGCGAATTGTTCTCTTCATCTGGCACCGTTAAGAGTAACAAGTTACCGGGCAGCGCCTCCGGTTTAGCCGCCATCTTTTCAATGAGGGCAATATGTATGGCTAAGCCATAAAGCATATCCATGGTGCCCCGCCCGAAAAGCCACTCGCCACTCTCCAGATCCCGGCGTGCCGCCTCTGGCAATATGTCCGGATTCTGCTTAAAAGCTTCGGTTAGTTCTTCCGGCTTAAAGGCTAGATCTTTGTAGACGCCATAATCTTCAATGCCCACCACATCATGATGGCTGAGCAGAATAATCGTTTGTTTTCCTTGCCCGCGCACCAGAGCCGCTACCACCGCCGGCTCATTGGCGGCCGGTAAAGGCATTAGGCGCAAATAATCGGGGTTGGCTTGAAAATAAGGGTTGGCTGCCAACAACGAATGCACGTAGTCGGCCACCTTCCTCTCCCCCTCACTCTGAGTTATGCTCTCACAAGCTGTCAGTTGCGGAAGTAACTGCCATGCCCGCTCACCAATATTCATGAGAACACCTCCTAATATTTTTCTGCAGACTTCCTCTCTTTTTTATAAACTAAATAAAGAGAAGTCTTCTTTTATTCATATTCCCCCTGGGTATGCATTTTCCTGACTGGCAAGATACGCCAGGAGCCTAAACCCGATGGTCACGTGTTACTTGAATTAAAAGCAGGCCAGGAGTTAGAATTGCTTGAGCGTCAGCGCCGTTATTCAAGGGTGCGCTATAGGGATCATTTTCAAGACATCACCGGCTGGATTGCCAATGTGGCCATTAATCTACCCAAGGGGAACCACGAATCTATTACCGACGACCTCCCCACGTGCCCCTTCTGCGGCAGCGAAACCTGGCTAGAAAAGGGCGTTCGCACCGGAGGCAACTCCTTACTGATAGGCAACCTCTTCTCAGGCGACTACGTTCACAGCCGTATCTGTCTGGGCTGCGGCTATGTACAGCTTCACATAAGCTCCTCGGCTCTACGACGCTTACAGGAAGAACAGGAGCGGGAAGCACGGGAGTAGACAAACCCAGGGGGCTGTTGCCTCTCTTTTGCAGGAAAAGAGTAAAATGTAGAGAATATAATATATAACTTACACTCCGACTAAGCCATAAGAAGAAAAACACCTCGCATGGCAAGATGCGAGGTGTTTTTCTTACCTCTAATACACTCCGCCGCAATATCTCCGATACTCACAATCCCGACACTTAGCCCCGGCCAATTCCGCCGGCAATAACTGGCTTACCGCCTGCCAATAGCTACGCCGGCTTGACCTTCTGCAGCCATGATTTGCTCACGAACGGCATCGATGTTGTCGCCATCAATCTTTTTTATTTGCCTGATTGCTGTTTGCATGGCCTTTAATGTAGGTTTCACAAATGGCAACCAGGCTTTCGTCTTCTTTGCGACTTTTGAGAAAGTATTTGATGGTGTTAGTCTGGTTTTGCACCTTAGCCCGGGCAACCTCTCTGGCAAAGTTCTCACCCCGTTGATCATGATAGGCCATTAGCTGCGCACGTCGAGTTTTAACTGTGCCGTTTAATTCTAGCCCACTGAGCACCCCATAGGGCTGTCCTTGGTGATTGGCAAACACAATTTGTACTCCCCGGTTCATACACTCCCGCACGGCATCACCGGAAATGCTTACCCCGTTGGATGAAATCATTATTTGCTCTATGTCAAACAGCGGTTTTTCTTCTTTCGTCCCATCCCTTTGCTTGATTACTAGCCGTTCGCTCTTTTTTCCTACAAAAGCACCATATGAGTCGACCATAACAAGCATTCGTATTCCCCCCTATCCAATCACTATTTGAGGTATTGACAAAAACAGCTCTTATTATGCATAAAGAAAAGCCCTAAGGCATTTTCGCCTTAAGGCCTAGGTATAATTTATGTTGCACAGTC
>JAMNZE010000054.1:0-5498 GCA_023622465.1 Bacillota bacterium | reverse complement strand
GTTTCCTATTTAGTTCCCTCCTCGACGGAACAGCGAGAACAAGTAATCCCTATCCTGGCCGATCTTTTGACCGATTATGGTGTTACCGAAGAGAGCATTTACCAGTCCATTGAACGCAATAGGGGATTTAGCTATCGCCCCATCCGTTTAGCGGTGGATGTTTCGGAAGAAACCGTCTTGCAAATTGACGAAAAACGGATGGAGTTACCCGGTGTTATCGTCGAGCGTCAGGCCGTCCGAGATTACCGGTACGGCAATATGGCCAGCTATCTAATTGGCGGCCTAGGAGCAATCACAGAAAATAAAGAGAAAGAATATCTAGCTGCCGGTTACCGTAGAGATGCTACCGTTGGCATTTTTGGTTTAGAAAATGCCTTTGAGAACGTGGAGCCGGAGTTAAGCCTGCGCGGACAGGACGGCTATCGTTTAGTAGAAGTTGACAGTTGGGGCCGCTTGATTGCGGCGGTGGGCGAGACACCGCCGGTTGCCGGTAATACCATGGTCTTAACTATCGATTTTGAGTTGCAGATGGCCGCGGAACAGGCCTTGTCTGATATAGTAGAGCGCTTAAACGATAAAGACCCCCGCTATAAGCAAAAACCGAGTAAGGGTGCGGCGGTGGTACTGAATGTCAAGACGGGCGAAATACTAGCATGGGCTTCCTATCCCAACTTTGATCCGGGTAGATGGGCCAAAACCCCTGAGCTATGGACCGGTAACATTCCCCTCAACGCCTACCCGGTGGGCTCAACTATTAAACCCTTAATTTCTCTGTTAGCTCTTACCGATGATATAGTCGATCCCGATGAGAGGTTCTATTGTCCCGGCTATTTCCAGGTGGGGGCCACCAGGAAACATTGTGCCAAGCGATCGGGCCATGGGCATCTGACCTTAGAAGAAGGGATTAAGGTGTCCTGCAACGTGGTTTACTACGATATCGCTCAACGTTTAGTGGTTAAGTATGGCCGGGCGGGGGCTATGGACAAGATAGGAGATATGATTAAGTATATGCAGTTTGCCTCGGAGGTTCCGCTCAACTTTGCCCCCGGCTATTTGCGAGCACCAGGCATTATCCCTACCACTGAAAATTTCCGCCGCATTTATAACTACACCCCTTATCCGGGAGAAGTGTGGGATGTGGCAATCGGTCAGGGAATAATGGAGTTCACCCCCCTGCAGATGGCCATATACGCATCTATGTTGGCGAACGGTGGCCACTATTATCAGCCCTATGTAGTAAAGCAGATTATAGGTCCAGACGGGGAGATCAACTTTACGGCCGAGCCTAAACTGCTAGGCAAG
The DNA here is from genome assembly GCA_023622465.1 of Bacillota bacterium. Taxonomy (GTDB): domain Bacteria; phylum Bacillota; class UBA994; order UBA5500; family UBA5500; genus UBA5500. Next base: position 4,196 of record JAMNZE010000054.1, on the reverse strand, counting down.
GTGGACTTAGATCCGGAAGCTCTCGAGATCGTAAGAAGGGGGATGCATGAGGTAACCCTGCCTTCCAAACCACGAGGGGCCGATAACGGTTCGGCCTGGTATCTGTTTACCTCCGATCCGGTGCTGCGGGACGGCCAAAAGGTGGAAGTAGCTGCCAAGACCGGGTCGGCTGAAGTAGGGCCGGGTATTTCTCCCCATAGTTGGTTTATCGGCTATGCGCCCTTTGAGGAGCCGGAGATTGCGATTGCAGTTTTTGTTGAGCATGGGCGCTGGGGGGCTACTGCCGGGGTGCCCGTTGCCCATGCGATCATCAAGACCTACTTCGATGAGAGTCATTTTGTACCCGGCGAAAAGATCCTGCCCTAGGGCTATTGCATTAGGATCTTAGGAGTTTCGTTGCTGCCCTTGTCATACAGAGGTTGGGCAGCGGCCTGCAAACACATTGGGTTGTTGCAAGATCTCTTGCGCAGCCCTATTTTTTTCTGTCAACCTAAGCCGGAAGCCCCATTTTTTGCCCTTTTTGTCGAGGAAAGCAGGAACTGGTCGTTTTAAAGCGAAAGAAACACTAGTTAGAGTTAGTTGCAATGGAGGGGCTGAAGTTGCCAGAAGAAGCTGTATTATTCAAAGGAACGCGGGAAGGTATTCACATTTACTTAAACGATGAAGTGGAATTTCCACAGGTTGTCAACTCACTAGAGCAGCGTTTAGCCACGAGTCGCAACTTTTTTCGCGGTGCCCGTGTGGTCATAAATACCGGCCGGCGTACCCTTTCGGCGGATCAGATGGCGACCGTCTCCAGCATTCTCAAAAAGTACGAGGGAGTACAGTTGGTACGTTTGGAGCAGATTCGGGAGCCGGAACCCCCTAATAGCAAAGAAATGACATCGCTAATCGTGGAGAAGCCAGTTCGCTCAGGCCAACAACTGTATCATCCCGGTCACATCGTCATTATTGGCGATGTTAACCCGGGGGCAGAAATAATAGCCGAAGGAAATATTGTGGTCATGGGGGCCCTGCGGGGGACGGCCCATGCGGGTTATGGGGGTAACAGATCCGCCTTTGTAGCGGCTAATATAATGATGCCTGCGCAAGTAAGTATTGCGGGTGTTTTAGCGCGACGCCCCGACGGAGAAACCGTGGAGGCCAAATTAGAGCCGGAGATAGCCCGTTTACGGGATGGTCAGATTATCATTGAGCCCTGTCATCGGATCAATTATTAAGGTATAGATGTGGAAAGTGAGGGGAAGCGAGTATGGGCAAGGCAATAGTGATCACATCGGGTAAGGGCGGCGTGGGTAAGACTACGACTACCGCCAATATTGGTGCCGGATTGGCAGCGCTGGGGAAACAGGTGGCCCTGGTGGATGCGGATATCGGTTTGCGCAATTTGGATTTGTTTATGGGCCTAGAGAACCGGGTCGTTTACCACCTGGTGGATGTAATAGAGGGGCGAGCCAGCTGGAGAAAGGCTATTATTAGAGACAAGCGTCTAGACAATCTTGTGCTTTTGCCTTCCGCTCAGGTTAGAGATAAGGATGCGGTGACGCCCGAGCAGATGAAGCAACTAATTACCGAATTGAAACAGGAATTTGACTTTGTGATCCTCGATTGCCCTGCGGGCATTGAGCGGGGTTTTAGAAACGCAATTGCCGGTGCGGATCAGGCCTTAGTAGTCGTTAATCCCGAGGTATCATCGGTACGAGATGCCGACCGAGTAATAGGTCTGCTGGAAGCAGAAGAGATTAGTGACGTCAATTTAGTAATTAACCGGCTAAAACCTAACATGGTCAAACGGGGCGAAATGTTGGCCATTAAAGATATAGTCGACCTGTTAGCTATAAGACTGATCGGCGTGGTGCCCGAGGATGAGAAAATCGTTATTTCCTCCAATAGGGGTGAACCGATCGCACTAAACCAAACCACCAAGGCCGGCCTTGCTTTTTACAATATCAGTCGTCGTTTATTGGGAGAAGAGGTGCCCTTCGAAGAGTGGCAAGATGATGATACCTTCTTTAGTCGACTAAAGAAGCTTTTTGGCATCGATTAAGGGGGCTATAGCAATGTTTGATTTTAGACGTCTTTGGGGAGGGAGACTGGGAAGCGGAGATAAAGCGAAAGAAAGGTTGCAATTGATTCTGATCCATGATCGCTCCAGTTTGTCTCCCGAGCTATTGGATTTGATTAAACAGCGCATCCTCGACGTGCTGAACGAGTTTGTAGAAATAGAAGAGCGGGGTCTGGCTATTGAGTTGGAGCAGAACGATAACACGTCCGCACTAATCACGAGTATACCAATTAAAGCCGTTCGCCGAAATGTCCGCGCCCTGTAAGGTGAGAAGCTTGTCTTCTCACCTTTTAATTTCTCCCACTATAAAGTCAACCTAGCACTATGGTAAACTATAAAAGAGAGGGGTGAGCAGGGTGCGGTTCGATCGTAAGTTGCTTAAAAACCTAGACTGGCAGTTATGGTTAGCGATGCTTATGATTTCTGCTATTGGCATCGTTGTTTTGTGTAGTGCTAGCCAATACCATATGAAAAAGCAACTGATCTGGGTGGCTATCGGTAACATCCTGATTGCCGCTTCTCTCTATTTTGACTACCGGCTGTTAGCAAAACTAGTTAAGCCTATTTATATTGTCAACCTGGTTCTATTGCTAGCTGTTTTGGTTGTGGGCCAAGAAGGTGGTGGCGCTCAACGGTGGATTTCTCTTGCTGGCTTTCAATTACAGCCATCGGAATTTGCTAAGATCTTTATCATCATTGCTTTTGCCTATTATCTAGAACAGCATGGCAGGATTAAGGATTGGAAGGATCTGGCTAGAGCCGGGGCGGTAGTAGGTGTACCCATGCTTTTAATCCTAGTTCAGCCCGATCTGGGCACGGCTTTGGTCTTTGTAGCCATCTTTGGTGGCATGCTCTTTGGGGTAGGTACGGACCTAAAGTATCTGGCCGGTTTGGTGGGGCTGGGTATTATGTCCATACCATTTATGTGGAAATTTGTTATGAAGGATTACCAGCGTATGCGCTTGTTGGTCTTCTTAGATCCGGAAGCGCCCCAGTATCGCAATGTGGGCGGTTATCAAGTTACTCAATCGCTGATAGCTGTTGGTTCTGGCCGTCTCTTTGGACGAGGTTTTATGCAGGGCACCCAAGGCGCCCGCAACTTCTTGCCGGCCCAGCATACCGACTTTATTTTTTCCGTGCTGGCGGAAGAGTTTGGTTTTGTTGGCGCCCTGGTGCTTATCGGCCTGTTCGTGTTTATGATGTATCGCATGCTGCAAATCGCCCTTAATGCCAAGGACGTGTTTGGGAGCATGATGGCCATTGGGGTATTTGTACTCACTCTATTTCAACTGTTTATCAATATAGGTATGACAGTGTCGATCATGCCTATCACTGGTATTCCCCTGCCTCTACTAACTTATGGTGGTAGTGCCTATTTGGCCTACTGCATGGCCATTGCTTTAGTTTTAAATGTGGGAATGAGGCGGCAGAAGATCTTGTTCTAGGTATATCCCTCTATACTCGTCCATATATATGGAGTAGAAATGAGTAAGAGAGGGTGGCAGCGATGCCTTTTTGGTCAGATAACCGACGCATATATAATCGCCGAACAACCTCCTATCGGCGCCGCTTGCAAAGCCAACAGGCGACCAATTCGGCAGTTCGGCGCTGGTTCTTCTGCGCATTAGTGATGCTGGCAGTAACCGGGCTCAATTTTCTGCCTTTCCAATGGGCCCAGTCTTGTAAAACCTATTTAGCCTATTGCTTCCAGCCGGGCGCCGCAGTAGGGACTAAATGGGCGGCTTGGGCCGACTGGCAGGCCGATGATAGTATGCTAGTAGCCGTTTGGCAAAGGATAATAGGCAATCCAGAGGAGGAAGGATTGGTTTATCCTTGCACCGGTCAAATCATTTCGTCCTATGCCTGGCGTCATCATCCGGTCACTGGACAAGTGGAGATGCACTATGGTATAGATATTCAAGGTATTGAGGGAACGCCTATCCAAGCCGCTGCTGCCGGTGTGGTGAGAGAGGTGGCGGAAGAACAGACCCTGGGGCTTTATGTGGTGATTGATCATGGAGAAGGCCTGGTCACCCGGTATGCCCACTTGGCAGAAGCCCTTGTCGAAGCGGGAGCTGAAGTTGCCAAAGGACAAGAAATCGGCAAAATGGGTAGTTCCGGTTTGACCAAT
>JAMNZE010000001.1:0-5926 GCA_023622465.1 Bacillota bacterium | reverse complement strand
CTCCCGATGCTGAGCAGTAACACAAGTGATAGCCTGCAGATGCGGACTGGCCTCCAAAGCCTTAACTAGGGGAGCCATCTTGATGGCCTCGGGCCTGGTGCCGAAAATAGTCATCACTTTAGGGAGCATAAAGTTTCCTCCGATCTAATTCCTTACTTTGCCCTTCATTCTACAAAAGGGATTCGGTGTAAGTCAAATAGAATGGGCCTTTGGCCAACTCCAACAGAGGGCAGGGTACAAACTCCAATATGGCCCGCATGAGCTCTCTCACTGTTGGCAATTGAAGTCTAGGGACTCGGCTAGAGCACTAGTTGGCGCAACTAGTGCTTACGTGACCCCCTCGCGCCCTTAAAGGTCTACCCGGCAGTAAACACCGCGGTTACCAGACCCTTGAACATACGCATAGCGTTATGTCTTAGCACTCCTAATAAATACCTATGCCCCGATGGCTAGTTACACCCATCGCTGGTCGGTTTGTGCTGTACTAGCTCAATTCCGGCCTCTTGTAGCAATGCATGGGATAATTGGTCCGGGTAATCGGCTTGATAAACCACCCGCTCAATACGGCTGTTGATCAGCATCTTAGCGCACAGGGAACAGGGAAACACATTCACATACAGGGTGGCGCCTTTGATAGACACGCCAGACACGGCAGCCTGGATGATAGCATTCTGCTCCGCATGCAGAGCCCGACATAATTCATGGCGCTCACCGGAAGCAACTCCCTGCTGCATCCGTAGACACCCCACCTCGGCGCAATGGGCCAATCCCCGCGGTGCTCCGTTATACCCGGTGGCGATAATATGGCGGTCTTTAACTAGAATGGCCCCCACCTGGCGTCGCAAACAGGTGGAGCGGGTAGCCACCACCCGGGTAATCTCCATAAAATAATCGTCCCAACTAACCCGCATGGTGCCACCTACTTGGTGCCAAAAAGCCGGTCTCCCGCGTCACCTAAACCAGGAACAATGTAGGCGTGCTCGTTTAAGCACTCATCCAAGGAGGCAGTATAAATATCCACGTCGGGATGGGCCGCATGGAATTTTTCCACACCCTCCGGGGCAGCTATTAGACACACAAAACTGATGCTGGTTGCTCCTTGGGCTTTTAAGTAATCGATGGCTGCCACTGCACTACCGCCGGTGGCCAACATGGGGTCTACCACTATCAGATCCCGCTCGGCGATATCAGAGGGCAGTTTGGCATAATACTCCACCGGCTGTAGCGTATTCGGATCACGATATAGTCCGATATGGCCCACCTTAGCTGCCGGCACCAGGCGCAACATGCCATTGACCATACCCAAACCGGCTCGCAGTATGGGGATGATGCCCAGCTTCTTGCCTGCTATTACCCGCGCTTTCGTCTTAGTAATCGGTGTTTCCACCTCGTAATCTTCCAAGGGTAAAGAACGGGTTACTTCATAAGCCATAAGCATGGACAGCTCTTCCACCAATTCTCTGAATTCCTTAGAACCGGTATGTTTGTCACGAATAAAGGTCAATTTATGCTGAATTAGCGGGTGGTCTAGAATGTGAACTTTAGCCATAGTGGTACCCCCTTCAAAGTGAAAGACTTAACAAAAGCGCATGCCGCCCTAGAACGGCATGCGCCCATTAGCTAAAAACTACTTATATAGCGGATAGGCCTCGCAAAGTTCGGCCACGCCCTTGCGCACCTTGGCCAAGACGGTCTCGTTGTCTGGGTTCTCGAGAGCGTCGGCGATGAGGGTAGCAACAGTGCGCATATCGTCTTCCTTGAGACCACGGGAGGTCATAGCCGGCGTACCAATACGGATACCGCTGGTTACAAACGGGCTTTCTGGATCGAAAGGTACGGTATTCTTATTGACGGTGATCTTAACTTCGTCGAGCACGGCCTCGGCCTTCCTACCGGTCAGGTTCTTGCTGCGCAAGTCAACCAGTAGTAGGTGGGTGTCGGTGCCGCCCGATACCAGGTCAAAGCCCCGCTCTAGCAAGCCTTCGCCTAGGGCCTTAGCATTCTTCACAACCTGCTGCTGGTAAGCCTTGAACTCATCAGTCATGGCTTCCTTGAAAGCCACAGCCTTAGCAGCAATGATATGCATGAGTGGGCCGCCTTGCATACCCGGGAATACGGCCTTATCGATGGCTTTAGCCCACTTGGACTTGCAGAGGATCATACCACCGCGAGGACCACGGAGAGTCTTGTGGGTGGTTGTGGTCACGAAATCGGCGTAGGGTACCGGGTTTTGATGCAGGCCAGCTGCTACTAAACCGGCGATATGGGCCATGTCTACCATCAGCAGGGCACCGACCGACTCGGCAATTTCTTGGAACTTAGCAAAATCGATAGCGCGTGGATAAGCGCTGGCACCGGCCACGATTAGTTTTGGTTTATGTTTTTCGGCTAATTCACGAACTTCGTCGTAGTTGATAAGACCGGTGTCTTTATCAACACCATAAGGAACTATGTTATAGAGAATACCCGAGAAGTTAACCGGGCTGCCGTGGGTCAAGTGACCACCCATGGACAGGTTCATACCCAGGATGGTATCACCAGGGTTAAGAGAGGTGAAATATACGGCCATGTTGGCCATAGAACCAGCGTGGGGCTGAACGTTAGCATGATCAGCACCATAGATGGCGCAAGCCCGCTCGCGAGCCAAATTCTCTGCCACGTCCACCTCTTCGCAACCACCATAGTAGCGACGGCCAGGATAACCTTCTGCATATTTGTTGGTGAGCACGGAGCCCATCGCTTCTAAGACTGCCTTGCTAACAAAGTTTTCCGAGGCAATCAGTTCCAGGTTACCCTGCTGGCGAGTTAGTTCCCTTTCCAGCACTTGGTGGATTTCAGGATCGACCAGTTTTAGCGACATGTTTTCAACACTCCTTCTCTTTGTTTATAGACTGCCCTTTCGCCGCCGATGAGTTTAGGGCGGGTGCGGGCTGCGGTCAGATGGGCCTGACCAAGGGCCTTAACACTTAGACGCACCGGAACAGCCACGGGACGCAGGTGCATTCCCACAAAGGTATCACCGATATCGAGGGCGGCATGCCCCTGTACTCTCTCCGCCAGCACCGGGTCGGGAAGACTAGAGTAGGCAACGGCTGCCAAGGAACCGCCGGCATCGGGTTGGGGAATGGCGCTCACTTCCTCCAGGTTATACCGTTCCAAGCATTCCCGCGTCATAACTAAGGCGCGGTTTAAGTGTTCACAGCATTGAATGGCCAAATAGATACCTTCTTGCCTAGCCGCCTGCTCCAGAGGCGGAAAGATAGCCTTAGCCACATCTACACTAGATCCTTTACCAATACGATGGCCTAAAATCTCGCTAGTACTGCAACCGACAACTAAAATCTGGCCTGGTCGCAATTTAGCCTGGGGCAAAAACTCGGCGAGTAAATTGGCCATTTCTTGGGTCAATCGCTCCATATTCATTGTCGACAAAACCTTTTCTCGATAGATGTGATTTTATCGATGCGTCGTTGGTGACGCCCCCCGACAAACTCGGTATTTAGCCAGACCTTCACGATCGACTGGGCCAGACCAAACCCGATCACTCGAGCACCGAGGCACAGCACGTTGCTATCGTTGTGCTCGCGGGTGGCTTGGGCGGAAAATTGGTCATGACAAAGGGCAGCCCGAATACCGGGGTACTTGTTCGCCGCTATGGACATGCCAATGCCTGTCCCACAAATTAAGATGGCTCGCTCACAATCCCCGTTCAGCACTGCCTCTACTGCTTTTTCGGCATAATCCACATAGTCCACCGATGCGCTTGAATCACAGCCCACATCTACTATGGAATAGCCCCACTCGGTCAAAGCCGCCTTTAACTCTTCTTTTAATAAATAGCCACCATGATCGCTGGCTAACGCGACTCTCATGCCCTCATCTCCTGCCTAATTTTCTCCAGCGTCTGCCTTACTAATTATATAATACCATTTCTCCAATGTACAAGCGCGCCCACCGCACCTTAATTTGTCTTCTGTAGCCTCTGCAGTAATTGGGAAAGGGCTTCTCTTAGTTCGTCCCGGCTGGCCCGATAAACCGCCAGCGGTTGTCCAAAGGGATCAACCACGTCGATGTCATCGCGAGCCCGCTCCAGACGGGTAATAGCTTCCCGTTCATCCCGCACCCGCTCTAATAATTGGCTTTGCCTATAAGCCAACAGCTGCTCTAGCTCATCCAATTCCTCTAACAGCTGGGCCCGTCGCGCCTGCAGTTCACTGATATTAGGTCGCACTTCCGCTGCAAAGGCCTCCTTCTTAGCTGCCATAGCCGCATACAACTCATGGAGAGTCTGCTCCTGTTCTTCATCGGCGGGGCCCAATAAGAATTCTTTTAGCACATAGGTTTTCTCCAGGGCACTAGGAAAGGTGTCTAGCACAAACTCCTTATGGCGCCGGGTCATGGTCAGAATCAGGTCGGCCCAATCCACCAGTTCCTGGTTTAATCCCTGAGCCCGATGGCCGGTTAGGTCTATACCCAGCTCCCGTAAAGCTTGTTCTGCCATGGGGGATGCCTTGGCCCCCGGCTCGGCAGCAATGCCCGCCGATTGGACGGTTATCTGGGTTAGCCCTTGCTCAGCCACCATGTGCTCCAGCAAAGCCTGGGCCATGCTGCTACGGCAGGTATTGCCAGTACAGACGAAAAGAATATTCAAACTGCAACCCTCCTTCTTTACACCCATAGCAGGCGAAAACCGGCCGCCTTGACCAAACGATTCTGCAAGGCTAAACCTAACCCGGCCGCTGAAGGATAGCCATGGGCTAAAATGATATCTACTCCCAGCTCATCAAAACCTCGCAACAACCGATACAAGTTTTGGGCTGCATCCGCCGGCTGGTCATAGGGGCCTAGAGCCAAGGCTTGTCCCGCTGGGAATCGGTCTAGAAATTCGCTATAGGTTAAAATACCAACCCGCTTCCCCGCCTGCTCCAACTCGGCCATACGGGTCAGTTGGGCTTGTACCACTGCCCCCGGTTCACCTAGATATAGGTACAGGGGAGCACGGGGAGCATAGTGGGTATATTTCAAACCGGGCGAACGTACCGGCTGGTCGGGGGCTGGACGGGCACTGGCTATCTTGACCGATCCAATTATGGGCTCTAAATCTTCAACAGTAACGGCCCCCGGCCGCAATAAAACCGGCTCGTCCCCACTCATGTCGAGCACCGTCGATTCCAGCCCAATGGCTGCCGAGCCGGCATCGATAATAAGGTCCACCTGGCTGCCCAGGTCTTCTGCCACATGCTGGGCTAGAGTAGGACTAGGGCGCCCCGAGCGATTGGCGCTAGGTGCCGCCACCGGCACCCCGGCTTGCCGAATCAGCTCACTGGCCACCGGGTGGTTGGGCCAACGGACGGCCACTGTGCTAAGGCCCGCCGTGACGATGGCGGGAATCTGTTCGCTCTTGGGCAATATGATCGACAGGGGCCCCGGCCAGAAGGTATCCATCAAACGCTGAGCCGGAGGCGTGACTCGACTTACCACTTGCGGCAGAGTAGCATAATCGGCAATATGTACGATCAACGGATTATCGGCCGGTCTTCCCTTGGCTAAGAAGATACGGTTTACAGCTGCTGCGTCGAAAGCATTGGCCCCCAGCCCGTAAACCGTTTCCGTGGGAAAAGCCACTAAACGTCCTTCTCTTAAGTATTTAGCCCCGAGGGCGATTTGTTGCTGTTCAGTCAAATTTTTGCACTCCTAATTCTAGTGTTTCCACTGTTCCTTATTGTACCACTGGCTCTAGCCAAATAAAAGTTGCTTATTAGCTTAAAAGTAGAATACCCAAGAAGACTAAAACGGTCCCAAAAACCCGTCCTGGGGTCAGCTTTTCCCCTAATAGGATGGCAGCCAGCAGGCAGGCAAAGAGGGGGTAAGAGCCGGCTATGGGGGCCACGCTCCCCACATCGCCACCGCGCAGGGCGGCAAAATA
>JAMNZE010000014.1:0-8389 GCA_023622465.1 Bacillota bacterium | reverse complement strand
GCCCGCCAACACGATGTCGGCCTCGCCCCTTTGCAGGCAGCGTAGGGCTTCGCCGATGGCCTGTCCGCCGCTGGCGCAGGCCGATACCACGTTGTTGGCCGCACCACAAAATCCGTAGCGAATGGCTACTTGGCCGGCGGCCATATTGCCAATCATCATGGGTACCAGGAAGGGGCTTACTTTACTGGGCCCCTTGGCCTGCAGCACCTGATGCTGCTCGGTCAGGGTTTCGAGGCCACCGATACCGGAGCTGATATAGATACTTGCCCGCTCCTTATCGATTTTTTCTAGGTCAAGTCGGCTATCCTGCAGGGCCAATTCTGCTGCTGCCACAGCGAATTGTACAAAGCGATCGCTGCGTTTGGCTTCTTTTCTATCCATAAAATCCTTTGGATCAAATGCGGTAATTTCCGCTGCGATCCGTGTCGGGTAATCGGTTGTATCGAAGCGGGTAATCGGCCCCACAGCCGATACACCGTCTTTCAACCTAGACCAAACGCCTTCCTTGTCGAGACCAAGAGGAGTAACCAAGCCAATCCCAGTAATATAAACTCGTTGCATGTGCCTCCCCTTCAATATAGTTGACCACGTCTTGTACGGTGGAGATATGTTCCATCTCCTCTTCCGCTATCTTTAAGCCGAAGACTTCTTCCAATTCCATGACCAGCTCAACCATGTCTAGGGAGTCGGCTCCCAGGTCATCTGTAACTCTTGCCTCGGCCGTTACTTCAGCCACTTCCAGTCCCAACTGTTCGGCAATGATCTCTTTTACCTTTTCGATGGTGTTCAATGTTTTCACCTCCTTTCAGTGGCCTAAGGCATAAGCAAGCCGCCATTGACATTGAGTACTTGCCCGGTAATGTAATCGGCTTTGTCCCCGGCGAGAAAGCCAACGGCCAGGGCCACATCTCGAGGGGAGCCTGCCCGCCCTAGGGGTACCTGGGCAATGAAGGCTTCCCGCTGCTCAGGAGTGAGGCTGCGCGTGAGCCCGGCGTCGATGAAGCCAGGGGCTACCGCATTGACGGTTATTTGACGAGCCGCTAATTCGCGGGCCGCCGTCTTAGTAAGGCCGATAAGAGCCGCCTTGGACGCCGCATAATTGGCCTGACCATAAGTACCCAGTTGGCCGGCAACGGAAGCGATTGATAATGCGACCATAGCGCTGACGCATCATCATCATCTTGGCAGCGTGCTGCGTGCAAAGAAAGGCCGCCTTTAAGTTAATGTCCAATACCTGTTCAAAATCGTCCTGGCTCATGCGAACCAGTAGTTGATCTTTATTCAATCCCGCATTGTTAACGAGCACATCTAAACAACCAAAGGTTTCTTTTATACGGGAGAACATGTGGGCGATTTGTTCCACGTCTGTCAGTTCGGCAGTTATTGGTAAGTAGGTGCCGCCATAGTGGGATAGCTCAAAAGCCAATTACTGGGCTTTATCCAGCCCCTTAGCGCCACGGCAGTGGGGAGCCACGTCGAAGCCGGCGGCAGCCAGCTCGTAGCTAATGGCTGTTCCTAAGGAATCGGTTGAGCCGGTTACGAGGGCAACACGTCGTTCCTGCAACTAATCCACCTCCAAATCTATACGAATCCGCTCAGCCACCGAGGAAATTTGCTCTGCCGTGCTGGCCTGATATACGGTGGCACCGCGCCCTATTTTCTTCACCATGCCCCCAGGCTGGAGCCGGGACCCACCTCCAGGAAGTGGGTAAAGCCCTCGGCCAGCAGGCGTTCCACGCCTCGCGCAAATTCGATGGGTTGGCATACTTGTCGGATGAGCAGTTCTTGCATTTGTTCTACCGACCGATACACACTGGCATCCACGTTGCTGATTACCGTCATAGTGGGCACTTGCCACCGGGCGGTCCGCAGGTGGGGTGCGAAGGTTGTGCTGGCCGGTTGCAGTAAACGGGTGTGGAAAGGGGCACTAACCGGCAAGGGAATAATACGTTTGGCCCCGGCTGCTAAGAGATCTTGGCTAGCCCGCTCTACAGCCACCTTGTCGCCGGCGATGACAATTTGCCCTGGGCAGTTGAAGTTGGAGGCCTGTACGTAAGCCGTAGGCTCCGATGCGGCCTGGCACAGGCTCTGTACCACTTCGCGCTCTAAACCGAGTACCACTGCAACTGCTCCCGCCCTCGCTGGATAGGCGGCTGCCATGGCCTTGCCCCGCTCATGTACTAGGCGCACCGCAGTGGGAAAATCCAGGGCGTCGGCAGCCACCAGGGCACTACATTCACCTAGACTAAGCCCTATGGCCGCTTGGGCTCTAACCCCTTCCCTACGCCAAGCCTGCCAGTAGGCAAGAGAGGCGGTTAAAACGGCGGGCTGGGTATAGGGTGTTAAATTTAGTTCCTCTGCCGGCCCATTGGCCATGAGCTGGGACAGCGACCAGCCCAGGGCTTCATCAGCCTGCCGCAGCAGATTATGGGCTTCCGGATAGAGGGTGGCCAGATCCATAGCCATCCCTACCGTTTGCACCCCTTGGCCGGGGAAAAGTAGGGCTAGTCTTGCCATGGTTGGCCTTCCAGTTCATGTATTAGCGATTGCACGCCCTTCACAAGTTCCTGTATTATGTCGCGCACCGGCATAATTTGTTTCACCAGCCCCGCCCCTTGGCCGGCCATCACGGAGCCATGGGTCACGTCTCCATCGCGGGCTGCTCTGGCTAAACGGCCGGCCCCAAATTCGCTGAGCTCCTCGAAACTGGCGCCAGCTTGCTCTAGCTCCTGAAACTGCCGGGCAAAGCGATTGCGCAGGGTTCGCACCGGGTGACCGGTGGTATGACCGCCGCTATCACTGGGATATTGACCGCATCCACCAGTTGGGGCACCAAGGTTAAAGTACTGATACTGCCGATATGTCCGCCAGCTTCCCACCCCTCGGCAATTAAGCCGTCGACACCCAAGCGGGCTAGACGTTTGCCTAAGGCTACCGAAGAGACTACCGGTAGCACTTTAATACCATGCTGCTTGAGCTTTTCCACATAGGGGCCCGGGTTGCCGGCCCCGGTTGTTATCACCGGTACTTCCAGATCGATTGCCGCCTGCAGAATGGCTTCCGCCTGCGGCGCCATTAGCATCACGTTGACGCCAAAGGGGCGTTGGGTTAACGACTTGGTCTTGAGCACTTCCTGGCGGAATTCATCCACCGACATGCTGCCAACGCCGATTACTCCTAACCCCCCTGCCTCCGAAACAGCGGCGGCCAGCTCGGCGGTTGCCACCCAGGCCATACCGCCTTGGATGAAGGGATGGTCGATTCCTAATAGTTTTATCAAGGTGGTTGTCATTGCTTCTTCCTCCTACCATTGCAGTATTCCGGTGCCCAAACATATCTACCATCGTCGAGAATGTGGTAGCTCCAACCCAAATCTCTATCTTATGTGCATATATTTGTGCACATAGATAAATGGATTATAGCACGACAAAAGAGAGTGTGCAACATTATGTGCACATAGGATTTCTCGTGCGTGATGGGGATGTGCCAGAAGATAGCGGGTTAAAATCTGGTGGCGATAAAAAAATATACTGATGGTTCTTCGTATAAGAAAGCTGGCGCAACTTTTTACACTGACTCCCGTATTAGCCTTCGGGTTGAGGAATTACAGTGTTTGCATAGTCGATAGCGTTGGAGGGAGCAAATTGAGACAGACACCTTGGTATCAGCAAGATATTGAAGAAGTCTGCGAGCACCTGCAGACTAACGTAGAAAAGGGGCTCAGCACCCAGGAAGCAAGGCGCCGATTAGAAAAGTATGGGCCCAATGAGCTGGCCCACGCCGAGGGGCCAGGCCTTCTACGCATGTTTTTAGAGCAATTCAAAGACTATATGGTAATCATCCTGATAATTGCCAGCCTCGTTTCTGGGCTAGTAGGTGAGCTAGTCGATTCTCTGGTGATTTTGGGTATTGTTATCATTAATGCTGGGCTGGGTGTGTTCCAAGAATATCGGGCTAGCAAAGCGCTAGAAGCTCTAAAGCAGATGTCGGCACCAAATGCGGTGGTGATACGAGACGGGGAGACTATCACCATCCCAGCCCGGGAGCTGGTCCCCGGAGACATTGTGCTGTTGGAAACGGGTGACTACATACCCGCCGACGTCCGGCTTTTTAACACGGTAAACCTGAAGGTGGAGGAGGCGGCTCTCACTGGCGAATCGGTACCAGTGGAGAAGAATGCTAACGTGCAGCTGGAAGGTGAAGTGGGCCTGGGCGATCAAGAGAATAGCGGCTTTATGAGTACCCTCATTACCTACGGGCGGGGTGCAGGCATCGTTACGGCTACGGGAATGAATACCGTAATCGGTGGTATAGCCAAGATGATCCAGGAAGATCCGCAGGAGGCCACACCCTTACAAAAGAAGCTGGGAGCTATGGGTAAATTGTTGGGCACCGGCTGCTTGGTAATATGTGGTATTGTGTTTGGATTGGGGTTGCTACGCGGCGAACCAATCCTCGAAATGTTTATGACCGCTGTGAGCCTGGCTGTGGCGGCTATCCCCGAGGGGCTGCCAGCGGTAGTAACTATTGTTCTGGCCATCGGTATGCAGCAGATGGTGAGGCATAACGCCATTATGAAGAAGTTGCATGCGGTGGAAACGCTGGGAAGCACCACGGTTATCTGTTCCGACAAAACCGGCACCTTGACCCAGAACCAGATGACGGTGGTTAAGATGTATGTGCCCGCTATGGAAATGGATGTGGAGGGCGATGGCTATAATCCGGTGGGCGCATTGACTCATAAGGGCGATGAAATTGATTTAGATAAGGAACCGGCGGTGCAACGTCTGTTAGAAGTCCAGGCCCTCTGTAATGATGCGCGACTGGAGTTTAAAACCGACAGTGATTTGGATGGTTGGCATATTATCGGTGACCCCACCGAAGGGGCCTTGATAGTGGTGGCCGCCAAGGCTGGCATAGATAAAGAGGCGATTAACCGGGCTATGCCGCGGGTGCAGGAGATTCCCTTCGATTCCAAACGCAAGTTGATGACCACATTTCATCGGTGCGAGGATGACGATGTTTTTATGGCGTGCACCAAGGGAGCACCCGATATCCTTATTGAGCGTTGCGCCCAGATTATGCGGCGCGATGGCACCATCGACCACATTACCCCTGAAGATATCGAGATGATTCTAGCTGAAAACAAGAGGTTAGCAAGCCAGGCTTATCGGGTGTTAGCTATGGCCTTTAAAATACTCCCGGAAATACCGTCTCAGCCCACGCCGGAGAAGGATGAGCAGGGCTTAGTGTTCTGTGGTCTGGTAGGCATGATTGACCCGCCGCGTCCCGAAGCCATCGAGGCTATCAAGATCTGCAAGAAGGCTGGCATTCGCGTGGTAATGATTACCGGCGATTATCGGGACACGGCGGCGGCTATCGCTAAACAGTTGGGTATTATCCAGTCGGACGACCAGGTGTTGGCCGGTGCCGATCTGAACGCTATGGATGATAAACAGCTTGTGGAAGCGGCCAGCAGGGTAAATGTCTATGCCCGGGTTTCTCCTGAGCATAAGGTGCGTATTGTGCAGGCTATGAAGAGTAACGGCGCTATTACTGCCATGACCGGCGACGGCGTCAACGACGCGCCGGCCCTCAAACGGGCCGATATCGGTATAGCTATGGGTATTACCGGTACCGATGTGACTAAAGAGAGCGCCGACATGATTTTGGCCGATGACAATTTCTCCACCATCGTCAAAGCCGTGGAGGAAGGACGGGTTATTTACAGCAACATTCGCAAATTCGTCTTTTTCCTCATGTCGTGTAACGTGGGGGAAATTCTAATTATTTTCTTGTCAATGATCCTAAACTGGCCTATTCCTCTGTTGCCGATTCATCTGCTATGGGTCAACTTATTGACCGATGCCTTTCCTGCCCTAGCGCTAGGTAGGGAGAAAAAGGAGCCGGGTATAATGAACGAGCAACCCCGCGACCCGGAGGAGCCCATTATTAACCGGGACATGATTATCAACATCGCGGTGCAGAGCTTGGTTATGGCCACCGCCGTTTTGAGCGCTTTCTACCTTAGTTGGCAACGTTACGGACTGGCTATAGGCCGTACTTACGCACTGGTTACATTGGTGACCTGCGAATTACTCCGCGCCTATACCGCCCGCTCGGAAAAACACTCGCTTTTAAGACTTGGCTTGTTCAGCAATGGGTACATGAACCTGGCAACGGTTGTTTCCTTTGGCCTTTTGACGGTTATCTTGGTCGTGCCCGCGTTACGGGCGGTATTTAGTGTTGCCACAGTCTACTCCCACGATTGGGGTATCATTTTCTTGCTAGCAGCTATGCCACTCCTGTTTGGGGAGCTAGTTAAGGCAGTTAGGCGGGCTAGACTAGGTAAACAACGTGGTTAGTGAGGTTGGGCACAGGCGCTCTAGTATGACCAACCGCCTGCAAACACGAAGGGCTGTCGCAACTGCTTTTGCGACAGCCCGTTTTTTATATAGGGTCACTTAAGGCAAACATCAATTCACCGGAAGCTACCACCGCACCGTCCACTGTGGCAACTGCTTTCCCTTTACCGATAGGCCCCTTTTGCGTAATGATCTCCACCTGCAGCAGCAACTGGTCGCCGGGCTTTACTTGGCGCCGGAAACGCAACTTGTCAATACCGGCGAACAGGCCTAGCTTTCCCGCATTTTCTGGCAAACTCAATAGGGCAACGGCTCCCACTTGAGCTAGAGCTTCCACGATCAAAACGCCTGGCATAACCGGATGATGGGGGAAATGACCAGCGAAGAAGGGTTCGTTGATGGTTACATTCTTTAGACCGCGGGCCGATTTTCCGGGAATAATTTCAATGACTTTATCTACTAATAGGAAGGGGTGGCGATGGGGAAGCAGGCTCATGGTTTGATTAATATCCATTGGTACACCTCCAAGAATTTGCACAAGTATGTGCACAATTATAGACCAGCCGCCGGCCTAGTACAAGCCCATTTTGCCAGCAAAAACTCTGACCCCTTAGCCTGGCTAGCAGGGAAAAGGGCATTGGCTGAGAAATATTCTAAAAGATACCAAGTATAAGGAGGGTCCCCATGAGTAAACGTTTGCGACGGGCAGAGGTCCCGGAACACCTGACCTGGAACCTAGCCGACATTTTCCCCGATGATAGGGCTTGGGAAAAAGCGCTAACCGCCGTACTGGAAGAACTTCCCTCTGTGACCCAGTATCAGGGGCACTTAGGCGAGGGGCCGGAAGTCCTGCTGACGTGTCTGGAAGCGGCGGAAGAGTTGACCAAGAAAGTGATTAAAGTTAGAACCTATGCGTCCCTGAAACAATCGGCCGATGGCACCGATCCGGCCAACCAAGTGGCCATGGGGCGGGCCGCCGCTATGGCAGCCCAGGTGGAGGCGGCCACTTCCTTTATTCGTTCGGAAGCTCTTAGTCTGCCGGAAGGGACGCTAGAGCGTTACTTAGAAGAGGAGCCCAAGCTAAGGGAATTCCAGCGTCTAATTGACAAGTTAAATGCAGAAAAACCTTATATGTTGCATCCGGAGACGGAAAAGGCGTTAGCATCTTTAAGCGAAGTGCTCGGTGCGCCTTATGTGATTTACACCCGCTCGAAAGCCGCCGATATGACCTTCGAGCCGGTGCTGGATAGCCAGGGCAAGAGCCATCCCATGTCTTTTGCCATGTATGAAGAAGCCTACGAGAAATCACCCGATACCACGCTGCGGCGCAACGCCTATACAGCCTTTACCAAAGGTTTGCAGGCCTATCAGAATACCTACGGCGCCACCTGGGGTACGGAAGTAAAGAAACAGGTAACTTTGGCCAAATTGCGGGGTTATGAATCGGCCACCCATATGCTGTTGCATGGCCAAGAAGTGAGCTTAGAAGTATATAACAACCTGCATGACATTATCCTGAAGGAGCTGGCACCCCACATGCGCCGCTATGCGGAGCTGCGCAAGAAGGTTTTGGGGCTGGATAAATTACTCTACTGTGATATTGAAGCACCGTTGGACCCCGAGTTCAGCCCGCCGGCCACCTTCGAAGCCGCTTCGGAAATTATTCTTAATGGACTGTCGGTATTGGGTGAAGAATATGCGGCCATTATCGAGGCCGGTTTGAAGAACCGTTGGATTGACTTGGCCAACAATGTTGGTAAGTCCACCGGGGCCTTCTGCACTACCGTTCCCGATGTGCACCCCTATATCCTAGTGACCTGGACCGATAATATGCGCAGCGCTTTATTACTGAGCCATGAGTTGGGGCATGCAGGCCACGGAGTACTGGCTCAACGCTATCAGCGTCTCAGCAATGCCCGCGCTTCCATGTTCTTCATTGAAGCCCCGTCCACAATCAACGAGCTACTGGTGGGCAATTACATTAAGTCGCAAACCAATGACCCACGGATGATTCGTTGGCTAGC
>JAMNZE010000089.1:0-5944 GCA_023622465.1 Bacillota bacterium | reverse complement strand
TCCGGCACCTGGTTCCGATGATATTCCTTAATTTCCTCTTGGAATTCGGGGCTAGAGAAGATATCGATGGCGGTCATAGCCAGCCCTTTGGCGCCCTTAATGCAGATTTCATCGGCTCGCTCCGAGATAGATTCGGCGGTAAAGGCGGCGTTATGGGAGGCCACACCCGCCGGTGCAATCCAGAGGTAGTCATGGATGGCCGGCACCTTAATCGAGACGTTGCCCACGTCCGATGAGCCGTACAAGCCGGTGGGGTTGGCATATTCCATTTCTTCGCCCAGCTGCTCCATGTTTTTCTTAAAGGCTTCACACATAGGCAGGTTGGGGTAACGTTCCGCGTACATGGGATGCACTTTGATTTCTACCTGCGCCCCGGTTAGTTGGGCCGCCGTGTTGGCCGCCAGTTTTACCTTCTCCACCAACTTTTCCAGATCTATTAGGGTGCGGGCCCGTAGGCTAAATTCGCAGGCAGCTTCGCCGGGGATGACGTTAGCCGCCAGTCCGCCGTTGGTGATAATACCATTGACGTTATCCTGCATCTCAAAGGTGGGCCGCAACATGTCAATGTGCTGGAAGGTGGCGATAACCGCATTGAGCGCATTGATACCCCGACCAGGGGCAGAAGAGTGGACCGATTTGCCTAGGAAGTTGATTTCAACGGTGGTAGCTGCCCGTCCTCCCCGGTTGATCAGTGACCGCCCGGAGGAGGGGTGCATCATGAGGGCAAAATCCACATTATCAAAAACACCGGCTTCCACTAAAATAACTTTACCGCCACCGGCCTCTTCGCCAGGGGTACCAATGATGGACACCTTACCGGCGAAATTGTCCATCACGGCGCTGGTACCCAAGAAAGCTCCGACGGCACAGGTAGCAATTACGTTATGTCCACAAGCATGGCCAATACCGGGCAGCGCATCATATTCAGCCAAGAAGGCCACATGGGGACCGTCGCCCTTGCCTTCCTTGGTGGCAATAAAGGCCGTCTCTAATCCGCCCAGGCCAACCTGTACCTCAAAGCCTTGATTGCGCAGCGTCTCGGCGATAAAACCGACCGCCTTATGCTCTTCCATAGAAAGCTCCGGATTGGCGTGGATGTTGTGGGATAAGGTCAATAATTCGGTTTGTAAACTATCAATAACCTCTTGAGCTCGTGTTTTAAGTTGTTCCACAATAGTACCTCCCCATGAATGTTTGTCTATTAAGGGTTCAACAGGAGAACCCGAAAGCCTGCCAATTAAAGAGAAGTTAATTAGGTGGCAAGGGAGGGGGCTTCATAGTCGGCCAGCTTTCCCTCGTAAATTAGGGTAAGTTGCTGGCAGTCAAGAAAATCGGAGGGTTTAACTAGCCCGGGCGGCTTATCAACCAACCGGATGCCAGCTCGAGTTAAGACGGTGGCAACAAATTGGGAACAAAAATGGGCGTAGCGCCTTTCAATAGGCATGCCGGCGGCTAATCCGGCAAAACCGATCAGGTTAAAATTATAGTTGCTTTGCTCCTTTTGAAACTCGGCAATGGTAGCACGGATGGCTGTGTATTGCTGCTCGCTAACTGGCAAGCGGTAGATGGCGCAGATAGTATTTTTATAACGGGCAAAGGTGCCTTCCCTTTGTTTTTCCTGCACAAACCCCCCGGGTAGGGCCCATTCCGGATAGAGACGCCCGAAACTATACATCTCATGTAAGTGTTCATCTAAGGCGATAGAAACATGGTTATAAGGGGCTCTTGTATAAAGACCGATAACACGCGTTGTCCATGAAAAGGTATTTGATAACACAATATAGATAGATTTTGTTCGCATCCTACAGGGACCTCCCCGACTACACAAAACTGGTATATTCCCTAGTATAATATGCGCTGGTATTACACTCAACACCAGGGCCTTCCATGTGTAGAAGGAGAGGAAAATGTTTAAGCTAAAGCGGGAGGTGTTTAACATGCTAATAACGTACACCCTAAAACACAACAAGGAAGTGGAGCAGGGCGAATACGATCCGGCCACCAAGACCTTGACTTTGGCCAGTGGTAGGCAACTGAAATTATCTCAACCGGAGGATGTAAAGCTGGCTAAGAAGCTGATTTACTCAAAGGTTGTGGCAGCGCCACAAATGGAGCTGATGACCCTTAATAAGTTGATCCAAATGGAATAGCCACCCATCTGACGCCGATTCTAATCTAGGTATCGCTGAAAACTCACCGCTATACAGAAGGGCAGTGGTTACTGCGTAGGACCTTGGGGAGCCTGATCCCGGTCTCTAGCAGCAGCCACTGCCCTTCTTAAAGTGTATGCCCTGTTTAGATATCCAGACCATGGTAGCGCTTTTCCGCAGTAGCTACCGTCAGGTGAAAGACGATGAGACCGCTAACCGCGTAGAGGGCGAGGAAAAGGGCATAGATTAGATGCACCGGCCATTCGGCAGATATCAACTTATAGGCTAGGTAGGCGGAGCCACCCAAGACGGCCATCTCTAAGAACATAGGGATAACCGCATTAAAGTTGTTTTTTACCGCATGTTGAGGATTGGTCCAGTGGAGCCGGGGCCAGAGCATGTCGATATACAAGCCGACGGCCAAACCCAGCAGGCTGCCGGAGAGCCCGATCAGCACTGCCGCCACCACATTTAGAAAGCTCGGTTTAATAAAGAAGATGTAGGCAACGGTAATTGGCACCGCACTGATGATGGACCCCACAAAAGCATGGGCCAGCTTCGCCCGAGCCTGGGTTTCTGCCGGCACGGGAATCATCTTCGATATATAAAAGAGTTTGCCCTCACGGGAAATGCTGGTGCTAGCAATGGTGTTCATGGAGCCCAAAAGGATTATGATAGCGGCAATCACTAGAGCTACAATGGTGGAACCCGGCTCGCTTTGCAGGGCGGCCATCATTTCAGCTAGTTCCCCGCTACGGCCTTGGGCGAAAAAGGGGATAATCAGGGTGATAGGCATAATTAGCGCCCCTAAGAAACCGTTAAGAGCAAAGATAGGAGTGCGTATAAACAGTTTCCATTCGCGCCAAAATAGGGCGGCAAACACACTTCCCGGACGGGTTTGCGCTTCCCATTGGGCTGGGGATAATTCTTTGCTCTTGCGGCTTACTTCGTCGCCACCTATTAATCCGGCGAAGAAGAGCTTCTCCGATATGGCAACCAGAAGTAATAGTGATACGGCCGTTAGGGCTAAGAATAACCCCAAATTAAGCCAACCTTCGGCGCTGCCGGCTAAAGCAATAGCTTTGGTGGCCCAGACCGAACCGGGAAAGCGATTGCCTATGGTTTCGATGAGCCCGAAACGGCTAGCCAGTAATTCTTCTAGGGCCGCCGGATTGTCTCCCACGTTGGCTTGGATGAAGAAGTTCAGGCCCAGGGTAATCGTAACTATGACTAAGGAACCAATTACCATGAGAGTATCGCGATGGCGCCGGTTGATAACCTTCATCAAGCCGAGGGCTAACAGGGAGGCGATAGCTAAGGGCAACATGGGAACCAATAGGAATATAATAACTAATGTGAGCCAATAGCCTAGATTACCGCCAGCAAAACGGGTGTAGGCAATTACCGTAGGTATGAAGAAAAAGGCGGCCGTAAGGTATTCATTGATTAGAACGGTTGCCAACTTACCTGTAAAGATGTGGGACGGTTTTAGTGGTAGGGGAACTAGTATGGATAGGTCATTGGAGAAATAGAAGGTGGATATTACCAAAAATAACCCCATAATCAGTACCACTAGTTGGATAGCCACTATGGCGATAGTAAAAGCAATTTCCGGCTGTCCAAACTGCATGCCGGCCAAAACCAGTCCATCGGCCAAACGGGAAAACATGAAGGCAATCACGCCGAAGCTGTAGATCAGCAATAGGGCCATAAGTAGGGGTTGCCATAGTTTTTCCCGCTTACGAATACGGTCACGTAAGACCGACAGACCGAAGGTGTTCTTGATATTGAGAATGATTAACTTAATTAGCATGCTCATTGTTCGGTCAACTCCAGGAAGATGTTTTCCAATGATTCTTGGCTCTTAGCCAGATCACGCAACTCGTCCATTGAACCGCAAGCGATCAGTTTCCCCTTTTTGATAATCCCAATCCGATCGCATAGTTTTTCCGCTACTTCTAGAACGTGGGTGGAAAAGAAGACGGTTTTACCCCGATCGCAATGTTCCCGCATCAGGTCTTTAAATAGATGGGCTGAACGGGGGTCTAAACCAACCATGGGTTCATCTAGGATCAACACATCGGGATCGTGGAGCCAAGCGCCGGTAAGGGCCAACTTTTGCTGCATACCATGGGAATAGCTCTGTATTAAATCGCCCACCGCGTTGGTGAGTTCGAACATTTCCAGCATGTGACTGATGCGTCTTCGGCGGACGTCGGCCGGCACCTGGTAGACATCGGCAATGAAGTTTAGGTACTCCAGACCGGTTAATCTTTCGTATAGATCCGGGTTGTCGGGAACATAACCTATGCAAGCCTTTGCCTTTAATGGTTCTTGGGCTATATCGTAACCGCTGATGGTAATCCGCCCCGCATCGGCCCTGAGAAGTCCTACGGCCATTTTAATCGTCGTCGTCTTGCCGGCACCGTTGGGCCCTAAGAAGCCAAAAATCTCTCCGGGCTTAACCTCTAGGCTGAGATCATCGACGGCCTTGACGGCTCCCTTTTTATAACTCTTAGACACCTGATCAAACACTAGCATTTACTCTAGTTCCTCCTTCCCAAGTAGGAAATAACTGAACGGCCATATACTAAAATTTTACCATAGTCCAAGGCCCTGTGCTTTTAATTTCTCCTCTTCCCATTACGCAGTAGGAAGCCGATTGTTTCAGGCAGGGTTTGTCTAAAGGTGCGGAATTTTAGCAAATAGGTTTTATAATTTGTAACCGCGTAGTTCTATTGCCAGAATGAAATCTTAATGGTATGCTTTAAATGCGTGAGACATGAGTATCATGTGTCAACAGATTAGATGTTCGTGCCAAAAAGAACGAGTTATCTAGATAACTATATATAGCCCCGAATGATTTACGCGGGAGAGACCGTTTTCTAACGGCGCCGAAGGAGCAAACTGGGCTGTATTGCCGGCAGCCCATTAAACTCTCAGGCAAAAGGACCGCGTAATGACGGAACTCTGGAAAGCTGCGGGTGCAGCACCGAAGGAGCAGTGAGCCAGTTTGTAGTTGGCTTCCAAAATCTCTCAGGTAATCATAAGACAGAGGCGAATGGCACCCGGTGGTGAATTCGTTTTTGTCTTTTTTTATGTTTTGCGGTTAGAATAGGTATGGGTGGTCGCTATGCGGAACAGAGTAATTGTAGTAACCAATAACCAAGATGTTGACTTGCTGGAGCACGATCTCTTTATCGACGGCACCCTGCCCGATGTGTTGCGGGTTTGCCGTGATCTGGTTCACAAAGGGCATCAGCTTATTTCGCATCCGCTTGTGAGCAGTGTGAAGCCGAATGAAACACCCTATAAGTCGGTGGTGCTGACCAAGCGGCAGGGAAAGCAGATTGATTTTCAATCCCTATCTATAATAGAAGCCAGTATACATACAGCGGAAAGAATGTTGAAAGAGCGCCCCTTACCTAAGTACCCAGAGCGGGTGCTGGAAGACTTTCGTCTTATCGATCGTGACTTGTTGGCAACCGCCTTGTCATCCCTACCTATGAACTTGTAGTCAAATTAGTGGTTGGACCTATGGGTTTTCTATACACAAATAAGCCAACCAGAACATCTTGGCGTAAAAAGGAGGAAAAAGGATGTCCGATAAGCTTTACGACATTTTAATTGTCGGCGGCGGACCCGGTGGGCTGGCAGCTGCTATTTACGGTGCCCGCTCTAGGCTAAAAACTATCTTGCTTGAGAAGGGCAAGACCGGCGGTCAGGCAGCCACTACGGAAGACATGGAAAACTATCCGGGCTTTGCCCGCGGCACAACCGGCCCCGGATTGATG
>JAMNZE010000142.1:0-2221 GCA_023622465.1 Bacillota bacterium | reverse complement strand
CTCAAGTAGAAGGCAAAACCCAGCCGGTTGAGTTAACGCAGCAAGAGGCTAGGCGGCATGTAATTGCCTTAGCGTGGCCGGCGGTGGTAGAACAATTATTGGTCACACTGTTTGGCATGATAGATATGATGATGGTCGGTTCCGTTGGACCGCAGGCGATTGCGGCCGTCGGCTTAACTAACCAACCCATATTCTTAGCACTGGCAGCCTTCCAAGCCTTGAACGTGGGAACTACAGCTCTGGTAGCGCGTTTTGTAGGCGCTGGGGAGATTTCTGAAGCGAACGCGGCCATTCGGCAATCGCTGTTGGTAGTAACCTTCTTGGGTGGTATAGCCACCGTTCTCGTCTATATTTTTGCCGAGCCCATGGTCGTATTTATGGGTGCTGCAGATGAGGCCCTCGGTTACGCCATTACTTATCTACGGGTCATTAGCCTAGGTTTGCTCCCGCAGACCATCGGCATGTGTGTAACGGCGGTGTTGCGCGGTGCCGGTGACACCAAGACCCCCATGCGCTTTAACATAATTGCTAACGTCTTTAATGTGGTGGGCAACTACTTGCTGATCACAGGGAAATTTGGCTTTCCGGCCTGGGGCGTCTTTGGAGCCGGTTTTGCCACTTCTTTAAGTCGGCTGATAGGCTGTATATTAGCCCTTTATGTTCTTTGTAACGGCAAATCCCTATTGCGCATTTCACTGCGGGATAAATTCGTTCCCCGCTGGGACCTCATTTCCCGGGTTGTTAGAGTCGGTTTCCCCTCTCTACTGGAACAACTCTTGATGCGTTTTGGTACGGCTTAGGAATGGCCACCTATGCGGCCCATCAAATCGGCATGAATATTCAAAGCCTATCCTTCACCCCTGGGCACGGCTTTGGCATGGCGGCCACATCTCTGGTAGGCCGCAGCTTGGGTGAAAAACTCCCCGATAATGCGGAGAAGTATGGCTGGGAAACTCGCAAGGTAGGACAATACGTGGCTATCACCATGGGCTTAGTCTTTTTCCCTGTATACCGACGACCCGCAGGTGGTGGAAGTGGCCGCCTCTGTACTCAAGGTGGCTGCCTTTATCCAGCCCTTCCAATCCAGCCAGTTTATTCTGGCCGGTGCATTACGCGGAGCCGGCGATACCCGCTGGCCGCTCCTTTCCACCTTCATTGGGGTAGCCGGGATTCGAGCCTTCTTGGCTGTGCTATTTATTAATGTGTTAGGTTTTGGTGTAAAGGGTGCTTGGTACGCCCTATTCCTAGATCAATTTACCCGCTCAGTGGTCATCTATTATCGCTATAACTCCAAGCATTGGCAGAAGGCCAAGGTTTAATAAGCTAGAAAAAAGCGCCACTTAGGTGGCGCTTTTTTGGGCACTAACAGCTTTCTTCGCCTAGACATATATTACAGGGAAGAAACGAAAGGGAGGTATGATTAGTGCCCAGTAACTTGCAGGCCCTAATGCTGCCCCGAGTACAGGGTTTGCCTAATCGGCGGGTACAGACCCGTATCAATCGCGTTATCCAATCCCACCTGCGTCAAGTGCTGAGGGAATTGGGTTATGGACGCCAGGATGTAAATGTGTATCCCTCCTTTGTTAATACCACCAATGGCAACGGGATCAGCAGCTCCTACACGGATATTTATGGCTACCCCCAGAGAGCAGCCCATGGACTGACCATCCGCCGTTCCTTTACCTTCAACTTAGCCAACGGTAGATTGTATCAGCTATCAGATCTGTTTGTGGCCAATAGTGACTATATTGAGCGCATCAGCGGTATGATCAAGGAACAGATAGAAGAACAGGATTTGCCCCTTCTCCGGCCCTTCGAACGTATCAACCCTAATCAGGGATACTATTTGGAAGTAAACGATCTGGTAATCTACTTCCAAGTTTATGAGTACACGCCTTATTCGGTAGGCATCCCGGAGTTCCGCATTCCCTACACGGCCATAGCTGATATTCTCACCCCCGATAGCCCCATTCGCCGCATCATGAACAATTAGTTAAGCCATGCCCCCCTGAGCTCTACATAGCAGAAAGAGAAAGGGGATGTCCTGCGGTGAAGTTGATGCGCATTCGTAAATTAGATTTGGCAAAGGTGGTGGCCAGGGGGGTGTGGCGCTATAATGGTGTATCTTTAAGACCTGGCCGCATTTTAGCTAATCCCCATTTTGCCATCCTGGTCAATGGCCGTTTGGCCGGGTGGATCGGCTATGAGCGACGGCGGCCTG
>JAMNZE010000080.1:0-28495 GCA_023622465.1 Bacillota bacterium | reverse complement strand
GCAGTCGCTCTACCCGCTCTTGCCAGAGCTTCAGGTTCATCATGGCCTCGTTATAGGCAGTGTTTTGCTGGTGTAGCTCGGCCTCGGCTTTTTGCAGCTCCTCCTCATAGCGATTGTGGGTCAGTTGGCCCAGCTGCTCCCGATAGAGGGTTAAGCTGGATTCAGCGGCCGCCCTTTGCTGGCGGATAGTTTCTAGAGCTTCCATAGCCGCCTGTTCTAGCTCCACTAGGGCCTGCTCGCTCTGCTGGAGTTCGTGTTTGCGTGCTTGCAACAACCGTCTTTGGGCTTCTCGGTCTTCCTGGCGACTGGCCAACACCTTCGCATCACTAGCCAACTGTTCCTGTTCTCTGACTGCCGCCTTCCTGTTCTCTGACTGCCGCCAACAGCTCTTGGTTGCTAACCTCCAGTTCCTGCTGCTTGGTGGCCAACTGCAAGCGCAGTTCTTCCTCCTCGGTTTCAGCGCGCAGTAACGCGGCCTGTTTTTCTTGGCTTTGATCCTGTAACTGGGCCTGTTGTTTTTGATCCCTTTCCCATCGCCGGGCTCCTGGGCTCGCTGGGCCTCTATTTCTAGCGGTTCCTTCTCCGTCTCCAATTCGGCCAGCAAATCGTGGATACGGGTCAGAGCTGCTTCCGCATCCTGCAGTTTGTTCTCAGTTTCCCGTTTACGAGCCTTATACTTAGCTATACCGGCTACTTCCTCGAAAATGGCCCGTCTATCCTCCGGGCGCGCCGACAGCAATTCATCGATACGACCTTGGCCGATAAAAGAATAGGCATCTTGACCGATCCCCGTGTCTAGGAAGAGGTTTTGGATATCCCTCAGGCGGCATTTACTCTGATTTAGAAAATATTCACTTTCACCCGACTTGTATACGCGCCGGGTGACAGCCACCTCATTAAAAGCCAAAGGAAAGCGACCGCTGGTATTATCAAACACCAGGGTCACTTCGGCTAAGCCTAGCCCCCGTCTGTTTTTAGTTCCAGAAAATATTAGTTCATCCATGCGCGAGCCCCGCAGGGCCTTGGCACTCTGCTCTCCTAAAACCCACTTAATAGCGTCCGCTAAATTGCTTTTTCCACTACCGTTAGGGCCGACTACTGCCGTCATGCCTTCAGCCAGATGCAGTTCAGTCTTATCGGCGAAAGACTTAAAACCGCGCAGTTCCAAGCGCTTAATATGCATGCCAGCCCTCCTCTCCAGTAAAAGTGTTACAAGTTTATTATTGGCTATCGGGAGCGAAAAACCTTGTCTCCAAAAAACAACAAAAGCCTGCGCTACGGCAGGCTTCGTTGGATTTAGCGAGGAGCAACAATGAACTTGATTGCTGTTCTCTCTTCCCCATCGATGTTGATATCGGCAAAGGCAGGAATGGTAATGAGATTAATCCCATTAGGAGCAACATAACCTCGGCAAATGGCGATGGCTTTTACCGCCTGATTAACGGCTCCAGCACCAACTGCTTGAATTTCGGCTATGCCCCGTTCTCGCAACACAGCAGCTAATGCCCCGGCAACAGATTTCGGTTGGGATAAAGCAGAGACTTTTAACACTTCCATTTGTTTCAACCTCTCCTTTTCAGTTTTTGCGACGTAGTCCAGCCTACAGTTCTGGCTTTATTATTAGGTATATGCGTCGTTTAACTGAAAGTGACTGAGGTTAAAACCATTATTTCTTAGTAAAAATCTTTAAGGCCTCTCTGGCAGCCTTTTGCTCCGCCTCTTTCTTGCTCCTGCCACTGCCCCTGCCAATAACACGTCCAGCCCAGCTTAAGGCAACATAGAAAACCTTATCGTGATCAGGACCCGTTTCGGATACCACCTGGTACACCAGCGCATCCCCCGGCCGTTCTTTTTGAACTAACTCCTGTAATCGGGTCTTATAATCTTGCCACAACTCACCCCGTTGCATCAACAAAATAGGCTGTTCGAACAGGCGCCGCCAAACTTTCCTTGTCGCCGATAAACCACCCCATAAATAGATGGCTCCCAGCAGCGCTTCTACCGCATCGGCCAACAGAGAAGGTCGGTGCTTACCGCCGGTTGCCAGCTGGCTTTTTCCTAAAAGAAGCAGTTCCCCTAAACCCAAGGTAGTAGCTATTTCCGCTAAAGTCGGCTCGCAAACCAAGTTGGCACGCAGGCGGGTTAACTCACCCTCGGAAAACTCGGGATAGTTTTCATATAAATATTGGCTCGTCAGTAGCTCTAGTACCGCATCACCCAAAAATTCGAGCCGTTCGTTATGGGGAATACATTCTTCATTAGCGTAGGAAGAATGGGTAAGCGCCTGCCAGACCAGCTCCCGATCAATATCTGATATGCCTAATTTCTCAAGCAAAGCTTCCAACTGTTGGTGATTACGTGGCAATAGAAACACACTCCCAAATTCTACTCGAGATGCTGCTGAATGAAGCGTACCGCATCACCAACGGTCTTAATACTTTCAGCCTCCGATTCGGAAATCTCAATGTCAAACATCTCTTCCATTCCCATTATCATCTCAATTAAATCCAAAGAATCGGCGCCCAAATCATCTGTAAAAGATGAATCCATCGTTATTTGCTCCTCCACCTGGTTCAGATGTTCGGCAATCATCTTACGAACCTGCAAGAATAGTTTGTCGGACATTGAAATCACTCCTCCTTACTTAATCGTGACAAGGCAAGACCACAAAACCTACGGTACCAGGCCCCGTGTTAACACCGATGACCGGGCCCACCGAACCAATGATCAATTCTCTTACTGTGTAAGTCTCTTGCAATAACCCGGAAACGTATTCGGCCATTGGGCGGCTGGTAGCGTGCACAATGCCAACATACACCGGTTGCTTGGGCTCAACCAGTTCAGTCATGCTGGCCACCATACTTTGCAACACCTTCTCCATCTTACCTCTTTGTTTACCATAGGCCGCCATAATTCCTTCTTCAATACACAATACGGGGCGCACATTTAACAGGCCACCTAACAGAGCACTGGCCTTGCCAATGCGTCCGTTTTTATGTAACCATTCCAACGATTCGACTGTCAAGAGGATATGCTGCTCAGCAGCCGCCCGTTGGGCTATAGCTACCACCTCTTCCCGGCTCTTGCCGGCGGCAATAGCCCGTGCAGCCAGTAAAACCACCCAGCCCAGCCCGATGGAAGCTGACTGGCTATCGATCAATGTAATATTTAAATCGGGCAACAGGTCACGAACCATCTGAGCCGATTGATAGGTGCCGCTAAGTTTCGATGACAAATGGATGGAAATAACATGGTCATACTTATCCTTAAGTTGTTCATAAACGACCACAAAATCCCCTGGAGATGGTTGGGATGTACGAGGATGATGGGTCTCCGTCTTCAGCATTGCAAAGAACTGCTCTGCCTGGATATCCACTCCATCGCGATAGTTTTTTTCTCCGAAAATCACGTTCAGCGGAACAACGTGAATATTGTACTGCTCTATTAATTCCTGCGGCAAATCACAAGTGCTGTCTGTGACTAATGCAATCCTTTCCATAACTATTGGACCTCCCCGATAGTTCGAGAAATCACCTCTCCCGAACGGTTTTCAATGAACTTTATTGCTTGTTGTATTCCATTATGAATTGCCTTGCGTTCCGAACTTCCATGACACTTGATCATAGGGGCTTTGACGCCTAAAAGAGGTGCGCCGCCGTACTCGGCGTAATCAAGCTTACGTTTAAATCGCCGCAAGCCCGGTAGCAATAATCCGGCCCCCAATTTGCTACGCAAGTCGCTGGCAAACTCCTCTTTCAGCATAGAAAACAAGCTGAAAGCCATTCCCTCCATGAACTTAAGCACCACATTGCCGACAAAACCATCCACAACCACCACGTCGGCCGCTCCCGTCAAAATTTCGCGCGCTTCTATATTGCCTATGAAGTTCAAGGGGTGCTCCGCCAACAAATTGTAGGCGGCTTTAGCGACCTCATTGCCTTTGCCCGGCTCGCTTCCCACGTTTAACAGGCCTACACGGGGGTTAGGGCGACCGAGAACGTGTTCCGCATATATGCTTCCCATGATGCCGTATTGTAACAAGTGTTCCGGCTTGGCATCCATATTAGCACCCACATCCAGTAGCACTACCCCGCTTCCAGTTGTTGTGGGTAGAATCGGCGCTAAGGCGGGGCGTTGCACCCCTGGTAAGCGACCTAATATCAATAACCCGGCCGCCATAAAAGCTCCCGTGCTACCGGCGGTCAATAACCCATCGGCCTCTCCCGTTTTGAGTAAACGGGTAGCCACAACGATAGAGGCATCCTTCTTACGGCGCACCGCCATGGCCGGAGCTTCGTCATTAGTAATTACCTCCGTGGCCGGCACGATGCTCACCCGTTGGCGGACCTGGTCGTCGGCGGACGCTAAAAGCTTTTCTAACTTCTCCTTTAGCCCTACCAACTGTACTGACAACTGGCTATTGGCTTGCAGTGCAGAAAGTGCACCGGCTACTATTTCTTCGGGGGCATGGTCACCACCCATCGCGTCGATGGCTATTCGCAGCATTTCGCCCACCCTTTCTAAAATTGACTATAGCTAGTATAGCTTGATACCGACCCGGGCCGCAAGACATTTGCTCAAAATTGTGCACACACCCGGAAAAAAATAGGCTCGTGGCTTAAAAGCACGAGCCTAACTCTCTATTTGGTTAATCAACAGCTATAACCGTCCGGTTTTTGTAATAGCCGCAGTGGGGGCATGCTCGATGGGGTAGCCTGGCTTCGTGGCATTGCGGGCATTCTACTAAACCTTTAGCACGGAGTTTAAAATTAGCGGCGCGGCGTCTATCCCGACGACTCTTAGATAGTTTTTGCTTAGGTACAGCCATTGTTACACCTCCTCCGAAAAGCTCAAAAACTCAATAGGGGGTACCCTATTTTTCCGTTTGCTTATCTGGCTTGAGCAACTGGCCCAGGATAGCTAAACGAGGATCTATTGCCTCCGCTTGACAATCACAGTCACCCTTATTTAAATCCTGTCCGCACTGGGGGCATAGGCCACGGCAGTCGGCTTTACAAAGGGGCTGCAAGGGCAAGTTTTCCAGCAACACCTGTAAACTAAGGGCACTAAGATCCAGCTCATCCTGCTCCCGATCAATGATCGGTGTATCCCAAAATTCTTCTTGCTCCGGATCGGGAGTGAGAGAAACAATCTCCTCCAGCGTACACCGCATCGGAAGCAAGAAGGTTTCGGCGCAACGACTACAGGCCAGTTCTAAGTCGGTTGCAATTTTCCCACGAATAAATATGGAACCTTTTTGCCCGGTTAGCTGCCAAGACAGCTGAACCGGTGTTTTAAAGTTGATCTGCTGGCCTTGCCAAGAGAGGCTAGGCCAACGTTCACAGGCGGTCAGCGTCTCCTCCAGAGCCTCTGCCCGCCAGTCGCTAAGGGCAATTTTCATGGGAAAATCACCTCCCCATTATACTGTGGGGTAAGAAACCTGTCAATCAGAGCCCCCACTAGCCCCGAGTTAGAGCCACCGTATCACGGGCAATCATCAGCTCTTCATTGGTAGGTATTAACAGGGTGCGGACTTTAGCATCGGCGGCGCTGAAATCGATCTCGCGCCCGCGGGTATTATTCTTCTCCGCGTCAATCTTAACACCCAGGAACTCTAGCCCATTGCAGATTTTCTCCCGCATAGAAGCCGAGTTTTCACCCAAACCGGCTGTAAATACGATAGCATCCACTCCGCCCATGGCAGCTGCATAGGCACCGATATATTTACGCACCCGATAGGCGAACATTTCCATAGCCAGAGTGGCCCGCTGGTTACCGGCCTCGCTAGCCTCTTCTAGGGAACGGAAGTCACTGCTTACACCCGAGATACCGAGTACGCCCGACTTCTTGTTCAGCAGGTTATTTACTTCTTCACCGGTCAGATTTTCCTTCTCCTGAATGAAGGTGACTACCGCCGGGTCTAAGTCGCCACAACGGGTGCCCATGATGAGGCCTTCCAAGGGGGTGAAGCCCATACTAGTATCTACCGATTTACCACCATCGACAGCAGTAACGCTGGCACCATTGCCCAGATGGCAGGTAATAACCTTGAGTTCACTGAGAGGACGTCCCAAAACAGCGGCTGCCCGCTCGGCTACATACTTATGGGATGTACCATGGAAGCCGTAACGACGGACCCGATACTTTTCATACAGTTCGTAAGGTAGCGCATACAGGTAAGCATAATCGGGCATCGTTTGATGGAATGCGGTGTCAAAAACACCCACATGTTTCACATTGGGCATTAATTTCTGTGCCACTTCAATTCCCATAATATTGGGTGGGTTATGTAGCGGTGCCAAATCAATGCACTCACGCAAAGCAGCCATCACATCGTCGTCGATAACAACCGAACCGGCATATTTTTCACCGGCGTGCACTACCCGATGGCCCACAGCTTCAATTTCAGCAGTGGATTTCAGTACACCGTAAGATTCATTGGTAAGCGCATCGAAGACTAGTTTGATGGCCACTTCATGATCAGGAATCTCAGCCTCTATGGTGATGCTGTCTTCGTCACCCCGACGATACTTGAGGAAAGAGCCATCAATACCAATGCGTTCCACATTACCTTTGGCTAGTACGGTCTCCGTCTCCATATCGAACACTTGATACTTGAGGGACGAACTGCCACAGTTGATAACTAAGACTTTCACTTGATATCCTCCTTTGCGACTTGGCAAACTACCCAGTATTATATATCCTAACTCTAAAATAGGACAAGCTATCCAGCCAAAATGGGAGGCTGGGAAGCGATAGATTGAAAGGGGATGCGGATGAAGATTCTTGGTCTGGTCGTTGAATACAACCCCTTCCACTTGGGTCACCTCTACCACTTACAAGAGGCAAAGCGGTTGATTAGACCCGATGCCACCATTGCAGTAATGAGTGGCTCCTTTACCCAACGGGGAGAACCGGCCCTCATTGATAAATGGGCCCGGGCAGAAATGGCTCTCACCGCCGGTGTGGATTTGGTGCTGGAACTACCGGTGGCCTGGGCCACCCAGAGTGCCCCCAATTTTGCCGCCGGAGCGGTGCGCCTCTTGGCAGCGGCGGGTGCCACCGATATCTGTTTTGGTAGCGAGATAGGCCAACTCCTCCCTCTGGAAGCGATAGCCGACCTATTGCTGGAACAGCCACCTATCTATCGGCAGACTCTCCAGAGTGCCCTCCGGCAAGGCCATTCCTTTGCTATGGCTCAGGGTGAAGCGGTGGCAACTGCTTTACCCCACATCGACCCGGAATTGTTTAAGGAACCAAACAATACCCTCGGCATTATGTATCTGTTGGCCATCAAACAACACCGACTGCCTGTCCGCGCCCACACTATTAAACGCCTCGGCTCCTACCACAGTCGCGATCTGGCAGCACCGCTACCTTCGGCCACGGCTATTCGGCAACAAGTGCTAGAGAAGCATACGGTGGAGGGGATGCCCCCGGCTACTAAATCCATTCTAGCCCAGCACATCCAAAAAGGGCAAGGACCGGTCAGCTGGCAACACCTCGCTCCTTTTTTGTTTTACCGACTACGTAGCCACTGCCGGGAGGAGATGAGCACTTGGCCTGAAGGGGGCGAGGGATTGGGCGAACGCCTTTGGCTAGCCGCTCGCCAAACCAACAGTTGGGAGGAGCTGCTGCGCCTTACAAAAACCCGCCGTTTTCCTCTAACCCGTTTGCAACGGTTGGCGACCTACATATTGCTTGGTCTTAACCGGGATCGATTAGAAAAAGTTGATACTCAACAGCCGCCTCCATACTTACGCGTTTTGGCCTTAAACACTTCTGCCAACGTCATTCGTCAGCGGCTGAAAGAATCGCCCCTACCCGTCGTGTATGCGGCCAGCAGAGCTCCGGCCAACAACCAACGGTTACGGGCAAGCCTAGAATTGGATATCCACGCCACCGACATCTATACCCTGGCCTGGCGGCAGAATAGCCAAAGCGGCCTTGACTATACCCACCCTATAGTAACTCGTTAGGCTTGTCATAGTTCCGTTTCCTCCTCATATAAATAAGTGAAGTGTGCTAAGCGACATATGAGGAGGTTGGCCCGATGCAATGGATGGTAGCGATCTTACTGGGATTATGTATTGGCGGAATTCTGATCTCACGCCATAACCTGTTTCGCCGTTATTTTGGGACCTTCTTCATGGCAGCCGCCGGCGTTGCCCTCGCCCTAAGCATGGTAAAAGCACCCGACGCCGCCTTCGACTCGGCTATGGAAGGACTGCGAGTGTGGTGGGAAATTGTATTCCCGGCCCTATTACCCTTCTTTATCGGTTGCGAACTCCTGATGGGGTTGGGAGTAGTCAACTTCATGGGGGTACTCCTAGAACCCCTTATGCGTCCCCTGTTTAACGTCCCCGGCGCCGGCTCCTTCGTCATGGCCATGGGACTAGCTTCCGGCTATCCCATAGGG
Organism: Bacillota bacterium; assembly: GCA_023622465.1. Classification (GTDB taxonomy): domain Bacteria; phylum Bacillota; class UBA994; order UBA5500; family UBA5500; genus UBA5500. Next base: position 20,076 of record JAMNZE010000080.1, on the reverse strand, counting down.
GCAATCCTAACTCGCCGCCTACGTCAGCAGAATCTCTGCAACCAGGTAGAAGCAGAACGGCTATTATCCTTCTGCAATACGGCCGATCCCTTGTTTATGGTGGGAGCGGTAGCCGTAGCCATGCTCGGTAACGTCAAACTGGGAGCCATTATTGCCGCCGCCCATTATCTTTCCGCCCTATTGGTGGGAATAATTATGCGTTTCTATAAGCCCAACGCACCCCAAAGCCCCCAAATTGGTGAACCGCGCGGCAATATCATTGTGCGCGCCTTGAGAGAACTTTATCGGGCCCGTAGACGCGATGGCCGTCCTTTAGGCCAATTGCTGGGCGATGCGGTCAAGAACTCGGTCAATTCCCTACTCATGATCGGTGGCTTTATAATTCTTTTCTCGGTAATTATGCGCATGGCTACCGTTTCCGGCCTAGTATCGCTAATAGCCAAGGGTGTCAATTGGATTCTGGCAATCTTCGGCTTATCTCCCGCCTTGGGCGAAGCCTTTGTCAGCGGAGTCTTTGAGATTACCATCGGCTGCAACGTGGCCAGCCAGGCCCTGGCCCCCATCAAGGAACAGGTGATTCTAATTAGCTCCATTATCGCCTGGAGCGGCTTCTCGGTCCACGCCCAGGTGGCGGCTATCATCAATGATACGGATATCCGCATTGGGCCCTACCTATTGGCCCGGGCTATGCAGGCGGTTTTGGCTGGCGCCATCACCTGGCTCCTATGGAACCACATGTCGCCAACGGCAGCCGTAACCACCCTGCCCGTTTTCCTGCAAATAGGAACCAAGACCACTATGGCCGCCTGGTGGCAACGGATGGCCTATGTGGGGCTCAACGGTGGCCTCCTATTAGGCACAATTCTTGCCATGTCTCTGGTCTATCATACCTTCACTAGCCTGCGCCTTATGATTCTACGTCGTCGCCCTTAAGGCCTTGAGCATGCGTTCCTCTACGATCGGCGGCACTAGGTCGCGCACGCATCCCCCTAGTCTGGCCACCTCTTTGGCCATACTGGAACTTAAATAGGAATACTTACTGCTGGTCATCATAAACAGGGTCTCAATCTTGGGGTTTTGCTTGCGATTCATCAGTGCCATTTGAAACTCATATTCAAAATCGGAAATAGCTCGCAAGCCCTTAATTATGACGTTTGCCCCTTGATCGGCCACGTATTTTACCAACAAGCCCTCAAATTGAGAAATGGTCACGTTGGGTAAATGCTTAGTGCAGGCCTGCAACATCTCTACCCGCTCGGATAAGGTAAAGAGCGGGGTTTTATTTGGGTTTACAACTACAGCTACATTGACTTCCTCAAATACAGCGGCGGCCCTTTCAATGATGTCTAAATGGCCATAAGTAACCGGATCAAAACTTCCTGGATAAACCGCCCTGGACACGTTTCCTGCCTCCTTCAACTTATTCGGCGCTAGGTGATAAGAAGGTTACCACCGTATCCCCATAGCGTTTCGCCTTGAGCAAGCTCCAGCCATCACCATAGTCCAACTGCAGCCGCTGGGGGTGCTCCAAACAGAGTATCCCTTCCCGGCTTAATACTTTGTGCTCTCTAACTTCCTTTAGTATTAAGGGGTACAGACCGGCAAAAAAAGGGGGGTCGGCGTAAATAACATCAAAAGTCTCACCGGCCAGCTGCCGCAAGGCAATTTGCCAATCGGTAGCTAGAACTCTCGCTCCCTCCAAGCCAACAGCCTGCAAATTGGTTCGTAATGACCGGAAAGCCACCCGGTCCTTCTCCACAAACGCCACCCGGCGGATGCCTCGACTCCAGGCTTCAATTCCCATGGCACCACTACCGGCGAACAAATCTAAGAAACTGGTAAAAGGGCCATACTGGGCTAATACATTAAAAACTGCCCCTTTCACCTTATCGCTAGTAGGACGAACCCTATCACCCTTGGGAGCTACCAATTTGCGTCCTTTGGCTATACCGGCAATCACTCTCATCGCTATCACCACTCCCCATTGTACACCTCATATAATAAATCTGGCAAAAAATTTGGCATCCGGTGTATAGATGGCTTGCTTACTAGCCATAATAGAGGTGGAAGCAACAACATTTCCCCATAAGCTCTTCCTCCGGTTTCTCCTCTCCCAACTGGTGGCCTAGCCACCAGCTTTTTTTTATACAATAGGGCGTGGGCAACACGTTTACTCCACGTATTGCTCCACGCCCTCCTCTTACGGCCACGACTATTCAACAGCTACAATAAAGTGATAAATCGGTTGCCCACCTGACCTTAGTTCCAATTCCAAATCGGGGAAAGCCTCGGCCATACGGTCTGCAAGCGCTTGTGCAACCTCCTCGGTCACATCTTCCCCAAAAAACAGACTTAGTAGTCCCGCCTCTTCGTCAACCATGGCGGCAACCAGCTCATAGGTGACCTGCTCTAAGGTATCGCCAAAGACGACGATATCGCCTTCTAGGATACCAATAAAGTCGCCCTCTTCGATCATACCCGCACTGCCATTATGGTCGCGCACCGCAACGGTCACTTGGCCGCTTTTTACCTGCCGCATATTACGGGTCATATTAGCCACCATAGCAGCCATATCCGCCGGCTCATCGTTATAAGCCATCAGAGCACTCAAGCCCTGCGGTATGCTACGAGTGGGAACCACATGGATGGGCTTATCGACCACTTCCGCCACCTGCTCGGCGGCCATGACGATGTTCTTGTTATTCGGCAGTATGATAATCTGCTCCGCCGGCACCCTGTTGGCGGCCTTTGCTAAATCCTCGGTGCTGGGGTTCATGGTCTGTCCACCGGTGACAATGGCGTCTACTCCTAGGCTGGTGAAAATTTCAGCCAACCCATCGCCCACCGCTACCGCTATTACCCCTACCGGTTTAACAGGCTCCGCCGGACCGGCATCTGTGGGAAAATGCAGCTCCGTATGCTGCTCTCGCATATTGTCTATCTTAATGCCGCTCAGCTCACCATAGGCTAAACCAATTTCTAGGGCTCGCCCCGGATTATTGGTATGGACATGCACCTTTAGCAGATTGGCGTCGCCAACTACTAACAAAGAATCGCCTAAGGGCTCCAGTTCCTGATGCAGTTTATCCTCACTGACCCGGGGAGAAAGAATCAGAAACTCGGTGCAATAGCCAAATTCAATCTCTTCCTCACTCACGAAAGTAGGCTCGGTCACCCTAGCTGAATCGGCTTCGGGACCGACACTGGCATCCTCAATTACCTCGCCCGAGGCAGCAGCCAGCCAGCCCCTAAAAATACATAGCAATCCTTGTCCACCGGCATCAACTACCCCGGCTTGTTTTAACACCGGGAGCATTTCCGGTGTCTTTGCCAGAGTAGACTCGGCTTGCTCCACCAGCGCCCTTAAAGTTGGCAACAATTCGTTTTGTCTTTTGGCCACCTGGACAGCCACCTGGGAGGCTTCCCTCATCACGGTTAACATGGTGCCCTCCACCGGCTTGCGCACCGCCTTATAAACGGTCTCGGTGCCGACAACGAGAGCCTGGGCCAAGTCTAAAGCTGTGATCTCGGGCATTTCCTGCAGATGACGCCCAAAGCCCCGGAAAAGCTGCGATAATATAACCCCCGAGTTGCCTCGGGCCCCCATCAACGATCCAGTGGCACTGGCAGCAGCTAATTTGCCCACATGGGGCTCATCTACTTGGCTTACCGCCTTAACAACCGCCTGCAGGGTAAGGTTCATATTGGTACCCGTGTCACCATCGGGCACTGGAAAAACGTTTAGCGCGTCTACTGAGGCTCGATTTCTCTCCAGATTATGCGCGCCCATGAGGAGCATCTGCTTGAACAACTCAGCCTGTATAACTTGCATAGGCCTCAAGACCTCCCTACTTGACCTGAGTGACGCGCACTCCTTGCACGTTGACGTTAACCTTATCAACCTGCAAGCCCACCTGGTTTTCCACCGCATATTTTACGGTTTCCATTACATTTTGCGCTACTTCAGATATTTTGGTACCCCAACTGACGATGATATATAAATCGATGACGATTTTATCGCCGTTGAGCTTTATTTCGATGCCTCGCGAAAGGTTTTCCTTACCCAGCAACTCCACAAAGTTATCCTTCAGTCGGCTACGGGAGCACATTCCTACTAGGCCATAGCTTTCCAGCGCTGCCGCACCGGCTATGGTCGCAATGGCCTCATCGGAGACTATGATCTTCCCGTGTTCATTAACAACGACCTGGCTCATCTATACCCCCCCTATGCTTATTGGCATGAGTGCATTTGCAAACTAGGTAGCCCATAGGCTTATGAGTCTCTCTATTATAGCATACTAGCCAAAGGATGAAGAACCCGCCGGTTGGGTGGCTACCGCTTGTCAGTATTCGCCATGCATGGTACAATGTCAGGGTAAAAAGGAGGTGCGCTCATGAGTTCGAGGTGCGATATTTGCGGGAAGTCCCGCTCGGTTGGTCATAGAATTAGTAGATCGGATAATCGGGTCAAGAGAGTTTGGTTGCCCAATATCCAACGCATCCGCGTTAATGTAAATGGTGCCACTGTCCGTAAAAACGTGTGCACAACCTGCATCCGCTCAGGCAAAGTCACGCGTGCCATATAGGATAATAGGCTAAAAGCACTGGAAAACCAGTGCTTTTGCTGTTTGTATAGCTTTATTTGTTACGAATAAAGAGTCGAATAATGCCTCGTAGCAGCCGGGGAACCCTAATTACATAAAATCGCAATCGCCCAGCCCCCCCTCTTTCATGATGTCAATAGGCCGCACTAAACACCAGCAACAAACCACAGGCAATACAAAGCAGCGCTACCGTCCCCCATAGAGCCCAGGGGGGTAGCGTTTTCAGTAAAATAAACATACCGCCCACTACTAACAGTCCACCGACAATTAGTCGGCTATCATTTTGGTGTCGGCGCCTAGGCCTAAGAGGTCGGCGCATCCTAGCCACCCCCCTCAATCCATTATACGGTAGGGGGCTTTGTCCTAATGACTAGATTCAATAAAGTTTTATGGGGCTTCCTTCATGCGGCGTACAAATTCTGTTTGATCGGTAGCCTTAAAAAAGGCCGAACCGGTGACTAAAACGTTGGCCCCTGCCGCCCGTAGCTCAGATACATTGTCTAAATTAACGCCACCATCTACCCAAATAGGCAAATCTAATCGGGTCGCGTCTAAATACTGGCGCAAGGCGGCTATTTTAGGCAACATACTGCTGATAAAGGGCTGTCCACCAAAACCCGGGTTAACAGTCATAATTAATATATAATCCAGGTCGCTAATAAGGGGCAATATGCTTTCCCAGGGAGTGGCCGGATTGAGGGCAATGCCGGCTTGACAACCGCCCGCCCGGATACGTTGCACCAGCAGATGTAAATGATAACTGCTTTCCGCGTGGACGCTGATAGCCCGCGGTTTGGCAGCTAAGAAACTATCCAAGTGCCGCTCCGGTTCTTCCACCATCAGGTGTACCTCCACCGGCAAGCGACTGGCCTGCGCTACGGCTCGGGCCACATCGGGGCCCATAGAAAGATTAGGTACAAAATGACCATCCATCACGTCCACGTGCAGCCAATCGGCACCGGCCTCCTCCGCCAAAGCGATAGAGCCCTGCAAATTGAGCCAATCGGCTGCTAGCAAAGAGGGAGCAATTTCTAGCATGATCAATACCGCCTTTCCCTTTCCCACAATTCCGCATAAATTAGCTGATAACTATCATAACGGGACTGGGCAATAAGGCCTGCCTCTACAGCCGCCTTAATGCCGCAGTCCGGTTCCTCTAAATGAACACAACTGCCACCAAAGCGACAATCCCTATACTGGCGCATTTCCGGGAAACACCAGCTCAATTCCGCCGCCGGCAAATCGGCAGGTAGCTGCACGCGGCTAAAGCCGGGCGTGTCCACCAAAAAGCCGTTAATCGGCGCAGGCAGTGGCAATAGCTCCACATGCTTGGTAGTGTGGCGCCCCACACCACCTCGCTGGCTTACGGCACCCGTTTCTGCCACCTGTTCGGAGGCCAGAGTGTTGAGCAAGCTAGACTTCCCCACTCCCGACTGGCCGGCCATCACCGTCACATGATCAGATAAATAGCCTTTTAAATCGGCTAACCCCTCCTGGGTATGCAAGCTAAATAGGAAGCTGGGGTAACCGATACTTTGATAGAGTTCCCGTAGCTCTTTACCCCTACCCTCCCCATCCAAGTCCGCCTTATTGATACCCACGATGGCGCGTAAGCCCGAGTGCTCCGCCATCACCAGCAGCCGATCAATTAGAACCAAGTTGGGAGCAGGTTTGTTAGCAGCAGCCATCACCAAAACTTGATCCACGTTGGCTACTAAGGGCCGCTCCATGAAACTCTGGCGAGGCAGAATTTCAGTTAGCACCCCTTCCGTTTCCGTCAGCAACTCTAACCGCACCCGATCACCAACAATAGGTTTAATTTCTTCCTGCCGTAAGCGACCACGGGCCCGACAAGTTACCAGCCCCGCGTCCGTTTGCACAAAATAGTAACCGGCTAGTATCTTGATGACAGTTCCCTTAATTACGGATACACCTCTTCCTTAACAATTACTCCTTCATCCTTAACGATAATACGCAAGAAACCAACTCCGCTAACATTCCGCTGGACCGTTTCTCCCCGCTTGAGCCGGAGTGACTCCAGCAGCACTAAACCATTCAAGTCCTCCCGTAAGATTTCGATGCGATGATTATTATCCTCGCTATCCTCCGGGACCGTATAGGAAACTAAGGCGCTCACTTGTTTTGGGCCTAGCACTAAAGAAACGGTTTGTCCCGGCACCACCTGGGTATCGGCCGCCGGCGATTGACTGATAACCACCCCATCGGTAGGGCCGCTAATATCGCCCAAAGTCAACTGTAACTCGCTCAAACGCTGTTGAGCTGCCATAGCAGTCAGACCTTGCAAATTGGGCATGGCAAAAGGCTGGGGCTCGGGCCCCTGACTGACCGTTAGTATGATCTGGCTGGAGCGCTTTAGACGGGTGTTCCCCGAGGGGTTTTGTCCCACCACCGTCTCCGGCGGCTTATCCGAATAGACCCGGTTTATCGGTTCGGCTATTTCGAAGCCCGCATTCTGTAACTCTATCCTGGCCTCCCGTAGAGATTTGCCCACCACATCGGGCACATCCGCATATTCGGGCCCCTTGCTAATGGTTAGAGTGATGACCCGCCCGGCCCGTACCTTGCGCCCCTCCGGCAGATCCTGATCTAAAACCACATTGGGATCTTCGTCGCTATATAGTTCCAGCCCCACCATAAAACCTAGCTTATGATCGGCTAATATACGCTGGGCATCGGACAGGGATAGGCCTACCACATTGGGCACCTCAACCACCGCACCGGGCCGGAACATGATAAATAGGGCTACAAGCGTAGCCAAAAGGGTTAAACCTCCGCCCAACAGCAAATAATGCCACCAGGGACGCCGACCCCGTTTAGAAGGGGGAGGCTCCTCTTGCTCAGCGCCGTTGGGTGCCGGCGCCACCCGCGTCTTTTCCAGCTCCGCCGGCTCTTGGGTAGGTGGTTCCAGCTCCCCCACCAGTCCCTGCAATGAAACCTGTTGATCGTTGGCCAGCAGGAGACGCTTTAGATCAGCAGCCATTTCACCGGCCGACTGATAACGACTAGCCTGCTCTTTGCTCATAGCTTTCAGCACTATCCGCTCCACAGCCGCAGGCACACTGGGATTCAGCTCCCGTACGGGGCGCGGTTGTTCCTGCAAATGCTTCAAAGCGATAGAGAACATGCTGTCCCCCTCAAAGGGCACTTGGCCAGTAAGCAGCTCATAGAGTACCACACCGAGGGAATAAATATCCGACAATTCCCCCACTATGCCACCGCGGGCTTGTTCGGGAGAAATATAATGGACTGAGCCCACCATGGTGCCCGTTTCCGTGAGAGTGGAACCGGTCACCGCTCTCGCGATGCCGAAGTCGGTAACTTTCACGCGACCATCGGTGGTCAGCATAATGTTATGGGGTTTAATATCCCTATGGATAACTCCGTGTTTATGGGCCACCTGTAACGCTTCGGCAATTTGGGTACCGATCTGTAGAACCTCTGGCACTGCCAAATGGCCCTTTTCATTGATCACTTGCTTTAGGGTTTTGCCATGTAGAAATTCCATGACAATATAATGCACATCGCCATCTTGGCCCACGTCAAAAACGCCCACAATGCTGGGGCTAGAGAGGCTGGCCGCCGCCTGGGCTTCGCGCCTAAATTTACGCACAAAATCTTCATCGCTAGTGAAATGCGGGCTCAATACTTTAACAGCAACTATGCGATTGAGCCGTACATCGCGGGCCCGATAAACGAAGGCCATGCCGCCGCCGCCCACCCGTTCTAGCAATTCATAGCGATTGCTGAGCACTCGTCCGATCATTATGAGCACCCCCACTTAGCTAGGACGACTGAAATATTGTCGTGGCCACCCCGTCTATTAGCCTCTGCCACTAGGTCCTCAGCAATTTGCTGCAGATCCTTCCTCTGAGCCAAAAAACTAGCAATCGCTACGTCGTCTAGCAAAGTAAAGAGGCCATCGGAGGCAAGTAGAATAATATCTTCTATCTGTAGCGTTTCGGTATAAAGATCTATTTTTACCTGCCTTTCGATACCGACTGCCCGGGTGAGCACGTTGCGTTGGGGATGCGACCTTGCTTCATCTAGTGACAATTCCCCGTTTTTGACCAACTCGCCAACTAAACTATGATCGGCGGTCAATTGTCGACAAACGCCATCTCGATAGAGATAAAGACGGGAGTCGCCCACATGGGCAATAAAAAGCTCTTCTTTGGCCATCAGGGCCGCCGTCAGGGTAGTCCCCATACCCGTGTAACGTTCTTGGCTGGAAGCCAGTTCGAACACGGCCGTATTAGCCGCCCATACGGCCTGCTCAATGGCCGCTAGCGGGGGTTGCCCCCGCTCTAGAGCCCCTAAGACCTCCTCTTCCAAGCGTCCAATGGCGGTACGACTGGCCACATCACCGGCCCGATGTCCTCCGATCCCATCGGCCACCGCCAAAAGGGCCATCTCCCTATCTGGCAAGGACACCACGCGGGCCAGACAAAAATCTTCGTTGGCCACCCGCGCTTGGCCCAAATCACTTTTGATTCCTAATCGCAGCATGCCTCCACCTACTCCTTCCCCTGGAGTCTCCTACGTAGCTGCCCGCAGGCAGCTTCGATTTCAGGCCCCAACTCTCGGCGCACGGTGACATTTATGCCCCGGGCTTTCAATGCCCCAACGAATGAGCGCACTTGGGAATCGGACGGGGGCTGCCAAGGTAAACCGGGAACCTCATTATAAGGTATTACGTTAACATTTGCTAAAATACCTTCAAGCAGGGAAGCTAATTTCTCCGCATGCACCGGCTGGTCGTTAAACCCGGCTAACAATATATATTCAAAGGTGACTCGCCGACGGGTCACCTGCACATAGTCCTGCACCGCAGCCATCAATTCCGCCAACGAATAGCGGCGATTGATGGGCATGATCTGGTCCCGTAGATAATCGACGGGGGCATGCAAGGAGATGGACAGGGTTATAGGCAGGTTCTCTTCCGCCAATCTTCGGATGGCGGGAACCAATCCACTGGTGGAAAGGGTAATATTACGCATGCCAATATTGAAAGCGGCCGGGTTGTTGGCAAAACGTATGCTGTCAATGACCTGTTGATAGTTGTCTAGGGGCTCTCCCATCCCCATATAGACCAGATGGCCAACCCGCAAATCCTGGCTCGCCAATTCTCGATTAGCTTGCCAAATCTGCTCAATAATTTCTGCCGTTGATAGATCAGCCACAAACCCATCTAAACCGGAAGCACAGAAGGCACAACCCATCTTACAACCCACCTGACTGGATAAACATAGGGTTATACCATGGTGATAACGGAGGATTACGCATTCCACTATCTTTTCATCAGCAAAACGAATAGCCAACTTAATGGTGCCGTCGGCCGCTTCCTGACGGGCAATTACTTCACCCGCACCAATCACCGCCCGCTCTGCTAGCGTCTGGCGGAGGCTCTTGGGGAAATTGGTCATCTGGCTAAAGTCACTCACATTATGGTTGTAAATCCAATCCATCAGCTGCTTAGCCCTATATTGGGGCTGGCCTAATTCCAGAAAAAAATCGGTGAGGGCCGGCCAGGGCAAGCTCAGCAGGTTACGTTTAGAGCTCACTCGTTTCCTGCCTCCTTTGCAATTAATTGCTGCGACGTAAGCGGCATATGAAGAAACCGTCTAGGTTATGGCGATGGGGGTAAGTATAAAGGCAACCGTTATGTACTTCTTTTTCCCAGACTTCTGCCAGCTGACCAGGCCAAGGGGCCGGTTGGAAATCGGGGTGCTCTTTCAGAAAGTGGGCCACAACGGCCGTCGTTTCTTCTGGCTCCGTACTGCACACACTATAGACCAGCACTCCACCCGGCTTAACTAAAGGGGCCGCCTCCGAAATTATCTTCAGTTGCAGGGCCGCCAGTTCCGCGATTGCCTCTTCCTTACGATGCCAGCGAATATCCGGCTTGCGACGGATCACCCCCAGGCCAGAGCAGGGGGCATCAACCAAAACCCGATCCGCCAACTCCCACTCATAACTGGAGAGCTTAGTTGCATCGACACAACGGGTTTCCACACTCCCAATTTGCATGCGTTCGGCCGCCTCGCGGACCAATCCTAGCCGTTTGGCATGCACATCCAGAGCCACAACCCGCCCCCTATCCTGCATCAGTTCAGCTAAATGCAAGGCCTTACCCCCCGGGGCGGCACAAACATCATAGACTAACTGGCCCGGCTGCGGCTCCACCACCTGCCCCACCAGGGTTGAGGCAGCCCCCTGTACCGTGCAGCGCCCCGCCTGCAGGGCAGGCAAATTGGGCAGCGAAACGGGTCCTACTTGCAGTGAATTGGCCACCCGAGGGTGCTTGTTGGCCTCCACGCCCAAATCCTGCAGTTCCCGCAGAAGGTCATCAGCAGTAGTCCGTAGGGTATTGACCCGCAGGTCGGTTCCCGGGAAAGCATTATGGGCGGCACAAAGGGCCTCTGTTTCAGCCCGGGAAAAACGTTTAAGCCACCGCCTGACCATCCATTCGGGGAAGCTATAGCGAATACTTAGATCATAGACGGCCGAATCGGTGTTAGGCCAGGGCAGGGCGGCTTTGCTACGCACCGCCCGCCGCAAAACCGCGTTTACCAAGCCGGCCACGCCCTTATGTCCCACCTGGTGGGCCAGCTTGACACTTTCATTGACGGCCGCATGGTCGGGCACATCTAGGTAAAGAATCTGATACAGGCCCAAGCGCAGCACATTACGAATAGCAGCCGTAAGGCTAGACAAGGGACGGGTAAGCCACTGCGCTAGCAAGTAATCGATACTGCGACGATAGGTCAGGGTGCCATAAACCAACTGTTTGATAAAGGCGGCATCGGTGGCATTAGCACCCTGCAAAGCTCGGTTTATGGCCAGATGGCTATAGGCCCCCTCCTCTAAGACGGCGGTGATAGCTTGCAGCGCCTTGCCGCGGGGTGTATTCACTAGTCACGGGACCTCCTTAACAATAACAGTCGCATCAACTGGGCCACGGCGGTGGCTACGGCTGCCACATAGGTAAGGGCGGCTGCCTGCAGAACAGCCCGTGCCGGCCCTATCTCCTGCTGGGTAAGGTAATTGCCGTTACTGAGCATGGCAATTGCTCGTGAGCTGGCGTTAAACTCCACGGGCAAGGTGACCAACTGGAAGGCTAGTGCCCCCATGAAAAAGATAATCCCCAGATCGGCAAGTCCGGGCAGATTCATTACTAAACCGATAAAGAACAGGGGCCAAGCTAGAGAAGAACCCAGTTGGGCGATAGGCACGATCGCATTACGAAGATTCAAGGGAGCATACCCCACCTTATGCTGCAAAGCATGTCCCGTTTCGTGGGCCGCGATACCGAGAGCAGCTATGGATGTGCCATAGTAAATCTCCTGGGAGAGGCGCACCTTTTTCACCCGTGGGTCGTAATGATCGGTTAAACGGCCCTGGGTCAATTCCACTTCCACATCGAAAACACCCTGCTCCCTAAGCAGGGCCCGAGCCGTCTCTGCCCCCGTTAGACCGCGGCTATTGGCAATGCGGCTAAACCGTTCATAGGTAGAAACAACTTTACTTTGCGCGTACATAGCAAAGACAAAGGCTAACAACACATAGATGGTGCCAGGCCCACCTAACCAAAACATAGGCATCCTCCTTTATTACCTTATTCACTAACCCCCAAGCGGCTTCCCACCGCTACCCGCTGCCCCCGCACATAATCGGCGCCGCTCATCCGTTTCCTGTTGGCTGGCTGCACCTCCTGCAATAAAAGAACTCCCTCTCCAGTTTGCACCACTGGGCCGTCTTTAGTTAGGGCAACAATCGTTCCCGGCTCCGCCTTCCCTTGGTACTCAGTGTCAGTCAGCAGCCGGGTACTAAAGATGCGTAGCCGACCATCGCCAATGGCCGTATAGGCCACCGGCCAGGGGTTAAGTCCCCGTACCAAATTGTGGATATGGGCAGCCGGCTTGTGCCAATCGATTAGCCCGTCTTCTTTAGTCAGATTGCGGGCATAGGAAGCACCGGTCTTAGGTTGGGGCGTGGGCTGCAGCCGCCCTTCTACTAAAGCCGTAAGGGTTTTAGCCAAAGTTTTTGCCCCCAGTTCCGCCAACCGATCGTGCAACTGACCGCAGGTTTCGTCGGGGCCGATAGCTATCCTGTCTTGCAATAAAATATCACCCGTATCCAACCCCTCATCCATCAGCATGGTGGTAACTCCCGATTCGGTTTCCCCCTTGATAATGGCCCAATGGATAGGAGCCCCACCCCGATAGGCGGGCAGCAACGAAGCATGCACATTGATACAGCCATAGGTTGGCAAGGCCAATATTTGTGGAGTCAGCAGCTGGGCATAGGCCACAACCACGATCAAATCGGGCGCTAAAGCCTGCAACTGTTGCCAACTCTCCTGGCTGCTTAGTTTTACCGGCTGATATACCGGCAAACCCAGCTCTTGGGCTACCCGTTTTACAGGAGGAGATGCAAGGGCTAGGCCGCGCCCTTGCCTACGGTCGGGCTGGGTGAAAACCCCCACCACTTGTGTGCTAGCTGCCAGCTGGCGCAAGCAGGGAACAGCAAATTCGGGCGTGCCCATAAATACGGTGCGCATTATTCTTCCATCTCCTCATCAATTTCGTCCTCCGGCGGCAGAATCCGTTCCGCCTTATCGATGAAAAGGATTCCGTGTAAGTGGTCAATTTCATGCTGTAAAGCCCGGGCTAACAAGCCCTCCGCTTCTATTTCTATTCTTTCACCAAAACGATCTTGCGCCACCACCTTGACCTTGCTTGCCCGTTTAACTTCCCCATAGGTCTTGGGCACACTCAGACAACCCTCGATATCAAGCTCTTCTCCTTCCGACGCCACAATTTCCGGATTGACCAGCTCCAGCAAACCGCTTTCGTCGGCATCGATAACCACAATTTGTTTGCTAATGCCAATTTGCGGAGCCGCTAGCCCTACGCCTTCGTAATAATACATACTTTCGGCCATGTCATCTAATAGCCGCTCTAGCGTGGCGTCGAATCGTTTGACCTCCATAGCCTGCTTGCGTAGTATCGGATCTCCTACTGTACGTAATAGCCTAATAGCCACTTGATCTCCTCCTAAGCATCGAACTCTAATATGATTTGAGTTGGCCGTTTAGCGTCGTAGTACTCAGCTAACGCCCTCTCTACAAGCTGTCTTAACCGCCTTCGCTCTCCCGACTTGACAATTATTTGCCAGCGGAAACTATTCTTGATTTTGCTCACCGTACAGGGCGCCGGACCGATTATCTGGGCAGTACCACCAAAAAGTTCGGTTAACCGGGCCGCCAGGAAGGCTGCGTCGGTGATCAACTCGTTTTCGTCCTCATTAGTAAGAAACAGAGTGATCATATAACCCAAGGGCGGATAGGCACCCTGGCGACGCATTTGCATTTCTTGCTGGTAGAACCCCAGGTAATCGTGGTTGCGGGCACATTCCAAAACATAATGCTGGGTGTTAAAGGCCTGCAATATTACCTCGCCCGGACGATCGCCGCGGCCGGCCCGACCGGCCACTTGGGTTAACAACTGGAAAGTGCGCTCCGCCGAGCGAAAATCGGGAATGTGCAGTCCACTATCGGCGCCTACCACTCCCACCAGAGTAACCCGCGGGAAATCTAATCCTTTGGCAATCATTTGCGTTCCCACTAAGATATCGTAATTTCCTTGCCCAAAGGCTTGCAATATGCGGGCATGGGCATTGCGCCCGGTAGTAGTATCCCGATCCATGCGTCCTATCTTGGCCTCAGGGAAGCGGGTCTGCAAATAGGCCTCCAAACGCTCCGTACCTATCCCCTGGGTTGTCAGTCTATCACTACCACAGTCGGGGCAGGTGTGCAAGACCGCTTGTTGCTGGCCACAATAATGGCAATGCAAGCGATCGGTGCTGAGATGGTAGGTTAACGAAATATCGCAACTGGAGCAGTAGGGCACGTACCCACAGTCAAGGCAGAGCAAGAAACTAGCAAAGCCCCGCCGATTTAGTAATAGGATGGCCTGCTCGTGGCGCTGCAAACATTGCTCCAAAGCATATTCCAGACGCCGGCTGATAGGTGCCTTGTGCCCCGCCCGCAACTCCTCTCGCATGTCCACCACCCGCACCGGCGGTAGCGGCCGCTCACTGACCCGCTCCTTCAGTTCCAAACGTTGGCATCTGCCCAACTCACTGGCCGTGTAGGTTTCCAAGGAGGGTGTGGCACTGCCGAACAGGAGTAAACAATTGCTGGTGCGCTGCCGCAATTGGGCTACAACCCGCGTATGGTAGCGAGGATTTTCATCCTGCTGGTAGCTCTGGTCATGCTCTTCATCCAGTATGATTACCCCCAGCCGGGTTAAGGGGACGAAAATGGCCGACCGGGCCCCGATCACAATCTGGGCCGAGCCCCCCCTGATACGTCGCCATTCGTCAAAGCGCTCCCGCGGGGTTAGACCGCTGTGCCACACGGCCACCCGACTACCGAAGCGAGCCTGAAAGCGGGCTACCATTTGGGGAGTGAGAGATATCTCCGGCACCAACATGAGGCACTGTTGTCCCCGTTCTAAGGCGGCAGCTATAAGGCGCATATAGACTTCGGTTTTACCGCTGCCGGTGACACCATGTAAAAGCCAGGTGGTGGGTTGACCGCTGTCCAGTCCCGCCAGCAACTGTTGTAAGACTTCCTCCTGCTGCGGGGTTAGCTGCGGTGGCTTAATGGGACTGTTAACCTCGCTCACCAGTCCTGCCGGCTCCACAGGCACAGCAATTTGGCGCACGTAACCCTTATCTATTAATTGTTTCAAAGCGGAGGGGGAATCAATTTCCTCCCGCGGCACTTTGCCTAACCTCAAGACCCGGGTTAGGATCTCCCTCTGCTTTACTGCCCGCGCCGACAACTCTTCCGGCAAACGATCTACCACCGGCACAATCATCTTCCTGACTTGCGGCTTGGGCCAGGCACTGCTATCCAAACGAAAGGGCAACATCTGCCGCAAAATTAGACTTAAGGGACACAGATAGTAGTCAGCTAAAAGCCGGGCTAGATGCAATTGCTCGGCGGTAATTACCGTTTCTCCGTCGTATAAAACCTCGGCTATATCCTTTAAGTGGGGGTACGGCGATTCCTCACAGAGACCGACCACAATCCCCAAAACCTTTCGATGCCCAAAGGGTACCCGCACCGCTTGCCCTGCTCGCACCGTAAGGCCCTCGGGTAGCGAGTAATGGAAAACCCGGTCCACCTGGTGCACCGCCAAATCCACATAAACCTCTGCTATTTTGCTCATCCCCACCCCCCCTTGCCGCCATCTAATCTAAATGGTTAAAAAAGCATGACTTCTCGTCATGCTTTCTGGCTTCATCTTTTCAAGCAAGTTTAAGAAGCGCGTTCCCGCTGATAGGTGATGATACCGGCATCTACTTCTTCTAAAGCCTGCGTAACCGGTTTTTTCTTGCTGCCTCCTTCGTTGTCCGGCTTCATATCTTGCAGTTCGCGGGCCCGCTTGGCGGCAATAACAACTAACACATATTTGCTGTCCACCTTCTCCATCAGGCTGTCTATCGATGGATAAATAAGCATTTATCTAGACCTCCTTCAATGACTGCTGTAACCAGGGCATCAGCCGTGCAACCCTTGCCTTCTCGGCTATCAAAATAGCTTCTATTTCTTTCACAGCAGCTGCTACCTGGCCCGGTTGGTTGACAACCACATAGTCGTAGTTTACCACATGGGACATTTCCAACTTGGCTTTTCGCAAACGACGGCTCAGCGACTCGGGGGTTTCGGTGCCCCGCTGGCGGATGCGTCGCTCCAGCTCTTGGTAAGAAGGCGGCCAGACAAATACGAGCACACACTCGGGAAAAGCGGCTTTAACTTGCAATGCCCCTTGTATATCTATCTCCAAAAGTATATCTTTTCCTTCATCTAAAGCCTTTTCTACAGCCTTACGGGGTGTTCCATAGTAGTTGCCGAAGACCTCGGCCCACTCTAACAATTCTCCTGCGGCCCGCATGCTTTGAAATTCGTCTTCCGTTATAAAGTAATAGTTAACCCCATCTTGTTCGTTGGGTCGTGGAGCGCGGGTGGTCACCGAAATAGAAAACTGGATGTCCTGCAGCTCCTGCAGAAGCTGTCCACAAATAGTGCCCTTGCCCACGCCCGATGGACCCGATACTACTAGAAGTATACCTCGCTTATTTGTTTCCACTTTTTCCCCCATGCAAATCACTCATCGTCCTCGTTCTTATGCAAACGTTGGGCAACCGTCTCCGGTTGCACCGCTGAAAGAATAACGTGATCGCTATCCGTAATTATGACGGCGCGTGTACGGCGGCCATAGGTGGCGTCAATGAGCATGCCCCTCTCCCGAGCCTCTTGCACAAGGCGCTTAATAGGTGCCGATTCCGGACTGACGATGGCTACCATCCGGTGGGCCGCCACCATGTTTCCAAAACCTATACTAACAAACCTAACCTCCACCTTTAAATACCTCTATTCTATGTTTTGAGTTTGCTCACGTATTTTCTCCAGTTCACTTTTCATCTCCACCACTAGCTGGGCAATTTTTGCATCGTTTGCCTTAGAGCCAATGGTATTGATCTCCCGATTCATCTCCTGCACGAGAAAATCTAACTGGCGCCCAATGGCCTCCTGCTTGCCGAGCAACAGTTCAAATTGGGCAAAGTGACTGCGGAGTCGAACAATCTCTTCCGTAATACAGGCCCGGTCGGCCAAAATAGCCACCTCTTGGGCCAGACGAGACTCATCGACCACTCCTTCGGGCAACATATCTTGCAAGCGCTGGCTAAGTTTTTGCCTATATTCATTAACTACTTCCGGGCTCCGTTCTTCAACGGCCACTAGCAGTTCTGCTAGAGTAGCTAGTCGCTGCCGCATATCGGCTATCAGCCGCCCGCCTTCCTGCTGACGCATGCTGACCACCTGCTCCAAGGCAGCCTGCGTAACCTCCAGTAAAGGCGCGCGCAACGCCTCCGGGTCTAATTGGGGCTCCTCCAGCGTTATAACTTGTGGGAGCTCCAAAAGGTCGCGGGGAGTCAAGTGACCGTCCAACCCGGTTTCCGCCTGCAAAAGTTCCACCTGGGCCATATAGGCTTTGGCCAAAGGTATGTTGACCGCCACAGTTGGAATCTGTTCCGCCGAAGGGGTGAAGCGGACATAAACATCCACCCTGCCCCTGCTTAGGGTTTGGCGAATTGTACTCCGCAAACACTCCTCCAAGGAATTAAACTCCTTAGGTGCCCGGATAGCAATGTCCAAATAGCGATGATTTACCGTCTTCATTTCCACAACGATGGTGCCCACCTCAGTAGTTGCCTCGCCGCGGCCAAAACCGGTCATACTTAATGCCATTAGCCCTAATCCCCCTCTACTATTGTACTAAACCTGGTCCAACAGAACAATGCTAGACCGGGCAGCATAACCAAGTCCACGTAATGAAAAAAGGACGCTACTGCGCCCTTATTGTTTTCTGCTTTGGCGGGACCAATTCCTGCTTTTTTGCCTACCAGTTGCTACCGCCGACGTAAGAGGCGCCGGAGGCCGATCACCAACGTAGGTAGCCCGGCGGCCACCAATACCACCACCCATTGGGTTAAATCGAGAGCCACCGTGTCAAACAGCCGGCGCAGGCCGGGTACATAAAGTACCGCCAGAAACATGAGGCTGGAAAGGAACACGGCCACAATTAAATAGGGATTGGTGAATAGGCCCTTTTCCATTATGCCCATAGTCTCCGACCGACAATCAAACACGTGGAACAACTGACAGAAGACCAAAGTGGCAAAAGCCATGGTACGGGCCAACTTTAAGTCACCGCTACTTAACATAGTGCTGGCAAATACCAGGGTGGTGGTGATACCTATCAAAGTACCGCGGGTAATAATGCGGCGGGCCAAGCCCCGGGCAAAGATATTCTCCTGCTTGGGCCGGGGAGGACGTTCCATCAGATTGAAGTCGGCCGGTTCCACCCCCAAGGCCATAGCCGGCAAACCGTCGGTCACCAGATTTACCCACAAGATCTGTAACGGTTTTAAAGGCAGAGGTAGGCGTAGCAACATGGTTAAGAATACGGTTAGGAGTTCGCCCACGTTGCAGGAAAGTAGGTAACGTATAAATTTGCGTATGTTATCATAAATACTCCTGCCCTCCCGAATGGCAGCAACTATGGTGGCAAAATTATCATCCTGGAGCACCAAGGCGGCCGCTTCTTTGGCCACATCGGTGCCGTTTTGCCCCATGGCCACCCCAATATCCGCTTCCATTAGGGCCGGTGCGTCGTTAATGCCATCGCCGGTCATAGCCACCACCTGCCCTGCCTGCTTCAAAGCTCGGACAATTTTCAACTTGTGGTGGGGCGAAACACGAGCAAAAACACTTCCCTGTAGTAGAGCCCTATTTAACTCGGCTCCGGTCAGCTGATCTAAATCGGTGCCCGAATAGACCCGGTCATCGGTACCCACCAACAAACCAGCTGACTCTCTAAAATATTTATTTGACTAGGCACCTGCTCCACGCGCCGATAGGCCGCCGCCAGTACCCGGAGAGCTGCATCGCCCATTTCCTCCAAAACAGCCTGCACCCGCTCCACCTGCTGGGGTGTTAAGCGTTTGACCGAACTGCCATCCAGATAATGGGTACACATGGATAACAGCACATCGGGGGCACCCTTACTGTATAGCCACCGGTTCCCCCGTTTATCGGCTACCAAAATACTCATGCGCTTGCGATCAGAATCGAAGGGGATTTCGTCTAGCACCTCATAATCCAGCAACAACTGTTCCCGGCTCAAGCCAGCCTTAGCGGCCACCGTCAGTAAGGCCGCCTCCGTAGGATCACCCTTCGCTTGGTAAACGGTGTGCGTTCTGCCAAAGCGCCCCACCCTTTCCTTCTGCACAGTTACCGCCGAGTTGTTGCATAGGGCGGCAATAGTAAGCAACCTTTCTAAATCGGACGCTTGGGCAATAGGCACGGGGTGCCCATCCCGCTTTAACTCCCCTTCCGGCGCATACCCATTACCAGTTACTTCTACCAGCCCACTGGCCAGCCAAATCCGGCGCACCGTCATTTCATTCTTGGTTAAGGTACCGGTTTTATCGCTCTACCGCGGGCAGTTTGCGCACAATGGCCTGGACTTTGATCATCCGTTGCACTCCGATAGCCAAAGCGATGGTAACGATGGCCGGTAACCCCTCGGGGATGGCCGCCACCGCTAAGCTCACGCCGGCCAGGAACATGGTGGTCGGGTTTTCGCCGCGGTACACGCCCATTGCGACGACCGCTGCACAGATTAGCAAGCAACCCCAGACGATATACTGGCCCAACTGCTCTAACCGGGCCTGAAGGGGAGTAGGCTCCCGCTCCACCTCTTGCATCATCTGGGCGATTTGGCCCACCTCCGTGTCCATACCGGTAGCAACCACTAAGCCGCTGCCATGGCCACGGGTAACCAGTGTGCCCGCATACAGCATGCTGGCCCGT
>JAMNZE010000124.1:0-44268 GCA_023622465.1 Bacillota bacterium | reverse complement strand
AGCCTTTAGCGCCAAGGGCTATCGCAAATGCGACAGCCCCGCCCAAAGCTTTTATCAAGGGCGCCTACCCAGTTGGTGAGACCCGCTAGGGTTGCGGTGGTAAGTTAGGCACTATCTCCCACTCATTGCCTTTAATCAAAAGAGAACTGCGCCGGCTATGCCAATACCGATGGAAAAGATAAAGGGTCGCATGGAAGCAAGGCTGAAAAAGTGTATCTTCTACAAAAATATGATAATAGGCATACTCCCTACTCACGGGTACGGTAATGGGTACCACTGTTCCATTGTCCACATCGACTGTTCTATTCACGATGATACTCCAATTGGAGGGATCGTCAGCCCCCACAAAGGGAGCGCCGTAAACAACTATTTGCACTTGGGCTAGTCCTCCGCTTAAATTGGACAACAACAAACCGAAACGATAGTCTTGTCGCATGTGGGGACCCACGTACAGAGGACCACTAGTTCTTACTGGCATTTAACATCTCACCTCCCATATTTTAGGGCTTAATCTCTATCAGTTCCCACTCATTGCCCACCACCAGGGGTGTGGCACGCAATGGCTTTTGCTTACCAGAAAGCAAATAAAGGGCAGCATGAAAACAAAGGTTAGGTAGGGAATTTTCTACATTGAACTGATAACAGTCAAACTTTTTATCTACCCGGAACTCCAGGGTGTCGGTCTGACCGCTTTCCAAGGGAAAATCTTCATCTGCCAACTGAACCCAAGTCACCGCCGTATCAAACCCTGAAAAGGCCGCCCCATAAACCTTTACTCTTACCAGCACATCGTTGATGGACAGGTTGGAAACGACCAGCGAAAAGCTGACTCTGCCCCTGGGTGATGATCTAACAAAGAGGGGACCGCTGATCCTTAAGTGCGAAGCCATCGCTTCACCTCCTCTATCCCGCGGGAGATGGGGTTAATAGTTCTTTATAAAAGTACGGCTCGTTCTTATAGCAGATAAGATATATCTTTGCCTATATTATGCGAACGGGGGAAAAACGGTTCCAGAGAGGGCTGAGGGAGGAAGATGTGGTCTTGTGGTCAAGTATCGCCCGGTTGACCCAGGGGCACAGTAGTCAGGAGGAAAATATTTCGCTACGAGGCGGTGATCTCTGGTGACAACTGATCGAAAGCCCAATAGGTTAATCCACGAGAAATCTCCTTATCTTCTGCAACATGCCTATAACCCGGTGGACTGGTACCCTTGGGGAGAAGAGGCTTTCCGGGAAGCTAAACGGCGGGATGTACCCGTTCTACTGAGTGTGGGGTATAGCACCTGTCACTGGTGTCATGTAATGGAGCGGGAATCCTTTGAAAGCGAGGAAGTAGCAGCCACTCTCAATGAGACCTTTGTCTGCATCAAAGTGGATCGAGAAGAACGGCCCGACATCGACACGGTCTATATGAACGTTTGCCAAGCCCTTACGGGCAGTGGGGGTTGGCCACTGACCATCATCATGACTCCGGACAAACATCCTTTTTACGCCGGCACCTACTTTCCACCCCGCAGTCGTTATGGCCGCCCGGGCCTGCTGGAGTTAACAGCCGCTATTGGCAAGGCGTGGCGGGAAGAGCGGCAAGCTTTGGTGCAGCGGGCCGAACTAATTGTGCAGGAAACGCGGGAGTTAACAACGCCGGCGACCAGAGCCACTACCCAGCTTAATGAAGATACTTTGCATAAGGCCTATAGTTACTTCACCCGGGCCTTTGACCCTACCCATGGCGGCTTTGGCCGGGCCCCTAAATTCCCCACTCCTCACAACCTTGGCTTCCTTTTGCGCTATTGGCGCCGCACTGGGGAGGAGCAAGCCTTGGCCATGGTGGAGGCTACTCTAGAAAAGATGAGTATGGGTGGAATCTGCGATCAGGTCGGCGGTGGGTTTCATCGTTATGCCACCGATCGACAGTGGTTAGTTCCCCATTTTGAAAAGATGCTCTATGACCAAGCGCTGCTGGCCATTGCCTATACCGAAGCCTGGCAAGCTACCCAACGGTCCGATTTTGCTCAGACTGCTACCGAAATCCTAGACTATGTGATCCGCGACATGCAACACCCGGCGGGAGGCTTTTATGCGGCGGAAGACGCGGACAGCGAAGGGGTGGAAGGCAAATTCTATGTCTGGACAGTGGCCGAGCTGGAAGAGGTCCTATCCCCTGCAGAAGCTGCCCTGGCTATCGCCGTCTATCACGTTAGCTCGGAGGGCAACTACTTGGAGGAAGCCACTAGGAAAAGAAACGGCACCAACATCTTGCATCGGCGTCAATCCCTAGCCCAACTGGCTTCCCAACAGGGGTTAACCGAGGCGGAATTGGCGGAGAGGTGGCAGCTAATTCGGCAGAAATTGCTGGTCGCCCGTCAACGGCGCGTACACCCCTTTAAGGACACCAAAATCCTTACCGATTGGAATGGCCTGATGTTAGCCGCCTTAGCACTGGCCGGCCGGTCCTTTGCCAACGAAGGCTATGTGCAAGCGGCCACCAACTGTGCCCAATTTATTCGCTCCCATCTGCTCACCCCGTCGGGGAGACTCTATAAACGCTGGCGGGAGGGGGAAGCGGCATTCTCCGCCCAGCTGGATGACTATGCTTTCTTAGTATGGGGGCTGATTGAGCTATACACCGCCACCCAGGAAACCAACTATCTGGCTTGGGCCCTTAAACTACAAGAAATTATGATTAAGGATTTCTGGGACGAAGAAGGCGGGGGCTTTTACCTTACGGCCACCGACGCGGAAGAGCTTATCCTGCGCCCGAAAGAAATCTACGATGGGGCCATACCAGCGGGCAATTCGGTGGCAGCCCTCAATTGCTTGCGCCTAGCCCGCTTGACGGGCGATGAAGAGCTGGAAGCCTATGCTTCCCGGCTGTGGCAGACCTTTGGTGAGCAAATCAGCCAGCAGCCCGCCGGCCATAGTTTCGCTCTCATGGCCCTCGATTTTGCCCTGGGCCCCACCCAGGAGGTGGTTATCGTGGGCGACCCGGCTAAGGGGGACACCCGGGCTATGCTAGAGGCCCTCCACCAGCGTTTTCTGCCCCATACGGTTACCCTACTTTATCCGGACAAGTCGGAAAGACAGGAAACGGTGGCCACCATGGCGCCTTTTGTGCGGGGCATGAAAACCAAGAACGATCGGGCCACCGCCTATGTCTGTAGCAACTTCGCCTGCCAACGCCCCACCAATAACATTGAAGAAATGCTGGCCCTGATTGGGCAAAAGTAACGCCAAAGAAAGCGCGTCCTCCCTCCAGCGAGGACGCGCTCTAATTTGTAATCCATATAGAGCTGCTGGTTCCTTCTTCCCCACGGGCATAAAACAGCTGATACATTTAGACACTATTCTCGCCTCAATCAAAATAGACTCGAGTTCAGTCGTTAAGGATGGCATAAGCACCCACCCAAAAACATATCTATTAACAATGCATAGAGCCCATAGGGAAAGGGGACAGCCCATGGAACGGCTGATCAGTTTGCTAGGTGGTTTCGTCTTTTGGTATCCCTTATTGATGTCCTTCTTATGGGTAGCGGGCTCAATCCTCTATGTTAGAAGGCGCGAGCACGAAATAGATCTAGACCTTGAAAACTTTCAGTGGCCCATGATCAGCATTCTAATACCTTGCTATAACGAAGAGGCTATTATTGAAGAAACTATTACCCACATAGAAAAAATAGCTTACACGAACAGAGAAATCATCGCAGTAAATGATGGCAGTACTGACCATACCGGGGAGATACTGCACCGACTGGCTTTAAAATACGATGATCTGAGAGTAATAGACTGCCAGGAGAACAGAGGCAAGGCCACGGCCCTTAAGCTGGCCACTATTGCCGCCAAGGCCGAATACTTAATCTGCATTGATGCCGATGCTTTTCTAGATCCCTACGCAGCCCATTATTTGATCTATCATTTTTTCCACCAGGGTGAACGCCTAGGCGCGGTTACAGGCAACCCTAGAATACGTAACCGCGATACATTACTGGCCAAGCTGCAAATTGTTGAATATGCCTCGATTATTGGTGCTATCAAGCGGACGCAGCGCGTCTGGGGCAAAATTATGACCGTTTCTGGAGTGATTGCCGCCTTTAGAAAAAAGGCGCTAGTGGATGTAGGCTTATGGGATCATGATATTATAACGGACGATATCGCTATATCCTGGAAACTACAAGAAAAGGGCTGGGATATACGCTATGAACCAAGAGCCCTCTGCTGGATGCTGGTGCCTGAGACACTGAAGGGCATTTGGGCGCAGAGAATCCGCTGGGCCCAGGGCGGACAGGAAGTAGTGCTTCGTCATTGGAAAATAATCTTGGACCGGCGCCAAAGGCACATGTGGCCCATTTTCTACGAGCAATGGCTAACCATTCTCTGGACTCAGGCTTGGACTATTACAACCGTCTACCATTTAATTGTGGCAGAAACTCTGCATGAACTTTTTATCTGGTTGACGTTCTCATCCTTTGCCTTAGCGTTTCTTTGCAACATACAGCTGCTATCATCTTTGATCATAGAAAGCAAGTACGATGACGTAATAAAATACTTCCTCTGGGGAGCATGGTACCCTTTCATTTATTGGCTACTAAACGCGATGATTGTCATGTTTGCTTTCCCAAGGGCCATCAGGAACCAGGCTAAAGGAGGGTACGCCACATGGGCAAGTCCGGACCGAGGCTTTCGAAAAGCCAGCTAAACCAAGAGTTTATTGTTAGGTCCCAGAAAATTTGGTGGCGTGAGATGCTTGTGGCCCTAAGTACAGCCCTAGTTTGGCTTTATAGCCTGAGTGTAATTTACTTTTTCTTGGATGCCTTATTATCGTTAAGGCACGGCTACCCGGCCTTGCTTCGATTGATTTATAAAATGACCGGCTTAGAAGTCAAAGCTTTCATGAAGCTCGTTGCTGTACTATTCTTATCGATATATGCACTGCTTTGGGGCTGGAGTTATTACCATCGCAAAAAGTATGACAAGTTGCCCCGAGGGACATACCCGGCTGCTACCACAAAAATGGATCTCCTAGACCTAAACATTTTGGATGAAGCCGATTATGACGCATTGCAAGCCCCCAAAACGATTACATTAAAGCACAATCCGATACGTGTTGGGAGTTTTGAGAATGAAGAATCCTAATAGGCTTATTAAGATCATCGGGATAGCATTACTATTGGTCCTGCTGACGATAATAGTCGCGGATAAGGTAAAAGCAAGGGACAGGTTAGCAATGCATTTCCCCGAACCTTTACAGTCAAAGGGTTGTCTAGCACTGAACTATCATCGAGTAAGGAAAGATAACTTGGCTACTAAGGTATTGGAGTTTTTATCGGGCTCGGATGAACTAGGCCGGTACTCGGTTTATGTAAGTGAGTTCGAGGAACATATTAGGGTGTTAAAGGAACATGACGCAGTTTTTGTCACCCCTAAACAACTAAGGAAAATGCGCAAGAGAGGAAAATTCCCCAATAACTGTGTCTGGATTTCTTTCGATGATGTGGATCAATCGGTTTATGAGAATGCTTTTCCTATCTTAAAGGAGCACAATGTGCCCTTTACACTCTTCCTCATCGCTGGACATGTAGGTAGCCAAGACTACGAGAACCTCACTCTTGCCTCATGGGAACAAATACAGGAGATGGTCGACAGCGGATTGGCAACAATAGGGTCGCATACCTACGACATGCATCGCTTAGAAAACGACGTTCCAGTTTTCTATAATTCCGCCCAGAAATGCGAATTCCTGAGAGATCTAATTAAAAGCAAGCGGACAATCGAAAGCAAACTTTCAGGGGTAAAAGTACGAGATTTTGCTTATCCTTTTGGAGAAGGCGATCCTGAGCTGGTGCCCCTGTTGAAAAAGGCCGGCTTTAGGACCGCTTGTATTCTAGCTCCCCGGGTGATCGATGCTGAAAACGATCCCTACTGGCTCAACAGAATATTGGTTAACCACGAGGTGTTCAAGGATATAGTTGAACCCTGGCTGAAAAAGAACTCAGCTAACCCGAGAAGAGAGAGGTGCAAGAAGGTCCTTTAGTGGACCGAACAGTCGGCGGAGCTAACCGATGTATAAAAGTGCAGAAGAGGGTGTCACCCATCAGGGTGCCACCCTCTTCTCTGTGTCAGTCTAAACCTTATTCCTCCAATTGTCTTCCGCAATGGGGGCAGAACCTATTACCCGGTTGGATATCGGCCCCACACTCGCACTTCTCAGCTGCGGTTGCCGGCATCTGTTGTTCAGCCAAAAAGGCCTCTAATTCTTCTGTCTTCTTCTGGATATCAAGCTCAATAGCACTGATTTCTTCGCACTTTTCGGCGATAAATTCGTCATCCATGGCTCCGTTCTTATAACCTAGATAGACATTGCTGCCCAGGTCATGCAGCAGCTCATTTCTACGATCTTCTAGGCGAGCTATCTGTCCTCTCATCTTGGCGGTTTCCAGCATAGAGGCCGACTTTTCACTAACCGTGGAAATTCCTTTGTTAATCGTCCGTTTCAATCTGCCTAAGAAATCTTCCATTACTTACTTCCTCCCTTCAGTCTATTTGATATAAATATTTACTTCGCTACAGGATTCTTTTTCCCCTGCGGCCAGGAAAAAGGGACAGGCTTTTAGAGTCAACCCGCCCCTCCATATCCGTTGCTATTCTTGGCTAGCTTCTTGATGCAGAAGGCGCTGCAGCGTCTTCAGATGGTCGTGCTCATCGCTAAAGATCTGCTCCACAAGGGCGCGAGCTTCCGGCCCCAAATCCCGTTCCGCATATTGCACCGCCTTAGCCAGACCCTGGTCTTCCCCATCGTACAATTGACGAATAATATCTTGTTCATTGGGATGGACTAGGGTGCGTATACTACTCATCATCTCTGCCATAGAACCGGCCATTCCGGCACTGGTTACAGGCTCACCGCCCCGCTGTTTAATGTAATCTGTTAGTATTTGGGCATGTCTTTCATGGTCCTTTTGAATACTGCTCAAATCTTCTCGCAGGCTACCGGCGGGCAGGTTGCTAGCTAGGGTGTCGTAAACTCCTATAGCCATGTATTCACCCTTCAAGATTTTGTTTAAAACCTCAATCTCCCGCTCCAAAGCACTCACCTCATGGATAGAATGCCTTGGAAAGGAAGGATACATGTATGGCGATAAGCTTTAAATACTAGTTTCTTTTGCCCACAGCTGGGCAATATTGATAATCATATCGGCGGCCTTTTCCATCCACTGCAGTGAAGCCCACTCTAAACGGGAATGGGCGTTACTGCCACCGTAAAACAGGTTAGGAGACGGCAGACCCATGAAAGTTAACTGGGAACCGTCGGTACCGCCCCGCACCTGTTCCATAATGGGCTCGATGCCCGTCTGGCGGATGGCTTCTTGGGCTATCTGCACAATCTTTGGATATTCCTTAAGGACTTCCTTCATATTGCGATAACCGCTAACCCGCTTCATCTCAAATTTACTACCGGGATAACGACGCATCAGATCTTCTCCTAAACCCCGCAAGATTTCGCCCTTGGCAGCCAAACCTTCTCTCGTAAAGTCGCGGGCATATATCTTAATTTCCACCCGTTCCACGTTGCCCTGGATGGTATCAGGATGAATAAACCCGAGCATACCATCGGTTGTTTCCGGTCGCATGGTAGCCGGGATAGCACCGACAAACTCGCCGGCCAAATGGACAGCATTAATCATGGCATTGCGGGCCGTTCCCGTATGGGCACTGACGCCATGGATGGTGACTATGTAATTATCCGCATTAAAGGTCTCGTCTTGCATAGTCCCATAACTGCCACCATCGATGGTGTACCCCAGATCGGCACCAAAGGACTCTACGTCGAAGTGGGCGATGCCGGTAGCAATCTCTTCGTCGGGAGTGAAAGCGACTTTGATGGGTCCATGTTCGATTTCCGGATGCTGTAATAGATGACAGATGGCTTCCATAATTGCGGCCACACCCGCCTTATCGTCGGCTCCTAAGAGGGTGGTGCCATCGGAAGTAATAATGGTGTGTCCCTTAGCTTTCAATAGGAGCGGGAAAGCCTCGGGGCTTAGCACATCGCCACTGGGCAGCTGGATATCGCCGCCATCATAGTTTTCATGCACGATTGGGCGTACGCCGTGGCCCGGTACCCCTGGAACCGTGTCCATGTGGGCTAAAAAGCCGACCACTGGGCAGCCGGTCACGTTTCCTGGTAAAGTAGCCGTAACAAAGCCATGCTCATCCACCTTGGCATCTTCCAAACCTAGGGTTTTCAACTCGTTGCACAGCTGTTCGGCGATAACCCACTGTTCTTTAGTACTGGGGGTGGTAGCCTGCCCCGGCAGCGATGGCGAATCAATCTGCACATAACGCAAGAATTTGGCTAACAAACCCTCGGTCAACAGTTGCTCCCTTGTCATTAATACTCCTCCTTTTGCTGCAACAGCATTGCTATGATTTCTCAACTACTATATTAATTATGTTTCGTCACTTAGAGCTTTGCTCCTGCCATGAAAAAATACCTAGACAATTTTGCCAATACCGTCTTGCTTCAGCATTTCCAGTCGATCTTTGCTGGGTTGGCTCCTTGGCCACAGACACCACACGGAGGGCATCCAGCATGCGCCCGCACTCCTCAGCGGCGCACCCCTCCAGCTGGTCCCAAGGAACTTCGGTTCCCAGACAATCATAGGCAACAGCTAACGCGCCATATAGGGCGAGCCCGAGGCAGTGCCGGGCGGAGTGAATAGTGGATGCACATTGGCCTATGGCTCTGGCAGCAGAAATGGCTCTGTTTTTTCCTCTTGAACTCGCGTCCACATTTTGGGCACGGCCACATTATTCTTCCGGCTCCTTCCCAGCTTCTTGCAAAAGGTGCATAAAGGCTTGCTGGAAACGCTCATCATCAGCGGTGGTACGAGCAGCCGGTCCCTTGGTGCGTCCGCCGCCGCGGCGGTGCCGGGCCAACAGGTTGCGTTGCTCCAGCATAAAGGGCATGCGTTCGCTGGTATAAATGAGACCGTTAGGAGCGATGGCCTGGCCGTCTTTACCCAAAACGATGGCAGCCAAGCCCCAGTCTTGGGTGACCACAATGTCGCCCGCTTGTATACGGTTGGCAATCACCAGGTCGACGGCTTGCGGTTCCGCATCAACGGTAATATGCTGGTGGCCGCTCAACAGATGATTACTGCTAGCGACGGTCCACAGATCATAACCGAGCTTAGCCTGATTGGCGCGCAGAAACTGCATCACCGCCCGCGGGCAAGCATCCGCATCAACCCAAACCTGGCGCATGAATAGATACCTCCTCCGAGTCACCCAAACTCTCCAGACACCAAGTGAATTCCTTCATATACCCTAAGTATATCTAAAAGCAGGGCCAATCATATTGGGAAATGCAAAAAGCCTGCCCCACTGGGAACAGGCT
This sequence comes from Bacillota bacterium, assembly GCA_023622465.1. GTDB lineage: Bacteria > Bacillota > UBA994 > UBA5500 > UBA5500 > UBA5500. The sequence goes on along the minus strand of JAMNZE010000124.1, from coordinate 34,874 downwards.
TCTTACAGAGCGGAAAGTTTCGCACCCCACACACGAAACTTCAAGGACTTTTTAGGAGCCCTAATCGAAATAAAATGACAAACACACCCTTATATTCTACCACGATAGCTAAGACACAAGCAGGAAGCCTGTTGGAGTGACTAGCGCTCGTCCTAGTCAAAATAGCCCTTGGCGGCCAAAAGCTCGGCGTTGAGGATGGCGCCACCGGCGGCACCGCGCAGGGTGTTGTGGGAGAGACAAACGAATTTGTAATCAAAGATGGTGTCCGCACGCAAGCGGCCCACAGTTATACCCATCCCATTACCGAAATCCCGATCCAGCTTAGTCTGGGGACGATCAGCGGCACTTAAATACTGAATAAAGGGTTGGGGTGCGCTAGGCAACCGTAGCTGCTGCGGCTCGCCCTGGTAGGTTGCCCACCGGGCCAGAATCTCTTCCCGGCTGGGCTTTTTAGCAAAGTTGACAAACACGGCAGCCAGGTGGCCATCGCTAACCGGCACGCGAATGCACTGGGTGGCGATGCGGGGTGACTGGGCCGGGCGGATGGCGCCGCCTTCCACTTGGCCCCAGATCTTTAAGGGTTCTTGTTCACTCTTAGCCTCTTCACCAGCTATATAGGGGATAACGTTATCCACCATTTCGGGCCAGGTGTCAAAGGTTTTACCGGCACCGGAAATGGCTTGGTAAGTACAAGCTAAAATCTCCGTCGGCTCAAACTCCATCAGGGCATGGATTGCCGGCACATAACTCTGCAACGAACAGTTGGGCTTGACAACTACAAAGCCCCGCTGGCTACCCAAACGCCGCTGCTGCGCCGGGATAACCTCTAAATGCTGGGGGTTAATCTCCGGTATCAGCATGGGCACATCGGGCGTTCCCCGGTGGGCCGAGTTATTGGAGACTACGGGGATACCGGCCCGGGCGTAGCTATCTTCCAACTCACGAGTAGCGGCCGCATCCATTTCCACCGCACAAAATACAAAATCTACCTGACGTGCCACCTCATCCACCTGGGTTGCGTTTAGCACAGTCAATTGGGCCACCGACTGGGGTACGGGGGTAGGCATCATCCAGCGGCCCGCCACCGCCTGGCCATAGGGCTGACCGGCGGAGCGACTACTGGCCGCAACGGCAGTAATATTAAACCAGGGGTGATCCGCCAGCAGGGTTACAAAGCGTTGCCCCACCATACCGGTGGCCCCGATCACCCCTACTCGATATTGTTTCCGCATTCTACCGACCTCCGTTCAAAATAGTCTTATTTCTAGTCTATGCCCCACCCCTCAATCTTGACTTAATTTGTGTAGACTGGCCGGTTGGCTAAATTGACTGATACTAAAAAGAAATAGGGCTTCATCACAACCATGCTCCTGGGCATACTGACTGACGCTGAGGGAGAAATAGCGCAGGTCCAGCACATGGATATGCTCGTAATGGGCCGTTAGGAAGGGTAAGAAACAATGGGCATAGGAATCCTTAACTACCAAGAGGCTGCGCCCATTATTGGCCGCCGTCTTGATCTGCATAATCCCATGGTTTCCCCCTAGAAAATAGGCGTATTGATCAACCTGGTCTAAATAGGCACTAACGAAGAGGCTGTCTCGACGGAGGTCTTCTGCCGGGTAGTATACGCTTACCGCCGGCGCTGGCCAGGGATGCAAGACTTCGATTTCATCGGGCTGCAGCCTCCGCCAGCTGGCCTTGGCATAATGGGTGCCATAGAAGTTGCTACTGACTATGGTAGATTTGAGGCTGCTCAGCGGCAGCGGCTGCTTACCTTGTTGTAGTAACAGGGCCTGATAGGCATAGTAGGCTCCCCGCATGGTCCAGTGGTGATCGGTGCGAAAATAGATGGGCTCCTGCTTATGGCCATGTAAAGAATCCCAGACGTCAATCAATTCCACTCCCGAGCCCAATCGTTCCCGCACCAACTGCCAGGCCAGCTGCTGCTCGTCGGTGGGAGCCCCCGGAGGTAACTTCTCGGGATAGATGGCGATGGCGGTGGGCGCCAACAATAGGGTGGTCGGCAATCCGGTGCGCTGGGCAAAGCCACTGATATAATCGGCATTCTGCCGGAGCCACCGTTCATCCAGCTCATAACGCTCCAGTAGGTAACCATCTTGAGCAAAATAGATGCCACTGCTTTCCTGCTTGTTGAGCAGCCGCTCCACATCCATTTTCAATAACACCCAGCTATCGCGCCCGGGAAATTGATCGGTAACAAATTGCTCGTAGGCGGCCATGAATTTACCCGTCAGTATATTGTTGAGCGTGAGTCGGGGCCGCTGGGCTAGATAACGGTTTTCCCGGGGAGAAAACAAGCGGGGTGGTGAAAAAAGACTAATAAGCGATAAACCCACTATGAATAGCAAAAAGACAACTGTCAGATTTCGATTGACTTTCATTTTTGCCCCCTAGAAGCGGAAATACAGGAACGGATTATAGCTGGCATCCACCAGATAGGCGGTGGACAATACTAGAACCAAAAGGGCATAGGCCGGGTATAAAAGCTCCACCCACCGGGGTCGCTGACTAGTGGCTAGGAATTTTTGCACTACTTGACGGGGTACGGGGGTGGCTGCAATAACCAGGATCAATAACAGAGGCCCATAATTGGCCAACAGATAGTGGTCAAAAGGACTAGCTAACCCCCGCTCCCCGATGCCTAGCATGGCCCGCCAAAACTGCTTTATGGTAGGCCAATCTTCAAAGGCGAAGAGCACCCAAGAAAAGGCCGTTACCGCCAGGGCATAGGCGTGACGGATGAATCGTGGTAGACGCTCAAGCCAATTCAGCAGCAGGGCCTTTTCCAGCATCAAGAAGCAGGCAAAATAGGCCCCCCAAAAAACAAAGTTCCAACTGGCACCGTGCCACAGGCCCGTTAACAGCCACACTAGGGCCAGATTACGATAGGTCCGGGCTGCGCCCTGGCGGCTACCGCCCAAGGGAATATAGACATAATCACGAAACCAAGTACCCAGGGAAATATGCCAGCGCCGCCAAAACTCGGTAATGCTTTGGGCCATAAACGGATAGTTGAAGTTCTCCAGAAAGGTAAAACCCAACATCTTACCCAGGCCAATGGCCATATCACTATAACCACTAAAATCGAAATACACCTGCAGGGCAAAGGCCACGACCCCTAACCAGGCAGTCAAGGAGCTTAGTTCTGCAGGGTTGAGCAGTTTCACCTGATCAAAGAGCAGACCGATATTGTTAGCCAATAATACCTTTTTCCCTAGCCCGATGACAAACCGCTGCACTCCCTGGCCAAACATATCCACCGTTTCCTCTCGCTTGTTTATCTGTGCGGCCACGGTGCTATAACGCACAATGGGCCCAGCAATTAACTGGGGGAAAAGGGTGACATAGGCTCCGAGGGAAACAATGTTCCTCTGCACTGGAGCATGGCCTCGGTAAACATCGATGGTATATGACATGGTCTGGAAGGTGTAGAACGAAATGCCAATGGGCAGCGGCAGATTAAGCAGGGGCAGGTTGAGCCCCAGCCAGCTATTAAGGCTGCGCAGCACAAAATCCGCATACTTGAAAAAGCCCAACAGGCTCAGGTTAATGATCACCGAAGCCAGAAGGAAATAGAGGCTCCGCCGCTGGTCGCCCCGATAGCGTTCTACCCCTAGGGCACATGTGTAATCGACAATAGTGGAAAACAGCATCAAGAGGATATAGACCGGCTCACCCCAGCCATAAAACACCAGGCTGACTAGAAAAAGTATGCCGTTTCTCCAACGCCGGGGTGCCAGATAATATACAAGTAGTACAAAGGGTAAGAAGCCAAAGAGAAAGGTCAAAGAACTAAATACCATAGTCTGAACCCCCTAGCCACCGCAGAGAAAAGGTGCGGCTCCAGCAGCAACCGGCTGCCGGAGTCGCACCTTTATAAACTAGCAAACCCACCCTACTTATTTGCCCAGTGCTTGATCGAAGGCGGCTTCAATGACCTCCGCATCTTCCCAAGTGGCATAGAGCAGATATAATCCCTCGGCCTTTATAATGGTGTTTTCCACCTTCGCCCGCTGGTTAGGCAGGTAATCTTCCCACTGCTTCAGCCGATTTTCCTTCTCCTGTTCCAAAGCTGCCTGCAAATCAGCCACCGCATTTTTGTCCTTAGCCTTGATCACGATTACCTCATCGGACATGACATTGAACATGGGAGCGAGGATGTACCCCTCCTCCATGAGCTCTTTAGCAAAGATCTCCGGATCGCTGACAAACAGCGTCAGGTCGTCCTCCAGCAGGTCCCCCTCCATTAGGCCGGGCAGCCCCTCCTCCAGGTCCTCCTCGGTGAAAGCGCCGCTGTCCAGCAAATCAGCCCTGATAGCCTCTTTAACCTGCTCAAAAACGTCGGCCAGCGGCACATCTACAGGTTCAGCGCAAGCGGTCAATCCCAGCGCTAAAGCTACGACTACAACTAGAAGTACAAACTTCTTCATGGTCTTCTCCTTTCTGTCGCGCATTCATACTCTCAGACGCCGGGGAGAAGAAAAAGTTCCCTAATAAACTAGGTCTTGCTTGGCAAACTAGAACTAAGGAGGGTGAAACTATGCATCATGGGCGCAAGAAAAGGGCCATAAAAAGACCCCGACCAATTCGCGAATTGCAACAGCGGCCCGAAACCGATGTTATAACCGGCCACTTTGAACATGACTTTCAAGCGCTGAGCGATCTATTGACCAATAGCAGTGACTTGCGCACCAGCATAATTCGCACCCAGGACGGCAAACGGGTGGCCCTCTTTTTCTATGCGGGATTGATCAATCAGCAAATCTTGAATCAAAATGTCATTCATCCTATCCAAAAACATGCGGCACCTTTAACGGCCGAAACCCTTTTGCAGCGCATAATTAAATCCCCTACCGGGGAAATGGAGAAATCGCTAACTACCTTAGCTACGGTTCTGGCCAAAGGAGCAGCCGTTATCCTTATGGAGGGGTTGGATAGGGCCATAACAGTAACCCTTCCCCAATTTCACGATCGGGGCATTGAGCGCTCCCAATCGGAGGATGTGCTTATCGGCCCCCACCACAGCTTTGGGGAGGATTTAAATAAGAACTTAGGTTTGCTACGACGCTACCTAAGCAGTCCCCGGCTAAAAATAAGAACTGTGCAATTGGGGCGTATCTCCAAGTCGGATGTGGCTATCGTTTATATCGAGGGAGTAGCCCAAGAAAAACTGGTAAAAGAAGCGGAAGAACGCCTGAAGCGGATTGATATCGATATCATCCCCGGCGTTTCCTATTTAATTGAGTTCTTAGAGGACCAGCCATTTACCCTTTTGCCCCAACTTAAACCAACCGAACGCCCCGACCGGGTGTTGGGGGCCCTAAGCGAAGGGCGAATAGCCATCATGGCCGAGGGCGACCCTACTTGCCTGATTGCCCCCTTCTTTTTGCCCGAGACTATGCAGTCGGCCGAGGACTACTATGAAAAACCACTGGTGGCCACCTTCTTGCGCTGGCTACGATTGCTCAGTGCCGGTTTTAGTATTTTCTTACCGGGGGTATGGATAACACTGGCTTCTTTTCATCACGGCATTATCCCCCCTACCCTATTTAACTCCATTGTGGCCGGCCGGGAGGATGTCCCCTTTCCAACCATTATCGAAGCATTTTTGTTGCTGATAGCCTTCGATATCGTCATCGAGGCGAGTACGCGACTGCCTTCGGCCGTTGGTCAGGCCGTTGGTATCGTGGGAGCTATCATATTGGGGCAATCGGCGGTGCAAGCCAGCCTGATTAGTCCCACCATGACCATTGTGGTGGCCTTATCCGGCTTAGCTGTCTATACGCTGCCATCGCCCAGTTCAGTCAGCGCTATTCGTGTACTCAAATATTTCGTACTAGGTCTCTCCAGCCTACTGGGGCTGTTCGGCACAATTTGGGCTTTTATTTTCATCACCATAAAGGCGGTCAGTATGCGTTCCTTCGGCTATCCCGCCGTGTTTCCGGTGGCCCCCTTCAACATTCGGGGGTGGATCGATATATTCCTTAAACTACCCAACACCATGCTGAAAAGACGACCCCATTTCCTAGCCGCCGAGAACGAAAAGCGCCTGACTGAGGGGGTAACGCCTTATCCGGGAAAGGATGGATCCCGTGAAACAAAAGACCCTAGTTCATAGCCTGCAGGCCGCACTGGTCATCTTTGCTAGCACCATCGGCACCGTCTATTTCCCTTTAGCGGCCGTTCTGATTCCTTTTGTCAGCACCGCCAGCTGGTATGTGGTTTTGATTGCCTTTTTGCTGACAACCCTATGGACGCTACTATCTACCTGGTTGGCCAAACAGGCGCCGGCCGGTAATTTTGGTGTTGCTGTTGAAACTTGGCTCGGACCCATTCTAGGCAAGGTTTTTCTTCTCTGGTTTGCCGCTTACTGGTTTCTGCTTAGTATTGGGGTATTGTCGGAAGTGAGCTTCGTTTTCCACATTGTGGCCCTACCAGCAACGCCGATAGGAGTCTTGCAAGTAGCCTTTCTCTTTCTAGTAATTTATACCGATTTGTACGGTATCGAGACCTGCATACGCAACATTCAGGCGCTGTTGATGCTGGCCATCCCATTGATGCTCAGCTTCCTGTTAACCGCCTTTGCTGCAGCTCGCTGGACGAACCTATTACCTCTGCTGGATGCCAGTCTGGTAGATATGGTCAAAGCTACCTACTATATTAGCCCCTATCCCTTGGCTGGCATATTAACCACCCTGTTTCTGGCGGTGCAAGTCCAGGATCAGGAACAGATAGGGATCAAAAGTGTTCTGTTCCATTGGCTAGCTGGTCTCCTGTTAGCCTTGATAGTAGCTGTCACTATCGCTGTTTTGGGCTGCTGCGTGACCGAATCTTACGTCTACCCCACTATCCCCCTGGCCCAGAGCATCAATATTGGGGACACTCTGGTGGGTGTAGAAATATTGGTTTATCCTCTGTGGTTACTGTCCGGCTATATCAAAAGCGCCATCGCATTTGTTATAGCTTCGGCAACGGTTGCAGCCCTGTTTCCGGCTTTTAAACAACCCTGGCGCGCATGGGGTTTGGGCTTGATAGTGCTAGTAGTAGCCATGCTCCCGGCCAACCTCCGGGAGGTGGGCCGTTTACTCAATATCTGCAATTTCCATTTGGGCATCCCTTTTTACCTGGTTATCCCGGTCATAGCAATTGGAGTGAAGCTGAAGAAGGGAAGGAAGCAACATGCTAAGTAAGATTACATGCCGCCTGATTGCATTGTTGCTGTTAACGAGTTTTTGTTTGGTCGGCTGTTGGGATTCAGAAGAAATCACCTCTCTCGCACCGGTAGTAGCCATCGGCATCGACGCGGGTAGTGAACCTAACCTTATGCGCATCTCAGCTCAAATGGCACTGCCGGCAGCTGGCGGAGGCGGCGGTGCCGGTAGTGGAGCTGCTCACACCCGCCTGCGGGTTCTAACGGTAGAGGCGAAGTCTCTAACCCAAGCCTTCGCTCTACTACAAAGCCGTACCCGTCGTCGGCATTTTTTTCTGCATCTCAATCACGTGGTATTCGGTGCCCAACTGGCTCGCCATGGACTGGGCAGGGCTACCGAAGCTTTGCAGGCCTGGCCCCAAATCCGCGGTTCCACTTTAGCCTTTGTGTCTGAAGAGACGGCCGAACAGGTATTACATGCCCACTCGGGCATTGGACAGGACCCGGGGAGCGATATCTCCCATATTATTCGTAGTGTCAGCTCAGCTCCGTTAGCCCGCAAGATGACCCTCAACGATATGATTAATGCCCTTTCCTCCCCCGGCAGTACCACCCTCACCCTGCCCATCCTAGGCCTAAGACCACTGGCCCTTACTTCTGGAGATGAGAACCCGGCGGCTGGTGTGGGAATCGATGGTGAGCAATACATGGAAGTGCAGCCGAAGGGGACAGCCCTGTTCGAACGCGACCGCTGGGTGGCCGAACTGAGTGTGCGAGAAACGCAAACCTTAGCCGTTCTGGTGGGGGACGCCAAGCGCGGCATGAGCACCATGGTTAACCCGGAAAATCCGGAGGGAAAGCTGGCTCCCCAATATGAAAGAATACGAGTAAGTTACCGTGTCAATGAAACTGCTCCCGGCCAGCTTCAGGTTGTTACTCGGCTGCGGGTAGACATTCGACTGGTAGAAATCCATGGAGGCTATGATCCCCAATTGTCGGATACTGCCCCTATCGAAGCTACCGTTAAACAAGACATCACCAATCGCGTCAGCGCCCTTTTCCAGAAATTACAGGCACACGGTTTGGATTCGGTAAACATTGGACAAAGGATCAAGCAACAAAAGCCAAAGTTGTGGAGACAGCTGGAGGCCGACTGGTTACAAATTTACCCCTCCGTCGAATTTGTTGTGGAGGCCGTTCCCAAGGTGAGAACCCTGGGGTTAATCAAGAATTTCTATCGTCTAGGTGAATAGGAAAAAGAGAGGCTATCGCAAACGCTTTTGCGATAGCCCCTTGTTGTTGGCAGGCCGTGAAAGCTTAACGACAGCCTCTAGATATCGACTCAACGGGGCTACTCCCGGGCGCCCCTCCACTTGTTCTATAGCTGTTGCCCCTGCTCAGCTAGCACGGCTGCGCAGCGCGGGCAAATTGCGTTTTCCTCCTCATCATGGGTGGCCGCTTCGCTATAGTTCCAGCAGCGTTCACATTTTTCACCGGCCGCCGGGATAACCCGTACCTTAAAGCCGGGCAGTTCCTCCGATTCGACCGCTCCGTCCCTGGCCGGCTCCTCGGTTAACACTTCTGCCTGAGATACGATGAGCAACATGGGCCACTGGCTGGTCAACTCCACAACGAAGTCTTGCCAAGCGGCCGATGGGTAGAGTTCTACCCGGGCATCGAGGGAGCTGCGAATCATTTTCTCCCGCCGCGCTTGCTCCAGTACCTTGGCCACCTCATCGCGCACGGTGATAATTTTCTCCCAACGGGCCTCTAATTCGGTATCTAGATATTCGGTCTGCACCTGGGGCCATTCAGCCAACTGTACGGTGACTGGGGCGTTATCAATGTGCGGCATAGCCTGCCAAATTTCTTCCGCTGTATGGGTGAGAACAGGGGCAATCAACCGCACTAACGTATGGAGAGCTTCCCACAGCACCGTCTGGGCCGCCCGCCGTTCCGGGCTAGCCGGCAACGAGGCGTAGATACGGTCTTTAATCACATCCAGATAGAAGGCGCTCATATCTACGGCACAGAAATTATGCACCCCATGGTAGAACACGTGCAGATCAAAATCTTCGTAGGCCTGGGTCACCCGCTCCACCAAACGAGCAAGGCGCATCAAAGCCCAGCGATCCAACTCGGTCAGCTGATCATAGGGCACCTGGTCGGTAGCCGGATCAAAGTCGTAGAGGTTGGAAATCATGTAGCGGGCCGTATTACGAATCTTGCGATAGACCTCCGCCATCTGCTTCAAGAGGTCATTGGAGATGCGGACGTCGTTCTTAAAGTCCACCGAAGCTACCCATAGCCGCAGAATATCGGCACCGAATTGCTTGCATACGTCGGCCGGGTCAATAACGTTACCTAAGGACTTGGACATCTTGCGGCCTTCACCGTCGAGGACAAAGCCGTGGGTTAGAACCGCTTTATAAGGTGCGCTACCGCGGGCAGCCACCCCGGTCCAGAGGGACGATTGGAACCAACCGCGATGCTGGTCGCTGCCTTCCAAGTAAAGGTCGGCGGGCCACCGCAGTTCATCGTGGTTTTCCAAAACTGCCACATGGCTAGAGCCCGAATCGAACCAGACGTCCATGATATCCTTTTCTTTTTCAAACTCGGTATGACCGCACTGGGCACACTTGGTCCCAGGAGGAAGAATGTCTTCAACTGGTGTAGTGAACCAGGCATTGGAGCCCTCCGCAGCAAACAGGGCCTGCACCCGTTTGACCGTCTCTCGGTTGATCAGCTCCTTGCCACATTCTTTGCAGTAGAATACGGGGATGGGCACACCCCAAACCCGCTGGCGAGAAATGCACCAATCGCCTCGCTCCCGCACCATGTTGGCGATCCGCTCTTTCCCCCATTTAGGAATCCACTGCACCTTCTCAATTTCATCCAACGCCTGCTGGCGGATGTTATCAACAGAAACAAACCATTGCTCGGTGGTACGGAACATCACCGGCTGTTTACAGCGCCAACAATGGGGGTACTGGTGGCCAATTTTGCTGGCGTTAAGCAGGGCTCCCCGCTCCGCCAATTCGGCGATAATCTCCTTATTAGCCTTTTCATAGTACATACCGGCAAAGGGACCGGCTTCTTCCGTAAAGACACCCCTATCGTTAACCGGATTGATCACCGGCAAATCATAGCGGGCACCTACTTCAAAGTCTTCCTGACCATGGCCGGGAGCCGTATGCACACAACCGGTACCCGCTTCGAGAGTAACATGGTCCCCTAGAATAACTAGAGAGCGGCGTTCAGCTATGAAGGGATGCTGGCAAACCATGCCCTCCAGCTCGCTACCCATAAAGGTGGCACCCTGCTCAGCTTCGTCCAGGCCCACCGTTTGGCAGACTTCCTCAGCCAAATCTTTAGCCATAACTAGCAGATGGTCGCCGGCATCGACTAGCACGTACTCAAATTCCGCATTGACTGCAATGGCCACGTTGGCCGGTAGAGTCCAGGGGGTGGTGGTCCAAATGACAAAGTAGACCGGCTTGTCAAAGCCAGCGAATACACCCTGCGGGTCTTCTACCAGCTCAAAGCGCACGTAAATAGAGTCGGACTTTTTGTCATGATACTCGATCTCCGCTTCGGCTAGGGCCGTTTCGCAGGTGGGGCACCAATGAACGGGGCGCAATCCCTTATAGACCAGCCCCTGCTCCACCATGGCGGCAAAGATCTCCAGCTGCTTAGCTTCGTATTCGGGCAACAGGGTAATGTAGGGGTTATCCCAGTCGCCCCGTACACCTAGACGTTTAAATGCTGTCCGCTGCTTCTCTAACCAGGTCAGGGCGAAAGCGGCACACATCTCCCGCAATTCCACCGGCGAGATCTCCCGCCGCTTAGAACCCAGTTTCTTAGCAACGGCGTGCTCAATGGGGAGACCGTGGGTGTCCCAACCGGGCACGTAAGGGGCGTCATACCCCTGCATGGTTTTAAACTTTACCACAATATCCTTTAAGATTTTGTTCATGGCCGTACCGATATGGATATTGCCATTGGCATAGGGCGGGCCATCATGCAAGATATACTTGGGAGCGTCAGCTCGGGCTTCCTGCACCAAGCGATAGACGTCCATTTCCTCCCATTTCTTCTGGATATCCACCTCTTTGGTGGGCAGGTTGGCTCGCATGGGGAAACTAGTTTTCGGCAGATTCAGCGTCTTACCGTAGTCAACCATTTTCTTCACCTTCCTTAAAAAATCGAAATCCTCCGTCCCAGCAGGGACGAAGGATTAAATCCTCGTGGTACCACCCTAATTCGCCTAAGTAAATAGGCCTCACGACGGTTTCACCGTACACGCGTAACGGGCGCACCGACCACTGGGTAATGGGTAAGAAAACCGTTCCCCAGGGCAGCTCGTGGGTGATCTTCGCTACCGGTTAGCCATCGGGCTCCCACCTTATCCCCGACTCTCTGAGGCTTCACTGATAGTTACTCTCCCAGTCATTGCTTTTCATATTCGTAGGCAGTTTCTTTGTATTATACCATATTATATCCGGAATAAAACACAATATTTAGCTTTAAATACTGATCCTGGCCCACCCTCGACGGGCATTATATAATCGAAGACAAGAAAAACCCTAGCGGAGGAAAAGATGCCTAAACTGGAATTGATCGCTACTGCCACCTTTGCCATGGAGGCGGTGGTAGCCCGAGAACTAAAAGCCCTTGGTTATACCGATCTTACGGTGCAAAACAATCAGGTTAGTTTCCGAGCCGACGAGGCAGCAATCGCACGGACTAACCTGTGGCTGCGAGTGGCCGACCGGGTTAAGCTGGTGATGGGCCGCTTTCGGGCCACCAGCTTTGAGGCCCTCTTTGAACAAACCAAAAACCTGCCTTGGGAAGCCTGGCTGCCGGCCAATGCTTGTTTTCCGGTCCAGGGTAAATCGGTTAAATCCCAACTTTTCAGTGTTTCCGATTGCCAGGCCATAGTAAAAAAGGCCATCGTGGAACGGCTGAAACAAAAATACCGCCGCCAATGGTTCCCGGAGGATGGTCCCCTCTTCCCGGTGGAAGTAGCATTACTGAAAGATGTGGTTACCCTGACCATAGACACCAGTGGTGAAGCCCTACATAAACGGGGCTATCGCCAATTGGTTAGCCAGGCCCCCCTACGGGAGACGATGGCGGCCGGACTTATTCAGTTAAGCTTTTGGAATCCGGACCGCCCTTTCCTAGACCCCTTCTGTGGTTCGGGCACCTTGCCCATCGAAGCTGCCCTAATAGGCCGCAACATGGCACCGGGCCTGAAGCGGAGTTTTGCGGCAGAGCAGTGGCCCCGCTTATCATCGAAAATGTGGCAAAGGGTGCGGGAAGAAGCGGAAGCAGCCATTGATTGGGAGCGACCGTTAGAAATTATGGGCACCGATATCGATGGGGCCATACTAAAGGCGGCCCGCCAAAATGCCCAGCGGGCCGGTGTTTTTGCTGACATTCACTTTCAACAGATGCCGGTGAATGAAGTCCGAACCAGCCGGCAATATGGGGTGATGATTACCAACCCACCCTACGGGGAGCGTCTGAGCGATCGTCCAGCGGTGGCCAAGCTTTATAAAGAGCTGGCGGCTACCATTAAACCTTTGGACAGCTGGTCCTTTTACATTCTGACCGCCTTTCCTGAATTTGAACGGACTTTTGGACGCATCGCCGACCGCAAGCGCAAGCTCTATAACGGAGACCTGCTTTGCTATTATTACCAGTATTATGGACCTCGACCACCCCGCTAAAAAATTACTCCTTTGTTGAGCCTCTGGGGCATTAAATAATCCCAACGGGGCAAATTAATGACAAAGGAGATGGGACTATGGATAAAGTAGCATTAGCGCTGGTAATCATCGGCGCCCTTAACTGGGGATTAATCGGCCTTTTTGGCCTCGACTTAGTAGCTACCCTCTTTGGTGGACCCAACGCGATACTAAGTCGCATCGTGTACACCCTGGTTGGGTTAGCCGGACTCTGGTCGTTAACCCTTCTCTTCACCGATGACCGGGAAATGAGAAAAAACAGGTAAGTACAAAAGACTAGGACCCGGGCCTCTAGGCCCGGGTCCTGGTTTTCTTATCAGCGAGAGTGACGGGAACGCCACAGCAGGACCATTCCTGCCACTATAAGTGCTATGGCTAGCACTGTTTCAAAGGATACACCGTACAAATTCTCTAGGATTATGAAAACCCCCACCGCCGTTATAATACCCCCAGGAATAGCCAGGGGGGCATAGGGGCCGCCCTGTAGGCTGGCACCAAGAAAAGCTAGGCCCGGTGCTAGCACCCACCCGGCCTGTACCCAAATAAGATAATCCAGCCCCTTCAGGGTGCACCAAAAGGGTACACTTAAGAAGACAAACAAGAGGGCGGGGAACAGGAAACCGGGATTACCGGCCAGATAAAGGACTAAAAAGTACCCGCCTAGCGCCAAGAACAGGAGGGCTACAACTTCTACACCTAGTTGCAGGTAGCCCAAATTGGCCGCCAAAGCCAAGCAGCCAAAAATAATCAGAACCGTCCCCAAAAAAATACCGCTAATTTTTTTGGTCATGCTACACCCCCACCTGCCGCTGGATGATCGCCTATGGTTTTAACCAGTCACTCTCCGGCTTGGCAATCAAACGGGCATTATTATAAGCCATGTCAATAGTTAATAGGGTGCGCCCCTGGTAAATAGAACCTTCTTTATAAATGACGAGGGCGGCATCGGGCACGCTACTTTCTAAGCAGAGGGGCAACAACAGCTGCACTCGCCCCTCATAGTACTGAGGCACCGCCAAGCGATAATTGGCGGCCACTTTTTTCTTTGCCAGATTCACTGCACCACTAAATATGTTCATTAATAGCTCCCGTTGCCCCGTGTTCTGAAAAATCCTGGGCAAGCGAGCGATATTATTAGGGTTGTTCAAAATATGTTCCACATTAACTCGGATCTCCAGTCGATAGTCGAATATGAGGTCGGAAATATCGGTGAAATATTCGGCCCTCGTAGGCAGTGGTACGAAATCATTAAGCTCTAAATCGCTTTCCCGCACAAAACCCATCATGTACCAGGGCTGGGCACCCTCCCTGCGGTTGCGGGTAAAATAGCCAAAGATCTGCTCGTAATTATCGGTGTAAAGCCCCGTATTAAAACAGGCCTTATCACCGACAATTGCTATTTTACTCTGTTTAAATTTAGGATTATCGGTGCCATCATATTCCTCTTTTAGACGTTTAAAAGTGTGGTGGATGTAATTGTATAAAATGGGATGTTTATATTGCTGCTGCTCCGGGGTGGGGTTACGAAATTGCCAGACTTCCTCTGCAGCCATTTTACTTAACTCATCCAGCATGTCCTCAAAATCTTTTCAGTAGGCAAATTCAAATAGAGGCCATCTTCTATCCGTATTAGCTATAGAAGTTGACAACTGTCTCAGTCCTTTCTTGGTATGTTGTTGGTATCAACATTCGCCGCCGGGGTACCCGTCTCCTTTTTCCCTCAGGCATTTTCAGCATTTTATAGCAGGTAAAAGCCCGGGCATGGCCAAACAGTAATTAAGAAAACTCTACGAAAGGACTGAAACTATTCTATGCTCTTTTCCCGTTTTCCCCGCGTTCACCTGGCCGATCTACCTACTCCTCTACAACATCTGCACCGCTTTGGTGCCTCAGTGGACCACCCCCAACTCTATATCAAGCGGGATGATTTTATGTCCTTGGGTATGGGAGGTAATAAGCTACGCCATTTGGAATTCTGGATGGGAGCCGCCTTGGAGCAGGGGGCCGACCTGGTAGTGGCCTGTGGTCGCCCCGAGTCGAATCAATGCCGATTAACCGCCGCTGCCGCTGCCAAACTGGGCCTCGATTGCATTCTGGTACATAACACAGAGCCGCCTGGCTTCTTACAGGGCAACATCCTGCTCAGCCATCTCTTTGGAGCCCAATCGATCTACCTGGGCGAAACCGATGAAGAAACAAGGCAGCAAGAGGCGGTGGCTTTAGTAGAGCGTCTAAAGGCGGAAGGGCGCAAACCATATCTGATCGGAGATGTGGCTTTGGGTTGCCTAGGCTATGTAAACGCCGCCATCGAATTGCACCAGCAGGCTCTAGCCCGGGACATCGACCTGCGGCAAGTGGTGATCGTGGGTGCTATGGGAGCCACGGCCGCCGGTTTCCTGTTTGGCACCGCCCTTTTAGGCCATCCCTTTCATGTGCATGTGATCAGTGTGGAGTATTCCCGGGAAGTACTTTGGTCTATTCTGGAACGGAATTTCAACGCCATTGGCTCTCTACTGGGGATTAGACCCAACGTCACCCTGGAGGAGGTGGCCACTATACACATGGACTACTTGGGGCCCGGCTACGCCTTACCGACTCCCGAAGCTATCCAAACGACACGTGACCTGGCACAAACAGAGGGGATTCTGCTAGAAAGCGTATATACCAGTAAAACCGTCTGGGGCTTACGCGACCTGGTGGCCCGGGGCATCATCTCCCGGCAGGAGGCCGCCTGTGTAATTCACACCGGCGGCGGACCGGCCTTGTTTGGGCAGGCCCAACTATACCAACCGAAGAAATAGACATAGGAAGCAAAACAGGGTTACCCTTGCGGATAACCCTGTTTTCTTACATCTATTCCTTTTTGGCGAGCCAGAGGCCATGGAGGTTACAGTACTCGCGAGCCTCGGTTACCTTTTCAAAGGGTGCACAGAAAACTGCAACGGGTGGCTGGCCGGGCTTTAGGTACTCCCGATAGACTTGGCCGTCGGCAACAATTTCAATCCATTCGATCCAGTGCTCGTCAATCATCGGGTGGTCAACGCTACCTACTTTCACGCGGGTGCCCTCGGGGGCAGGTTCGATCACGGGAACGTGCTTCTCATAGGCGCTATCGGCGGTTTGCGGTGCCATATGTTCCATGGGCTGACCGCAGCAAACCAGCTTGCCTGCGGCACCGTGTACCACTTCCACGATATTACCGCATACGTTGCACTTGTAGACCTGTCTTAATTCGGTCATATTAAACACCCTCCTTCGGTTTCTCTTGATATAAGTATAGTAATAATTATTATTAAGGTCAAGGACCTTTGAGAAAGATACCAAAAATATTGTGCTGGGCATGCAAAGGGGCTGTTGCACAAGTTATGCGACAGCCCCCAAGTACTCCTGTAGTGCTTGCGGGCCGTGGTCATACTAGAGCGCCTGTGGCCACAAAGGTCTGCATTGCTAAAACAATACAGTAGCTGCCTCCGCCTTGCTACACAAACGGCGCTCTAGCCATGGCTTACCCCTCGGCTCAGGCCGTTTAAGCGGTTAAGGTCGTCTAGCGGCTAATAGTTTCCGGCTCGGGGTAATCCACGCCAAAGGTCTCCACGGCGACGGTGGCCATCTTTTGTTCTTCGTAGGGCCGATCGAACCAGTCCCGCGGGGTGTTAACAATAGCGTCGGCCACTTCCATACCGCTAATCACCTTACCAAAGGCGGCATACTGACCGTCCAGATGGGGTGCATCGGCCACCATGATAAAGAACTGGGAACCGGCCGAATCAGGATTAGCCGCCCGGGCCATAGAAATGACCCCGCGGGTATGTTTGAGCTCATTGGTAAAACCGTTGGCAGTGAACTCGCCCTTTATGGAGTATCCGGGGCCGCCGGTGCCTTTACCCTGGGGATCACCGCCCTGAATCATGAAGCCGGGGATGATACGGTGAAAAATGAGGCCATCGTAGAACCCCTTTTGCACCAGGAAGATAAAGTTGTTCACCGTATTGGGGGCAATATGGGGGTATAACTCAATCTCAATTTGCCCTCCGTCCATCATGGTAATGGTAACTATGGGATTCTGCTTCATATCTGTCATGTCTTCGCTTCCTTTCTTCTATTTGGTTAAGGCCAATGTCCGCGGCGGCGGGTAGGTGACATCAAAGGTTTCCACAATAATACTCTGTATCTGGGGCGGTTCTAAGGCCAGACTCATTTGGCTACCATCATTGGGTACACGGGAGATACGATCGGCCACCTCCTGACCGGAAATGACCTGGCCAAAGGCGGCATACTGGCCGTCTAGGTAGGGCGCATCCCCCACCATAATAAAGAACTGGGAGCCGGCCGAATTAGGGTTATCGGCGGTACGGGCCATGGAGATGACGCCCTTGGTATGGGACAGATTGTTGCTAAAGCCGTTGGCGGCAAACTCTCCCTTAATAGTATAGCCAGGGCCCCCTGTACCATCGCCCTGGGGGTCTCCCCCCTGAATAATGAAATTAGGCACTACCCGATGGAAGGTAAGGCCGTCGTAAAAGCCTTGCTGGGCTAGAGAAATGAAATTACTTACCGTGTTAATTATTGTCGCTCTCCAAACTGGCCTGGAAGGCGGTTTGTAACAGATCCAGCTCGGCTTCATTCTTTATCTGCGGTATCTTGTTACGCAGTTTTTCTAAGTTTACAGCCAGCACGTAATCGGGGCGTTGTAGTACTTCCTTTTGTTGATCGGTAGTGAGTTCGGCTTCGCGTACATAAATGAGTTGATTCTTCTTAATGTCGGCTATCTCTTCCCATTGACCTTTGCCGGTTAAGTAGCTCCCTTTGTTAAACAGGTTAAGTCTGCTTTCTGCCACCCGTAACATATGGATTGCACCGTCGGCCCCTTCATAAAGCCAGACTAAAGACCCCCGATACTTAAACTGGGCCTCATGGACTTGAATTACCTCCTGGGGAACCGGTTGGCAACCTACCAATGGTAGGATCAGAGCCACCAATAGGGCCAATATGATTGTCTTCCTCATGTTGTCTCCACTCCTTAGCGCGATGGTACAGCTCCTATTTTGCCCACGGTGGCGGCATAAACTACAAATTGATCTACACCGTTAAGGCCTAAGGTATTGTTTATCCGGTCATCGTCAAAGGCACCGATAGCACAGCAACCACAACCGATGGCCGTTACCGCCAAATAGAGGTTTTGGCAAACATGCCCCGCATCTAGGAAAACATAGCGGTAAGCCCGGTCTTGATATCGGTACACAGAACGATAAATGTCGGCCACCCAGATGAAGGTGACTGCACTGTTACCTACATAAGGTTGCTCCCCACAATCTTCCTCAATACGTTGGCTGATGTGAGCATCCAGGTTAACCACGGCTAGCTTATGTTCCAAGGCTAGGTATCGATAAAGACCCGGCCGCAAGCCTGACACCCTATTAACTAGAAGGAAGGTTTCAAAGGGGTGACGGGCTCCTGCGGAGGGAACGGTGCGCATGGTTGCCGGTCGATTGGTTACTTTTCTAACCCCCTGAGTTTGCCACAGCAAATAGGCCAACTCGGATAGGGAAAGGGGTGTCTGCGTATACTTACGCCAGGTTTTGCGCTGCTCAAAGGCATCGGTTATATCTAGAGCAGGAACTTCAATTGTTTCCGGACCGGGTAATTCAATTAGTTCTCCTCCTTCTGCGCCCCAGGCCAAGGGTGGCTGGGGAAGCCCCTTATCCTGGTCCGATTCTCCTAGACATTGATATTTGGTTCTCTCCATAAACTCTTGACCAATTGTTTTCGTCATACCATCATCTCCCTTCCTATATTGTCCCTAAATATATTCTCGCTTAAAGGGCCAGCACCTTTTTAGGTGGCACTAAAGCTGAATTGGCTAGGACGCCTGCCCTTGGTATATAATAGAACATGACCTTTTACCAGTGGTTGCGCCTCTTCTAGACCTGTGTTATAAATAGGCAAATATAAGAAGGAGGGTGAGACAATGGCAAACAAAGAAGCGGAAACGACCAACTTTATCCGCAAAATCATTGACGAAGACATAGCTAAAGGCTGGAATGATGGACGCGTACATACCCGTTTTCCACCGGAGCCCAACGGGTATTTGCATATTGGCCACGCCAAAGCTATTTTTCTCAATTACAGCATTGCAAAAGACTATAACGGGCTTTTTAACGTGCGCTTTGATGACACAAACCCGCTAAAAGAAGAGCAGGAATATGTAGATGCCATTCTTAACGACATTAAATGGTTAGGTGTGGACTGGGGTGATCGCCTCTTCTTCGCCGCCGACTATTTCGACCGCATGTACGAAATGGCGGTGCAACTGATTAAGAAGGGCAAAGCCTACGTTGATGACCTTAGTGCCGACGAGATTCGCGAATACCGGGGTACCCTAACGGAACCGGGCCGGGAAAGCCCCTACCGGAACCGTTCGGTAGAAGAAAACTTAGACCTGTTTGAACGCATGAAGAACGGCGAATTTCCCGATGGCTCCCGCGTATTGCGAGCCAAGATAGATATGGCCTCGCCCAACATCAATATGCGTGACCCGGTTCTCTATCGAATCCGCCATGCCTCTCACCACCGTAGTGGAGATAAATGGTGCATCTATCCTATGTACGACTTTGCCCATCCATTGGAGGATGCCTTTGAGAACATTACCCATTCCCTCTGCTCCATCGAATATGCGGATCACAACGAGCTCTACGAATGGGTATTAGATAATGTGGATTACAGCGGGCCAGGTATCACCGGTCGGCCAAAGCAGATCGAATTTGCCCGGCTTAATCTAACCCATACGGTGATGAGCAAACGGAAACTGCGACGCTTGGTGGAAGAGGGCATTGTAAACGGCTGGGATGACCCGCGCTTACCCACCATTGCCGGCCTAAGAAGACGGGGTTACACACCAAAGGCCATTGAAACCTTCTGCGACCGCATCGGCGTGGCCCGCAGCGACAGCATCGTAGATATCGCCTTCTTGGAGCACTGTATACGGGAGGATCTCAATGCCACCGCTAATCGGCTCATGGTGGTACTCCGGCCGCTAAAAATCACCTTGGAGAATTATCCGGAGGATCAGGTGGAGTGGGTAACCATTGAGAATAACCCGGAGAATCTTGAAGCAGGCGAACGCCAAGTACCTTTCTGCCGCGAGCTGTACATTGAGCGGGAAGACTTCATGGAAGATCCGCCCCGCAAGTTCTACCGACTGGCCCCAGGACGGGAAATGCGTCTGAAGGGAGCCTATATCATCAAGTGCGAGCGAGTTATTAAAGATGAGGACGGTAACATCGTGGAGCTGATTTGCAGCTACGATCCGGAGAGCAAGAGCGGTATGCCCGGCGCTGATCGCCGAGTGAAAGCAACTGCCCATTGGGTCTCGGCTAAGCACGCGATACCGATTACCGCCCGTCTTTATGATCATCTGTTCCTGAAAGCTGACCCGGATGATGCTCCCGAAGGTCAGGACTTTATGGCCAACATCAATCCTAACTCCTTGGTGGAGCTGACCAACTGTATGGCCGAGCCGGCCATTAAAGAGGCCAAGCCGGAAGATCGCTTCCAGTTCCTGCGCCAAGGTTACTTCTACATCGATCCGGTGGATAGTAAGGACGGGAAAATTGTAGCCAACCGCATCGTCGATCTCCGCGATACGTGGAAGAGGAAGAAAAAATAGACCTATAGCCGAGAGCCCCGCGCCACAAAAGCACGGGGCTCTTTTTTCTGCCCAATCCATTGACAAATTTTACATAAAAGGTAGGATAAAGCGAGGAGGTGTAGCAATGGCAACAATCAAAAGAATCTCCCGCTACATAATTCCCCACTGGCCCAAGGCCCTGCTCATGCTGATAGGGCTGCTGGGCTTCATGGGGCTGGAACTGGTTCCTCCTCTACTACTCCGCGCAGCTATAGATGAAGCTATCCCCAATAAATCTATGCCTCTAGTCCTCACACTGGCTGGCGGTTACGTGCTGGTGGCCCTCGTCCGCGGCGTTTTTAGTTACATGCAATGGTATTTTTCCGAATTGCTGGGCCAATCGGTAACTCGGGATCTACAAATGAGTCTACACAATCATCTGCAAAGCCTCCACGATGAATTCTTTCGCCGACAGAAAACGGGGGATATCATGTCTCGTGTAACCGGGGATATGATGAGCGTTTCGCGGGTAGTCAGCTGGGGTTTGATGCTATTTACCCAGTGCAGCCTGACTATCATAGGCACCGTAATTGTTCTTTTAACCCTCGACTGGCAGTTGGCGCTCCTGTGCCTTATCACCTTTCCCCTCATGTTCCTAGTGGTCATGCGTTACGACAAAAAGGTGCGCCCCCTATGGCGCCAGGTGCGGGAGAAAATGGGCCATTTAACGACGGTGCTACAGGAGAATATTTCCGGGGTACGTACGGTGAAAGCCTTTGCCCGTGAAGACTATGAGATAGCCAAGTTCGACCGGCAAAACACCACCTATTTTGCCACCAATATGGAGCGGGTGGCGGTAGAGTCAGACACCTTGCCCCTCATCGACTTCATATCGGGCTTGAGTATCATCATTTTGCTGGCCATCGGTGGACGGCAAGTCGTTTTAGACCGGTTAACCCTGGGTACCCTTATTGCCTTTCAGAGCTACATCTGGAAACTGATCTGGCCCATCAGATCCATGGGGTGGCTAATCAATACCCTAGAACAGGCCCTGGCGGCTGCTCCCCGGTTGTTCGAGCTACTGGATACCCCGGCGGCCATTAAAGATTTACCCGGCGCCCAACCGGCTCCTCCCTTTCGCGGTCTTATTGAATTCGAGAACGTGAGTTTTCAATTTGCCGACAGCGATAAATCGGTCCTGCAAGATCTCTCTTTTACCATTGAGCCGGGACAAATTGTGGCCATCTTAGGCGGAACCGGGTCGGGTAAGAGTACCCTCGTAAACCTAATCTGCCGCTTCTTCGATCCCACCAGTGGCTCCATACGCATTGATGGTACGGATATTCGGCACTATACTTTGGATAGTCTGCGCCGCCAGATCGGTATGGTTATGCAAGATACCTTCCTATTTTCCGCCAGCATCAGCGAAAACATTGCCTATGGCCGCCCCGACGCCACGGAAGAGGAAATCCAACGGGCAGCTAAACTGGCCCAAGCCCACGAATTTATCAGCCAGATGGAACAGGGCTACGAAACGCCCATCGGCGAGCGGGGAGTAGGACTCTCGGGCGGGCAAAAACAGCGGGTGGCTCTAGCTCGGGCTATACTGATGGACCCGGCCATCCTCATTCTCGACGAAGCCACTTCCAGCGTAGATAGCCAAACAGAGGATCTGATTCAAGCAGCGCTGGATGAAGTTATGATGGGCCGAACTTCAATTATTATTGCTAAGCGCCTGACTACTATCAAGCGGGCCGATCTGGTGATAGTTATTGAAGATGGCAAAATCGCGGAAATTGGGAGCCCGGCCCGGCTGTTGGCACAGGATGGGTGGTTCCGTCGCATGTATGAAAGCCAAAGGTTGGCACCTGACACCTGCGCAAGGGGGTGGAGCGATGTCGGTGTATGATATAGAAGAGCTAGAACAACATTATGAACGTTTCGACCGCAAAAAGCTGGTCCGCATGCTCAGCTACCTTAAACCCCACCGGGCCCGGCTGATGTTGGACTTGGGCCTCATGTTGGGGGTCACGGCTATCAATCTATTTGAACCGGTACTAATCATGTTCATCATCGACAACGCCATCAAGAATGCTAATCTGCCCTTAATTTATCAACTGGTGGGGTTGCTCCTGTTCTTAAGGGTGCTCATGTGGCAGGTAAACAGATGGCATATCCAACTGCTCAATAAAACGGGGCAGCAAGTGCTCTATGAGATGCGTAAGCAGCTATTTGATCATATTCAGTCCCTATCCTTTGATTTCTACGATGGACGCCCGGTGGGTAAGATTATGGCCCGCGTTACCAACGACGTTAATGCCATCGGCGAGTTCGTCAATGGCAGCGTAATCCAACTGTTTACCCAAGCCTTAAGCCTGCTGGGTATTATCGTCATCATGCTGACCATGCATTGGAAGTTATCTCTCCTTTGCTTCTGCCTGCTGCCCCTTCTGGCTACCTTCTTTATGTTCATTGAACAGAGGATGGAACAGGGGTGGCTGCGGGTACGCCATCAGGATAGTGCCATCAATGCCCATTTAAATGAAACTATTACCGGCATGCGGGTAATTCAGCTCTTTTCACGGCAACAGTTGAATGCCCAAAAATTCTTGCGACTGGTTAATAAACGCATAGAAGAATATCTACGAGTATGTAAGATTGAATTCTTCTTTTGGCCGGTCTTGGAGCTACTAGGCGCCATCGGCACCGGGTTAGTCCTTTGGTATGGCACCCGCGAGTATATGGCGGGGAAACTCACCGTGGGGGCCATTTGGGCCTTCCTCCAGTACCTGGACAAGTTCTGGCAGCCCCTCAGTGCCTTTAGCAACATTTATAGTCAAATGCTTTCGGCTATGGCCTCTTCCCACCGGGTATTTGAGTTCCTAGATACTAAACCCCAGGTGGTGGATGCGCCCGACGCCCTCTGCATGCCTAAAATTAAGGGGCGGGTCGAATTTGAGAACGTCTCTTTCGGCTATCAGGATGGACAAGTTGTGCTGGACAATGTCAGCTTCTGTGTGGAGCCGGGCCAGACGGTGGCTTTGGTGGGCCCCACCGGGGCGGGCAAAACCACCATTATCAACCTATTAACCCGCTTCTACGATCCGACAGCCGGCAGCGTGCGGGTGGACGGCTACGATTTGCGGGAGGTCAAACTGGAATCCTACCGCAGCCAACTGGGAATTGTACTACAAGATACCTTTATCTTCTCCGGCACCATCAAGGAGAACATCGAATATGGCCGCCTAGGAGCAGAGATGGAAGAAATTATCGCCGCTGCTAAAGCGGTGAATGCCCACGATTTCATCATCAGTAGCAGCGATGGGTACGAAACCAGCACAGAGGAGCGGGGTGGCACCCTCTCCACTGGCCAACGGCAGTTGCTGGCCTTTGCCCGGGCCCTTTTGGCCGACCCGCGCATTCTCATACTAGACGAAGCTACCTCCAGCATCGACACGGAAACGGAACAGCTCATTCAGAGGGCTATGGAACGCCTGTTCAAGGGGCGGACTGCCTTTGTAATCGCCCACCGCCTCTCCACCATCCGTAATGCCGACGTAATTTGCGTTATTGACTCGGGCCGCATAGTGGAAAAGGGCTCCCACTCCCAATTGATGCAACAACGGGGCAGATATTATGAGCTGTACACCAAGCAGCACCAGCACTTAACCGATATAATAAGGGCTGGATAGGAGGAAGCCTGATGACCAGCAAACTTTTACCGCCCAACAGCCACCCCTCTTGGGCCGACTACTTAACCAACGAGCGCCTGGCCCAATTAGAAGACATTGAAAATAAAATCGGCACCGGTTACGATCCGGCGCCCCATTTAGTATTGCGCTTTTTAACGACTGATCTGACTCAGATGCAAGTAGTCATCTTGGGGCAAGACCCCTACCCCCAGCCGGGAGTTGCCCGGGGCCGAGCCTTTGAGGTAGGGGGCTTAACCTCTTGGCTAGATAATTTTCCCCAATCCTCGCTGAGGAACATTGTGCGCCTGCTCTATCGCACCTACAAAGGGATTAACGACTATGCTGCCATACCTAAATTTCAGCAAATTCGCGAGGAAATCAGACGGGGCACCTGGCAGATACTGCCGCCCCACAAATTGTTTGCCGCCTGGGAGGCTCAGGGAGTCCTGCTGTTGAACACTTGCTTCACGGTAAAAGGCAAACCGGGTGAACATGCGGCCATTTGGCTCGATTTCACCCGGGAATTGCTACAATATATCTCTGAAGTTAAGCCCAACCTGCATTGGTTCTTGTGGGGCAAACACGCCCAGTCTTTTATGCCCTATATAAGCTCGGGCATCTTTCACTGTTCGCGCCACCCCATGCTCTGCAGCCCGCGCTATGAGGACGATTTCCTGCGCTCCGACTGCTTCCACGCCACTAGGGAGCTTATCAACTGGCTAGGGGTGTAGGAGGTGTACAGATGCGAGGCGACCCCTATGAGGGCTATACCGTCGCTTTGGGGTTGCGCTGTGCGTATGACCAACGGCCCTGCACCCAGTAGGATACTGTAAATCCCGGTACAACAATCCGTTAATATACCCGCTCCACGATGAATTCCACCAAACGGGCAGGAGCCAGGCGTTTAGCCAAAGCGGCCGCCTGATAATCAAGGCTAGTAATAACCCGCACCGGCGGGTTTTTGCTTTTTAGAATACGAGCAAAGGCCCGCACCACTATTTCTGGGCCCGGCCCATTGAGTTCCGACTTGATCATAGCATTAACCGCCTTGTCGTGGCGCTCCCGGTAAACCGGATTGGTCAAAGCCGCCTTAGCCACTTGTCGAGCTTTAGTAAAGCCGGTGCAGATGTCGCCGGGATCAATCAGTGACACCTTTATACCAAAGGGTTTTACCTCCATGCGCAGGGCTTCGGTCATAGCTTCCACCGCATACTTGGTGGCACTATACATGGATTGGAAGGGGAGCGCAAATAGCCCCGCCACCGAACCGATGTTAACAATTAACCCCCGCCTCTGGGCCCGCATATGGGGCAAAACCTCACGGCAGACCATCATCATACCTATCATGTTGGTGTCGAATATATGCTGGGCTTCTTCCCGGGAAATATCTTCTATGGCTCCACTCAGGCCATAGCCGGCACAGTTCAGCAAAACATTGATTTGCCCCTCTTGGGCGATAACGAAATCGACCGCCTTTTGGATGGAGTCATCGTCGGTCACATCCAGCGGAATCATGGTCAGGAAGCCTTTTTCCTGGCGATAGCTGTCATCCTCCGGAAAAGCGGCCCGCCGGGAAGTACCGTATACATAATACCCCTGGTCCTACCACCAGGGCGACTCGGCCATAGAGAAAACTCATTCCCATTCCCCCCAATTAGCATTCGTTGCAAGGGCAACAATCTATTTGTTCGACGTATTATCAAGAAGCACCTGCCCACCAGGTTATTTGGGTAAGCGCACCTGAAAGGTAGTACCCTCACCGGGCTGGCTGGTAAGCTGTATCTCGCCCCCATAGAGATGCACAATATGTTTGACGATAGATAAACCTAACCCGGTCCCGCCCAATTTACGGGAACGGCTCTTATCTACCCGGTAAAAACGCTCAAAGATGCGCTCCTGGTGTTCCGGTTCAATGCCAATACCATTATCCTGCACCCTTATTACCACCTGCTGAGGTTCCTGCTGCGCTTCTACCTTAACCCAGCCGCCGGGCCGATTGTATTTTATAGCATTATCAATCAAGTTACTAAACAGCTGCCGTAACCGCTCCGGGTGAGCCGACACCGTCACTCCCCGTACGGTGGGTATCTGCAAATGGATCTGCCCTTTAGCCGCTACCGGTTGTAGTCGGCTGGCCACTTCCGCCAGGACGGCCCCCACATCACAAGCCTTTACCCGTTGCTCGGGTCCTTTGATATTCTCAATCTCACTCAGATCGAGCAGGTCATCGATCAAACCATGCAGCCGTTCGGCCTCAATATCGATAATTTGATAGAACCGAGATCGTGTCGCTTCATCCCGGGGGCTCGATTGCAGTAATTCTACATAACCCCGGATGGAAGTAAGTGGTGTTTTCAGTTCATGACTGACGTTGGCCACAAACTCGCTGCGAATCCGTTCCAGCTTGCGCAAATTGGCCGCCATGGAATTAAAGGCGGTAGCCAGTTGACCAATTTCATCGGGCCCGCTGATTGCCCGATAGGATAAGTCACCTTGGGAGATAGCCTCAGCGGCGTCTACCAGGTCGTCAATCGGTTTTAGAAAACGGCGGGAGAGCAAAACGGCTGCCCCAAGGGCAACTAAAGCACCAGCCAAACCGCCGGCTAAAGCACAGGCCCATAATAAGCGATTAGCCCGAGCCAGATTGCTCATGGGCAGGGCAGCACGGAAAACCAGGGAAGTGCCGGCTCTGGCCGCGTAGAAACAGCGCACCCCCAGCGTGGCACTCTTACGAATATCATAGCCCCGGCCGGTCCTTAAAGCACCGACGATTTCTTTGCGGTCTAGATGGGTGTCCTCCGCCGGTATGTGGGCACCACTGTCGGCTAACACACCTTGGGCAGGGCTGACAAGAGTAATGCGGATTGGTTCACCGGCAGCTGCCAAACGCCCAGCCCATTCTTGAGCGAACTCTACCGCCTGGGGCTGCTCCGCCTCCTCCCAGGCACCAACCATGAGGACCAAAAGACCGTCCAGCCAGGTCTGCACTTCCTCCCGATAAAGGTTTTCTACCAAAGGAACGGCAAGCAAAAAAGCCACCACTAATCCAGAACTGATGGAAATGGCGGCACCTATAAGTAAACGTCGTTTCATGAATGAACATCCTCGTTTAAACGATAGCCCAGACCGCGAACCGTTACGATAAATTTCGGTTCCTCCGGCTTATCTTCTATTTTTCGTCGCAAATAACGCACATGCACGTCCACCGTACGAGAGGAATCGGCCGGTTCTGCGCCCCAAACCTGTTCTAACAATAGCTCCCGGGTGAGGACCCGCCCTCGGTTGCGCAGAAACATAGCCAATAGGTCAAACTCCTTAGGTGTCAACTCTAATGGCTGGCCATGCTTTGTCACTTGGTGCCGATCCAAGTCCATCTTAAGCGGCCCACAGGTCAACAACCGCTCCTGCTGGGCATGTAAATACTCATCGCGGCGCAGCAAAGCCCGCACTCGGGCCGCCAATTCTTTAACGCTGAAGGGTTTGGTAATGTAATCATCGGCACCGATCTCTAATCCCAAAATCCGGTCTATTTCGTCCGACTTGGCGGTCAGCATCACTATGGGTAGAGCGCGAGTTGTGGGCTCGGAACGCAACAGGCGACAAAGGGCCAACCCATCGGGTTGGGGCATCATCCAGTCCAAAATCACCACATCGGGTAGTTGCCGACGGACTTCCGCCATGAAGGTATTCCCATCGGCGAAGGTGCGCGTAACAAACCCGGCTTCCTGTAACCCGATAGATACCAGCGTGCGAATGTTTTCCTCATCATCCACGATATAAACCAATTTGGACACCCGCCGCACCCCCGGTTAGTTGTATTTATCTATAGAGGGATCGTGAAAATTCAGGTCAGCATACATGCCGGTAACGATGAATATAGTCCACTCGGCAAAGTTGGTCACATGGTCGGCAATGCGTTCGATATATTTTACCACTAAAATGTAATTGATGACCTGATCGGCTGCCAATTCCCGCTTACTCAAGGAACCACTCAACTCCAGCATCAAACGGGCAAAATCGGCGTCAATGGCATCATCTTGCCGACAGATCTCTTTCGCCAAAGCCGCATCCTGCTTCCGATAGGCTACTATTGCCTGGCGCAGCATGTTGGCTGCAGCGCTGAACATCTGGGTGATCTCAGGCAAAGCTTTACTCTCCTGTAACCCCTGGGGACGCAACAGGATACCGCAAACATCGACACATTGATCCGCAATCCGCTCCAAATCGGTAGTTATCTTGCTGGTGGCTATGATCAGGCGCAAGTCCTGTGCCAACGGTTGCTGCCGCACAATCAGATCAATGCAATCCTGTTCCAACTGTAACGCCAACTGATTGATGTCCAAATCGCTATCGGCAATACGCCGAGCTAGGGTTAAATCCGTACGGCTTAGGGCGGCTATGGTGTCCTCAAGGGTCAAGGCCACCCGATTGCCTATGGCTTCTAAATCGGACTTAAGGCTGGCTAGCTCCTGGTCAAACAAAGAACGTGACATCATCTCTATCCCTCCTTAACCGAAACGGCCGGTAATATAAGCCTCTGTACGCTTATCCCGGGGAGCTCTAAACATCTGGGCCGTCTCCTCATACTCAACCACTTCACCGTGGAGGAAAAAGGCGGTTTTATCGGCTATACGGCCGGCCTGCTGCATATTGTGGGTGACGATTACTATGGTATAACGCTCTTTCAGCTTGACGATGAGCTCTTCTATCTTGGCAGTAGAAATCGGATCCAGGGCGGAAGTGGGTTCATCCATCAACATCACTTCCGGCTCCACCGCCAACACGCGGGCAATACAGAGGCGTTGCTGCTGCCCGCCCGATAGGCCTAAGGCACTTTTCTTCAGTCGATGCTTAACTTCGTCCCAGAGGGCTGCTGCCCGCAAACTCCGTTCCACGATCTCGTCCAATTCCTGGCGCCGCTTAATACCGTGGACCCGGGGCCCGTAAGCTATATTTTCATAGATGCTCATAGGAAAGGGATTAGGCTTTTGGAAGACCATACCGATACGTTTGCGTAGCTCCACCACATCATAATCCTCATAGATATTCTGCCCATCAAACAGGACTTTTCCCTCTATCCTTACAGCGGGCACCAGGTCATTCATACGGTTCAAAGTCTTGAGAAAGGTGGACTTACCACAACCGGAGGGCCCAATAAGAGCGGTGACCGACTGGCGTGGAATTGCTAAAGAAACTCCCTTTAGAGCATGATTGCTCCCGTAATACAGGTGCAAATCCTTAGTAGTTATAATTGGCTCTATTCTTTGCATCATCTAGCACTCCCTCCTCTCACCCTATATTTCCTGGCGGTTACATTGGCCAGCATGTTGATCAGAGCAACCAATATCAGCAGGACGGCTGCCGCAGCGTGGGATTGCTCCACACTGGTCCCTTCTTTAGCTAAGAAATAGAGATGTACCGATAGGGAACGCCCCGATGACGCAATCCCCCTCGGAATAGCTACCGCCGACCCCATGGTATAAATAACTGCCGCCGTCTCCCCCACAATACGTCCAACGGAGAGAATGACGCTGGTCAAAATGCCACCTATAGCAGTGGGCAAAACTACTCGCCGAATCGTGGTCAGTTGGGAAGCCCCCAGTGCCAACGATCCCTCGCGGTAACTACGGGGCACGGCCCGCAAGGCTTCTTCCGTTGTACGCACTATGATGGGAATAATCATTAGGGCCACGGTTAGACTCCCAGCCAAAATGCTCATGCGCAGTTTGATGGCGGTAACAAAGAAGGCATAGCCGAACAAACCATAAATTATGGAGGGGATGCCGGCTAAACTCTCGGTGGCAAAACGAATCACCTGTAACACCGGGCCCTCCTTGGCATATTCGGCTAAATAGATGGCTGCCAAAACCCCTACAGGCACGGCTATTAGGAGAGCCACCCCTATGAGATAAAGGGTAGAAATGATCATGGGCAAGATGCCTTCTTGACCTAATCCGGGCCGGTACACATCAGTGATAAAGGGCCAATCGATATGAGGCAACCCTTGGAACAAAATATAGGCAACAATAAAGAGCAACACCCCCACCGTTAGTAAAGCCGCCCCCCATATCAAGCCGGTGGCTGTACCATCGGCCAGCACCCGTTTCCAGCTCCTTTTCAGCATCAGTTTTCTCTCCTTTCCCTCACCACAAAACGCACCAGCAGGTTGAGCAACATAATGAAGATGAAAAGCACCACACCGGTGGCGAAAAGTGCATCCTGATGCATACCACTGGCGTAAGCCATCTCATAGGCTATATTTCCCGTCAGAGTCCGCACCGGATCAATAAGGGAGCTAGGCAAACGGGGTCGGTTGCCCGCCACCAGCAACACGGCCATCGTTTCCCCTATGGCCCGCCCCGTGCCCAATAGGACACCAGCTAAAATGCCCGGGCGCGCTGCCGGGAAGAGTACCCGAAAGATGGTCTGCATCTTGGTTGCACCTAGGGCCAATGAGGCTTCCCGATAATCATTAGGAACCGCCTTCAGGGCTTCTACAGCGATACTGGTAATGGTGGGTAGTACCATGATAGTTAAGATAATCACTGCCGCTAGCAGACTATTGCCCGGCCCACCGAATAGGACTCGGATTAGCGGAACCACCGTCGTCAGTCCAAAGAAGCCATACACCACCGAGGGTACTCCCGCCAGCAGATCAATGGCTGGGCGCAACAGACTCTGCCAAGGACCGGTGGCTATCTCTACTAAGAAAACGGCAGTCAGCAAGCCAATGGCCGCCCCCAGGGTAACGGCCATGAGGCCGGACAGTATCGAAGCTACTATCATCGGCCAAATGCCATAAATATCGGCGGAAGGCTGCCAGGTGGTACCGAACAGGAACTTGCCCAGACCGATCTCGGCAATGACCGGCCCTCCCCGCAAGAAAATGAAGAGAGAAATTAAGGCTACTGCCAGCACGGCTATGCCGGCGCAGGTTAGAAACAAAGCGGCAGTAACCCTTTCAGTTAATTTGCGCACCGGCCACACCTTCCTTCCTACTTACAGTCTTACTTAACTGGGATAAAACCTTCTTCAATAACGACGGTCTGGCCCTCATCGCTCAGAATAAAATCGAGGAAAGCCTGCATATCGGCAGTCAGCTCTCCCTTTGTTAACAAGAGGAAAGGACGAGTAATTTTATAGGTACCGGCTTGCACGTTTTCTACGGTACAGGTAACACCATCCACCGCCAGCGCTTTAACTCCTGGCCTCATGCTACCCAGGGAGATATAACCAATAGCTTCTACCTTGTCCTGAACGTTTTGGGCCACCGAGTTGGTACTTTCGGCAAAGATGGCCCGTTCTTCCGCAATGAGTGA
Source organism: Bacillota bacterium (assembly GCA_023622465.1). Classification (GTDB taxonomy): domain Bacteria; phylum Bacillota; class UBA994; order UBA5500; family UBA5500; genus UBA5500. The sequence continues at coordinate 3,309 of JAMNZE010000124.1, read as the reverse complement.
CTGCTTGTCTTCGATTAGGTTCAGCAGTTCTTCAAAGGCACTGCGGGTACCCGAACCGGCTTCACGGCTTACTAGAAGAATTTCTTGGTCGTTGCCCCCAACCTCTTTCCAGTTGGTAGTACGACCAGCAAAAATATCGGTAATCTGGTCGGCTGTTAGGTCAGAAACCGGGTTGTCCGGATGTACGACAACAGCAATGCCGTCGAGAGCGATAACGTGCTCATCTACACCTTGTTGTTTTTCAGCCTGCGTTAAATCTCGCGAAGCCATGCCGAAATCGGCCGTTCCATCAATAGCCGCCTTAACGCCCGCCGAGGAGCCGGGGGCTTGCACATCAAAGGTGTAGCCCTCATTGGCAACACTAAAGCGGTCACTCAGAGAAATAATGAGCTTTTCCACCGAGGTTGAACCAACAATTGTCAAGGTCTTACCTTTGTCCTTAGCTCCTGATTTACAGCCGACTAAAACTAATACCAGAGTTGTAGCCATGAGCAACAAAGCGACATGTTTTCTCATCTGTTAAATCCTCCTCAATTTTGTTCAACCTAATTATAAAAGCCCAATGTTAGTGCTCTGTTAAAACAGTCTTAATTGGGCTGTACTACCATAGTATGCGATAAAAGGGAGTAATCCACGCACCTGCTGCGGCATCCCGGTCGTCAACCCGGTGCCTGGCACCCGGCCGAGATGCAGATACGGATTGTATCTGGGGATGAGACTTTTGTCTGGCGTGTTAACGTTGGGCGGAGTCTCTTTTTTTACTTTCTGGGGGAGGAATTGGCAATGGAGAAATTGTTGACGGGTATTACTAACATGACATGGCAGCAAATCGTCATGATTTTGATCGGCGGGGTTTTAATCTATCTGGCCATCAAAAAAGAGTATGAGCCCATGCTGCTGCTACCCATAGGGTTCGGTGCTATTCTTACTAACATTCCTTTTTCATCGGCGGTGGGCGAAGGTGGCTTCTTAACCATCCTTTATGAAGCGGGAATCGCCACTGAATTATTTCCTATCTTAGTCTTTATCGGCGTCGGCGCCATGATCGATTTCAGCCCTTTGCTCAAGCAACCGGTGATGCTTCTTTTCGGTGGAGCAGCCCAATTCGGTATTTTTGCTGCCATGCTGCTGGCGGCGGCAACTGGCGTGTTCGACCTCAAGGAAGCGGCATCCATTGGTATTATCGGTGCTGCCGATGGCCCCACATCTATCTATGTGGCTAATCTTTTTGCACCCCACCTCTTAGGTCCTATTTCGGTGGCCGCCTATTCCTACATGGCTCTAGTGCCCATGATTCAGCCACCGGTCATCCGCATGTTTACCACCAAGGAAGAACGCATGATCCGTATGGATGCCGACTATAATGCTAAAGTATCGAAGAAAGTACTCATTCTCTTCCCCATTATGGTTACCATAGTGGCCGGCATCATCTCTCCCATGAGTGTGGGACTGGTAGGGGCCCTGATGTTTGGCAATCTGATTCGTGAATGTGGAGTATTAGATAGATTATCGAAGGCGGCTCAAAATGAGTTGGCCAATCTGGTAACCTTGTTGCTAGGTATAACCATCGGTTCCACCATGGTGGCAGAACAGTTCCTAGCGCCGACTACACTTCTGATATTAGGAATCGGTTTGCTGGCCTTCGTGTTTGATACGGCCGGAGGCGTTCTCTTCGCCAAGTTTATTAACCTGTTCCTCAAAAATAAGGTTAACCCGATGATTGGGGCAGCTGGCATTTCCGCCTTCCCCATGTCGGCCCGCATTGTACAGAAGATGGCGCAAAAAGAAGACCCCACCAACTTTATTCTCATGCAGGCTATCGGCGCTAATGTGGCGGGGCAAATCGGCTCTATCATTGCCGGTGGTGTCTTACTGGCATTGGTCGGATAGGAGGGAAAAGAATGAACCAAGTTATGCTTGAGGCCATTAAGGTCATGGGTGTAGGGATGGGAACCGTATTCTTTGTCCTGCTGTTGTTTATCATCTTGGTAAAAGCCATGCAATCGATCTTCCCTTACAAAGAAGAGGCCTAATCTAGGATTAACTAAAAGGGCGCAGTGCGTTACGTTGCACTGCGCCCTTTTAAATTTTCCCCACAAACTATGTAGGGCTTACACATTAGGGTTTCAGAATATGCTTAGGGCGCAAGAGCAGGCTCCAACCGCGCCTACAGCAACATCCCGTATCTCTCTAATGCGTACCTGGTAACACCTAGAACTTGCGGCTTTCTTTATGGCACCAGCATGCGGAGGGCACCCGGAACCACTCTTATAGTTGCCGGCAGGCTACCTTTCTGCTCGCCATCCATGTCCATAAACAGCTCGCCCTCTTCCGGGCTAGTACGCCGAACTTCTAAGTAATCGGTTTGGAAATAGGAAATATGGGGACTATCTATATGCTCGCCTTTCATAATCCGGAAGAATAGCGGTACTATGTTCTCCATGGCTGAACGGCGAATAATGCAGACATCGAGCAAACCATCGCTGATGCCGGCCTCCGGGCAAATCTGCTTAAATCCGCCCACGCTGGGAGTATTGGAAATAATAAAGATTAAAGCTTGTTCTTCAACGGTCTTGCCCCCGTAGGTAAATTCTAACGAGTAGCTACGAAATAAATTCAGTGGGAGGCTTACCGCACCGGCCAAATAGTAGGCCAGCTCCCCCAGCACCATCTTTGCTTTCCGCGGTACTTTATAAGAAATATCGGTAAACAGACCGCCGGTCCGGCGGGCATAATCGCCATCGGTATGTTACTGCCGCCGTGCAGGATACCGTTAACGACTTCGTGAACAGTACCATCGCCACCGACGGCGATCACCAGATCATATTCGCCCTCCTTTAGATCGAAGGCCGCCTCATAACCTTCGTTTCTCGCCCTTGTGTAAAAGATGTCAACGTTTCGCCATAGGCCTTCCTGCACAAGCTGCTCTGCTACTCCGTCCACATTCTGTTGTACCATCTGTCTACCGGATGTGGGGTTGACTATGAACTTGATGTTCACACATAAAGCCCCCTTTGTTTGTTTAAGCTGCCTTAAATACATTATACACTAGGACCCGAAATTGGCTTCTTAGCTTCGTGGGCTTAAGAGCCCCCGGCCCATGCACTCTATTATGACCACCACGGCCAGTATATACAACGGGCTATCGCAAATAGTTTCGCGATAGCCCACTAGTCAATTTTTAACTTCTCTCTTTTAATAAATCGCGGATCTCGGTCAGCAGCGCAATCTCTGGACTAGGAGCCGGCGGCGGAGCGGGCTTCTCCTCCTCTTTCCGCTTGAGCTGGCTTAACATCTTAATAAACAAGA
>JAMNZE010000019.1:0-7861 GCA_023622465.1 Bacillota bacterium | reverse complement strand
CCTCCTCCCTCGCCACATATCCAATATTAGTCATTGGGAGACAATTTCCTGCTAAAGAGTGGAAGAAGAAGGCGAAATTTGTCGCGGATGAATCTATAGTCCCAATATTTCTTTCACCAAGTGGGTCTCCTGCCCCTAAAAAGGTCGATTTAGCTCAATACTTGCCGACAAAGGGCGATTAGCTCAGCCAAAGCGTCTGCTCCCATCGCTGGCGGTACCGCCCCCTGCGCCGATGTGGCAGACCCCCCACCTCTGCCCTCATACTTAACTACAACTTCCTTCAACAATGGACCGATGGCTAGCTTTAGCCCCGCGTTAACTGCCGCCACCAGGCGATAAGGTTCATCAGGAATACCGAATAGCACAATATGGGGGCCTTGTTCGGCCAAGTAACTGGCTAAGAAGCGGGCCTCATCCAGCGAATGGCCGGGCAGCTCCTGCACCACCGCCCGGGCTTTATCTAAGTCTTGGGCGGTAGCTAGCAGCTCTTGGCCTTGGTAAACGAGGAGCTGTTTTCGCAAACCCTTTTCTTCCCTTTCCAGTTCTTGCAGCCGTTGCAGTAGGCGCTCTGCCGCTGCCTCCACATTCGCTGTAGGCTCGGACAACATAGCCGACAAAGCCGTCAATTGCTTATGTTTATGATTATAATCCTCATAAGCCCGCCGCCCGGCCAAAAAGATAACCCGCGTGTTACCCCGTTTCTTCTCACTACCCAGCACCTTAAGCAAACCGATTTCTCCTAGATCGCGCACATGGGTACCGCCGCAGGGGCATAGATCGAAATCGCCAATCTGGACTAGGCGAATTTCCCCCTCCACTTGGGGCAATTTACGGAGCAATTGGGTCGGAAGCATCTCCGCCGCAACTTCATAACTGCGGACCGGTATCCGGCCCCGCAATTTGGCGTTGGTTAGAGCCTCGGCTTGGACCAGCGCCTCCTCATCTAAATCGGTCCCCGCCAAATCGATGGTGACATTTTGTTCCCCCAAATGGAAACCGACGGTCTCTGCCTTAAACAATTGCCAAAAGGCTTGCGATAACACATGTTGGGCCGTATGCTGCTGCATATGGTCGAAACGGCGTAGCCAATCTAGCCGTCCTTCCACCGTCACACCAATTTCCGTATCCAAATCCACCTTATGCCATACGACTTCCTGTTCATCAATTTGCACATCGGTTACCCGTTGTCCCTGCAGCCAGCCTTGATCTGCCGGTTGTCCGCCGCCCTCCGGATAAAAGGCGGTCTGATCAAGAGCGATCCAACCGGGTTTTACAGCCACCACCTTAGCCTTAAAAGTGTGAAGATAGGGGTCCCGATAGTATAGTTTTCTGGTCTGCATAAGCTACCTCCCTATTGCTCGGCCTGCTGGGCAGTAAGTGCATCAACTTGCTGTTCCCAACTAGCATACAGCTGCTTCAATTCTTGTTCGATTTGGCGACAACGCAAGACCGTCTCCTGCCCACCGCCATCACGATACAAATTGCTATCGGCCATCTGTAAATATAGTTCGTCCCGCTCCGCCTCCAAAGCGGCTATACGTTCTTCCAACTGGCCAATAGTCTCTAACAGTTCCTCCCGCTCCGACTTCTGCTGGACAGCTGGGCGCCGGGTCTTAGGCTTAGAACTCGACACCTCTTCCTTTTGCTGTTGCTCCAGTTCGGCCATAAAAGCAGCGTAGCCCATGGGATAATCTTTAATCGTTCCCTCAGTAAAATGCCAAATCCGAGTGGCAATGCGCCGGAGAAAATAACGGTCATGGGAAACAATAAAAAGCGTACCGTCATAGTCATAAAGGGCTTGTTCCAACACTTCTCGGGAAGGAATATCCAGGTGGTTGGTGGGCTCATCTAATACCAACACGTTGGCTCCTGTCAGTAATAATTTAGCCAATATGAGTCGATTGCGTTCTCCACCGCTAAGGGTGCCAACCGGTTGAAAGACGGCGTCACCGACAAACAGAAAACGAGCTAAATAATTCCTAGCCTCCGCCGGTAGTAGTCCACCGCTCTCCAGCAGGCAATCGAGTACGCTCACGTCGTCGGCCGGCAACCGCATGTCTTGGCGAAAATAGCCTAAATCGATACTGGCACCCCACTTAATCTGGCCGCCATCGGCTGGCGTTTCACCCAATAACAGCTTCAGCAATGTGGTCTTACCGCTACCGTTGGGGCCGATCAAAGCGATCCGCTCCCCCATCTTCACTTCGGCGGAAAAATCGTGGAACAATGGCTTCTGCGGATAGGCCTTGCTCACCGCTTGTAATTCCAGCACATCGTTTCCGCTGCGACGTTTGGATTGGATATTGAGGCGCATAGTTCTTGACTTACGCCTAGGTTGAACTCGCTCCATGCGGGCTAAACGCTTTTCCCAACTCTTGGCAGCCGTGGCGCGGGTACCGGCTTTAAACTTGGCAATCAGGCCTTCCAGGCGAGCCCGTTCCCGTTCTTGCTCCCGCCGCAATAACTCCTGCCGCTGGCGGTGGGCTTCCTTTTGTACCAGATAAGCCGAGTAGTTCCCCGTATAGGTAATTAGCTGGTGGTCATGCAGTTCCCATATTTTTGTAACTACCTTATCTAAGAATTCTCGGTCGTGGGAAACCACCAGTAGGGCCCCCGAGTATCCGGCCAAATAGTTTTCCAGCCAAGTTATTGCGTCTATGTCTAGATGATTTGTCGGTTCATCTAAGAATAGAACATCGGGTTTGGACAGCAGTAATTTGGCCAGGGCCACACGGGTGCGCTGTCCGCCCGAGAGGGTACCGACGGTTTGTGACCATACCGATTCAGGTAACCCAAGCCCCGTAAGGGTGCTACGGACCTCTACTTCCCTATCGTAACCACCCAGCCGTTCAAAATCGGCACTAACCCGGGCGTAATCATTCATAACTTTAGCGAGCCGGTTCTGATCAGCCATAATCGACGGCTGCGCCATAGCCTGTTCCAGTTCCCTCAATTTACTTTCTAATTCCTGCACCGTCCCTAGAGTCGAGCTGGCCACCTGCCACACTGTCATAGCGTCAGGTAGCTCCACCCCTTGGGTTAAATAGCCCAACTGGATACCATTGGCCATCAGAATGCGGCCTTCATCATAGTCCTCTAACTGGGCCAAAAGCCGCAATAGGGTGGTCTTGCCGGAGCCATTACGCCCAATCAATCCGACGCGTTCACCCCGCTCTAGATTACAACTAATGTCTATTAATACGGGACTACCTCCGTAGTACTTATGAATTTTCTGGGCGCTCAACAGGCTCACACCAATCCCCTCCCTACCTGTCTTAGATTCTATTGAACAACGGTTCGTCAAGCAAGGGAATCTTTTCATAGAAGTAAAGGCGATAGAGCAATCTAAGAAACAGAGTCACACTGGTTAGGAGGGCTAAAATGCAACGACCGCGCCTTAGAGATTGGGGAGTAAAAATCGGTCAGTATGCCACCGGTAAACATAACGCCATTACCGATGTGAAAGGAGTAAAGGTGGGACATGCTACCATCATTTCTGGGGAGGGGAAGTTGGTTCGCGGCAAGGGGCCGATCCGCACAGGAGTAACCGCGATTCTACCCCATTCCCACGACCTATTTCACTACCGGGTAGCTGCCGGCAGCTTCACCCTCAATGGTGCCGGTTTAGTCACCGGCCTAGCACAGGCACAGGAATGGGGGGCCATAGAAACGCCCATCATGCTTACCAACACCCTCAGTGTGGGGCAGGTGCATGATGCGGTATTAGATTACCTACTTCAATATTATCCCGAAGCAGGTATCAGCAGCGATCCTATTATCCCGCTGGTAGCCGAATGCGACGATAGCCACCTGAATGACATTCAAGGCCGCCATGTCACCCGGGAGCATGTATTTGAAGCCTTGGAGCAAGCCACATCGGGCCCGGTGGCTGAAGGCTGTGTCGGCGCTGGCACCGGTATGATTGCCTTTGATTTTAAGGCCGGTATAGGCACCGCTTCCCGCGTATTACCCAATTGCTACGGCGGCTATACGGTGGGTGCTCTAATTTTAGCCAACTTCGGTCCCAGGCACTGTTTTCAAATTGCTGGCTGCCCCGTGGGTTGTATTATTACCGATCTCCTTCCCGACCCCCATCCCGACGGTTCTATCGTAGTTGTAATTGCCACCGACGCCCCCCTTACTAGCTTGCAACTACGACGAGTAGCTAAAAGGGCGGCTCTCGGTATCGGACGCACCGGCGGTTATGCTAGCCATGTGAGCGGTGAATTTTGCCTGGCCTTTTCCACCAGCACAATTGTGCCCCGTCGCTGCTCTAGCCTGACCATCCAGCTAGAACTGCTACGGGACCAATACTTAGATCCCATTTTTCAAGCCACCATTGAAGCCACCGAAGAAGCGATTATCAATTCTCTTTTACAAGCCACCGACATGCGTGGACGAGATGATCACATAGTCTACGCTGTCCCCCTAGATCGCCTTTATCAACTACTTAAAAAGCAGGGGCTAGCCACCTAATGGGGCCCCTGCTTTTTAACGGCTACTGATCAATTCGAAGCTTACCACCGGTAGCGTAGTTGGTCGGCGGCATGTCTCGCATAATTATGGTCACTGCTGTAGGCGGGCAATTCAAGGTCTCACTAATCACCTGGGTCAGCTTTTCGGCTAAGGCCCTTTTTTGCTCCACAGTTCTCCCCGCAAGCATTTCAATCTGTACGATCGGCATTATTTTCACCCCCTCAGCAGGATGATTCGCCTTTCTATCACCTTTTCCTGCCAGCATCAACTACAGGTTGAAGTGGACAGATGGGCGCCCCTGCAGGAGGTCTGGTCGCACTGCCCGGCTATATCACTTCTTCTTCCGCAACCGTTGCGACATTACTCCGCCGATCAAGCCGGCCTCTTGGGCCGTTAATCCGGCCCATCCTAGCTCTTCTACTTTGTCTAAAAGGCCTAATTCGGCCGCTATCTCTAACTTCATCAGATCCCTAACGCTCGGCTCCTTCTTTTTCTTGCTGCTGGCACTCCGTTTAGTCACAAAAAACACCTCCTACAACCTTATATTGGCCGTAGGAGGTAGTTTTTAATAATCCTATTCCTTTTTCTCGTAGGTGTTCTGACCGCCGCACTCGGGGCATTTACGCGGTTTGCAACGCCCTTCCCGCTCGTTTCCACAAACGGTGCATTTAAAAATAGCCATGATTTCACCTCCTGCTCCCCATACTCCTTTTGAGCAAGCGGGGCATAGCCCCGTAAACTCTAATCGATGGCCAGTCACATGACCACAATTACTATTAGCAGCCCGTTCATCCAAGCGATGCTCGTATGGCACCTTCACATCGGAAACCGAACCGCACTTCTCGCAACGGAAATGGTAGTGTTTCTCCGGATTGCCGTCGTAACGATCTTGTCCACTACCAAAACTCAACTGCGCAATTTCACCCATTTCAACTAGCGAACGCAAGTTACGATATATGGTTCCTAAACTAATGGACGGGAGCTTTTCTCGAACCCGTTCATAAATCCAGTCGGCAGTCGGATGGCTGGTGGTGTTGCGTAAAACTTCAAGGATCAAACGACGCTGCTCTGTCATTCTCTGAAAACCACCCACAAAAAGTGCCTCCTAATAATAACTATTATTATTTGCCTATAGTTTAGCCAAAAGAAGGCGCTCTGTCAACGGCTAAATGAATTTAATTTCTACCAGCCCAGCCCCCCACTCTTTTCTTACTAGCCAAGTAACCCGCGATAGATAACATCAGGAGCAAACCGACAGCCCGGAAAGCGGCTTGCCCGGCCGCATTAGCAAAAAACTGCTCCGGCAACAAATTAATCAATTGATCCGCCGCCGGGTCCAGCAGCCAAAGATCGTTATCGAAGCTAAGCAAATGGAAAAGCGTAAAGTAGCGGTTAAAGTCTGTATTGACCAGCAGCACCAGCAGTATGGGACCGGCGCCAAGCCATTACACCCACTAATAATAAGGCCAAGGATAGGAGGCCTACCGCATAGCGGGCCAACTGGAACAAATGGCGCACATCCACCATATGTAAGACTTCTCGCTCATTCAGAAACCAACTTTCTTCACCGGCCAGGGTAACCTTTACATTGGGATCGACTAGCTTTCCCCGTAGGTAAGCGGCCGTTTGCTGAGCATATCGATAAACATCCGCTTCGTCCATGCCTATAGCTCGGTAGCTTTCCAGCTTGAATAACTGGCCAGCTATATAGTCGGCACTGTAGGCAACCGATTGCACTCCCACCAAGAGAGCTAATGCCAGCAATGCCACAACCAAACAGGAGTTCGCAATGGAAGACCGCATTAACATCACCTTACCCATTCCTTAACATGATCTTAACAAGATCGCTCTTTTTCTAACGAATACCAGCGTTACAATGATAATAACACGAGTTGGATTTCCTTGGGGGTGCAAATGTGCATAGCGGTCTTTTGATGGCCTTCGGTAGTAACCATGTTGATACAAAGCAGCAGCGCCACCAGCGTCATGGTGGTAGGATTCGTTAATGCGGGCCTCATGACCTTGCGTCAGGCGATTTCCGTTATCATGGGTGCGGCCGTTGGAACTACAGTAACTGCCTTTATGGTCTCCCTTCGGCTCTCCGATTTGGCGCTACCGGCCATCGGTATCGGATTTTTGCTATCCATGATTGGCCAAAGCAAGCGTATGCGTTTCGGAGGACAAGCCCTCTTAGGCTTCGGGGTTCTTTTCTTAGGGCTGACGATTATGGGTGACGCCATGAAGCCCCTCGGCACAAACCCCATTTTCACTGGCATGATCCTTAACTTTAGTCAACGTCCTTTTCTTGGAGTGTTGGCCGGTGCTTTATTCACTGCTGTTGTGCAAAGTAGTAGTGCCACTTCCAGCCTAGTAGTCGCGTTGGCTGCCCGAGGTTTACTGGACCTGAATGCGGCCTTTTCCATAATTCTGGGAGCCAATATTGGGACAACTGTAACCTCCCTGTTGGCATCTATACCGATGCAGCTGACGGCGAAGCGGGCTGCTTTAGCCCACCTGATTTTCAAAATAATAGGTGTGTCAATCTTCCTGGTGCTGTTCCATCCCTTCCTAACTTTCATAGCCAACACCTTTCCCGCGGTGGACCGGCAAGCAGCCAACGCCAATATCATCTTTAATGTTATCAATGCGCTTATAATGTTACCCTTTATCTCCGTTCTCGAGCGGTTGGTGGAGCGCCTGCTACCTGGGGTCGACCCCACCGAGCAGGCGGGAGCCGTCTATCTTGATAGCAACCTTTTAAATACTCCCTCGGTTGCTCTAGGTCAGGCAACCCGAGAATTGGTGCGCATGGGAAAACTGGCTACCGAAATGCTAGAAAAAGTATTAGCCGCTTTTAGCACCAGCGACCGGAGCCATTTAGCTGGTGTTGAACAAATGGAAGAAACCATCGATCAGCTGGAGAGGGATATCGTTGATTACCTGGTGCGGTTATCCCAGAAATCGCTGAGCAACGAACAATCGGAGCGACTAAATGCGCTACTACATGTAAGCAGCGACCTGGAACGTGGATGACATGAGTAGCCAAGTGCGCAACCTGGTAGAAGCAGCCGTTTCCCTACTTACCTCTGGCGATAGGGCCAGCGCCAAATTGATTATGGCCGACGAGGGCTGCATTGATCATTTGGAAAAACGCCTGCGTCGTCAACACATTAAACGCCTAAATAACGGCATCTGCTTTCCCGCCTCAGGCATTATCTATCTCGATCTCATCTCTAACCTGGAGCGGGTAGCTGACCACGCCAACAACATCGCCGAAGCTCTGGCCGATGTAAGCGCCGACAGGCCCAGCAGCGCCAGTAAAGTCTCTTATAGCGCCAGCAACTGAGAGATGGCGACGGCCCCCTGCCGGGCCAATTCAACCAAA
>JAMNZE010000018.1:0-7434 GCA_023622465.1 Bacillota bacterium | reverse complement strand
GCTCCTGAGCTGCTCTTACGATGGCTTGGGCCAATGGGTGCTCCGAGCGCGATTCCAGTGCTGCGGCTACCATAAGCAGTGCTTCTTCATCGCAGATTAACGGTAGCAGCGCACTAAGTTTTACCTGACCCGAGGTTAAGGTTCCCGTCTTGTCGAAGGCGATGGTGCGCACCTTCCCCATGGCTTCCAGATAGGCCCCGCCCTTGATCAATACCCCGTTGCGCGACGCATTACCGATGGCCGACACGATAGAAACAGGCGTGGATATAACCAGGGCGCAGGGGCAAGAAACCACCAACATAATTAAAGCTCTCTTAAACCAGCTGGCAAAATCGTAGCCCAAGAGAGGCGGTAAGGTGGCCATAGCCACCGCCAGCAAGATGACGATAGGTGTATAGTAAGCGGCAAAGCGGTCGACCAACTGCTGGGATGGGGCCCGCTGCGACTGGGCTTCTTCCACCAGATGCATGATGCGCGATAGGGTGTTATCGGCTACTAAGTGGTCCACCTCAACTTCTAGGCTACCATTGCCGTTGATGGAACCGGCAAAAACCCGGTCGCCCTCTACCTTATCCACGGGGATAGATTCACCGGTGATGGGAGCCTGGTTGACGGCCGAGGTGCCCTGGCGCACGATGCCGTCCATGGCAATCCGCTCACCGGGGCGCACAATGATGATGTCGCCTATTACAATCTCTTCTACTGGCAGGGTCATCTCCACACCGCTTCGCCGCACCTGGGCCTCCTTCGGCGCCAACTCCATTAGCGAACGGATCGACTGGCGAGTCTTATCCATGGTAAAGGCCTGCAGTGTGTTACCAAGTGAAAACAGGAAAACAACCATGGCACCCTCGTGCCATTCGCCGATGGCTACCGCACCTATGGCCGCCACCGTCATTAGGAAGTTCATGTCTAGGCTACGGTTCAATAGGGCATAGAACCCACTACGCGCCACGTAGAAACCGCCGGTTAACATTCCTAGTACGAATAGGATTTTGCTCAACAGGGGGTTATGCATAAGCAGCTCGGCTCCCCAGCCGGCAGCGAGAAATACTCCTGAAACGATAGTTAATATAGAACGTTTATTCTTAAGCCAGAAGTTAGTTGGTTCCTTAGCTTCTACTTTAGTTTTATTCGAGGCCGTTGCTAGCGACACACCGCGATATCCGGCCCGCTCCACCGCGGTGAGAATATGGGCCTGGGCGGTAGCTGGAGAGAAAACCAGCACACCGGTGCTAAAACTTAGGCTGGCCAGGGTGATGCCCGGCAGGCGGGCCAGCTGCTGTTCCAGCTTGGCGGCACAGTCGGGGCAGTCAAGCCCTTCGATACGCATTTTAGCGGTAGCTGCCTCAGTAAAACCTGTGAGCAACCGACTGCTATAACCCAACTGGCTGATCACCCGCTCCAGTCGCGAGGTATCGAGGGCCGACTCGGCAAAGACCCGCAGTTCGGCCGCCGCGTAAGAAATATCGGCAGCAATAACGCCGGCTTGGCGCCTTATTACTTGAGCCAACTTAGCCGCACAATCGGGGCAATCGAGGCCCTCTATGCGAAAGACTAAGGGAGCACCTACCATGTTAGCGGCCAGCGCCGCAGCCGCTTCACGGCTTGCTGGCTCCGAGTGATGGTGCCCACAACTGCAGCCATCTTCGTGGTGGTGTTCATGTTTATGGTCATGCCCACACCCACAACTAGGCGCCACCGGCCTGCAGCTGCCCGCATCTGAATCGGTTAGGCCATCACCTTCACTTCCATCATAGCTATGATGATGCCCACAGCCACAACTTTCTGTATGCTGTGATTCAACGGGTGCCACGTCTGCTGAAGTATGGGCATGCTGGCAACCACAGTTACAAGTGGCAGAATGATGGTGGTGATGTTCATTTTGATGCATGTTCTATTCCTCCGTTTCTAAGGTATGCCTGACGTGATCGGCCGCCTGAGCCAGCATGCTGATCACATGGTCATCGTCTAAGCTATAATAAACTTCTTTGCCTTCCCGGCGATTGCGCACCAGGTGTAGCCCCCGCAGAATACGTAGCTGGTGGGAAATGGCCGACTGACTCATGTTCAGCACTGCGGCCAGATCGCAGACGCACAGTTCGCCCACCCGCAAAGCTAGAATAATACGCAAGCGGGTAGGGTCACCCATGGCTTTAAAAACGTCGGCCAGTCGCTGTACCTGCCGTTCTGGTGGCAACGCCCTCCGGGCACGCTCAATGGCACATTCGTGTATCTCATGTTCGGAACAACAAGCAGCAAAATCTAAGTCGGGCACGACCTCCCTCCTCTCAATTTCTAGCAATATTCATATGAATGATTGCTCATATGTTCATATATATTATACGTTACTAACTTAATAAATGAAACTAGTTTAGGGTACATATACAAATAAAAGCGCCCGCGTTTATGGCTTAACGCGGGCACTTAATTATTTATTTTACTAATTACTCACGGGAGAAAACGACTTCGCCGTCGACGAGCACCTTCCAGGTCTTACCTTCCACCTGGAAAGGATGGCCATCGTAGATGACGATGTCTGCATCCTTACCCGGCTCTAGGCTACCCACGCGATCGGCGATGCCAATAATTTCGGCCGCATTGATGGTGATAGCCTTAAGAGCTTCCATCCTATCCATGCCGGCAGCGGCAGCCATACCGGCCATCAGCGGTAGCGACTCCAGCGGGTTAACCGGCGAGTCGGTGCAGATAGCAACCTTTACGCCAGCCCGTTGCAGGATACCAGGAGTGTCGAAGGTCTTGTTGATTAACTCATACTTGGTACGATGGCCAAAGCTGGGGCCAACAATGGCCGGCAGGCCTTCCTTAGCCAGATGATGGGCAATTAAGTGACCCTCGGTGCAGTGGTCGAGAGTAATGTTCACGTCAAATTCGCGAGCAACGCGAATTGAGGTGAAGATATCATCGGCCCGGTGAGCATGGGCTTTAAGCGGTATTTCTTTCCGCAATACGGGCAACAGAGCTTCCGATTGCATATCGAAGGCGGGCAACTTAGACATATCATCGCCGGCCTGCTCGATAGCAGCCAGATAACGTTTGGCCTTCATCAGGGCTTCGCGAATCACAGCTGCCGTGCCCATACGGGTAGTGGGCAACTTCTTCTGGGCATTGTAGACCCGCTTCGGATTTTCGCCGAAGGCACATTTCATAGCCACCGGCTCTTTGATGATCATATCGTCGACACGATCACCGTAGGTTTTCATAGCCACAAAGGTGCCGCCAATTACGTTGGCGCTGCCAGGGCCGGTGCAAGCGGTGGTCACACCGCCTTCAAGGGCTTCTTGGAAGCTCTTATCCATGGGATTGATACCATCGATGGCGCGCAATTGGGCGGTGACAGGCGAGGTCATTTCATTGCCATCGTCACCTTCAAACCCGATGGCCGTTTCCCACATGCCCAGGTGACAGTGGGCATCGATCATGCCGGGGATGACCATACGGCCGCCCGCATCAATCACTTCCGCATCGGCCGGGGCATCGATATGCGGAGCTACTTCGACGATCTTGCCATCTTGGACAAGAATGCAACCGTTTTCAATGACTTCGCCGGCCATGGTGTAAATCTTGCCGTTTTTGATTAGTAACATTTATCTCCCTCCTATTAATATCAGGGGCAAAATTGTGCCCTCCAACCTGTACCCACTCACATTTCGGCAGTTTACTCCTCTTTTCCTGCCGTCATCTGCCCCTTCAAGTCATATATTCACTTCTATATCTTAAGCGCAAGTTAGGGGCCGTGGAATACTTCCACGGCCCGCGCTAAGAGTCGGTTTTAGAGGTATTGCTGCAACCAGTCCACAATCATATGCAAGCGATGCACCCGGTGCCACGGCTGACCATTACGGCTCATGCCGTGGAATTCATTGGGATAGCGTACGAACTTTACCGGTGCCTTATCGAGGAACTTGAGGCCCGAATAGAGCATTTCTCCCTGCTCAATGGGGCAGCGCAGGTCGTTTTCCTGCACCTCGATCAAGACGGGCGTCTGCATATTCTCCATGTAAGACCAGGGCGACTGCTGTTTATACCAGGTGTCGTCAACCCAAGGGGCCACATCCTTAGCACGACGCATCCAGCGCCAGCCACCATCGGTTGTGCCCACCTCGGCTGCCCAATGGATAACCGGCCGGCTACAGATAGCCGCTTTGAAACGGTTGGTATGCCCTATGGCCCAGGCGGTCATATAGCCGCCATAAGACCCGCCGGCTATAGCTACCCGTTCCGAGTCAATCCAAGGATTATTGGCTAGTGCGGCCTCTAAGCCCGCTAATACGTCGGCATAATCATGGCCGCCCCACTCGTATTGAATGGCTTTGCAGAATTCCTCACCGTAGCCCTGGGAGCCCCGGGGGTTGGTGAAAATTACGCCATAGCCTTGGGCCGCCATCAGCTGGAACTCGAAGAAGAAGGTGTAGCCATACATCAACATGGGGCCGCCATGCACTTCTAAGACGGCCGGATATTTCTTGGCCGGATCAAAACCGATGGGTGGCATTATCCAACCTTCCACTTCTGGGCCACCTTCCGCGCTAAAGGTATATCTGACGGGCGTGGACAATTCCAGTTCCGCCTGTAATTCCTGATTGACGGCCGTCAGGCGCTGCTCACTGCGGCTGGCCACATCCAATAAATAAATATCCGAAGGGTTGAGGAAATTGCCGATGGCTAAAGCGGCCTTAGTTTGATCGCGGTTAAAGCTGTAGCCGATGACCACCTGCTCCCCAGCAGTCAGGCATTCCATTTGCCCACTGGCCAAATTGACATTCGCCAAATAGACGGCACCGTCGATGGAGGCGGGAGCATAAATTGAAGCACCATCGTTGGCCCAAACTAGGGGCAAACTACCGGCCGCTCCCAGGTCAGTAAGCACAACGCCGGCAAAGGGACGATCGAAATCGGGAGCCACTAGTCGGGGCTCGCCGCCCTGGCGGGCCTGCACATAAAGTTTGGCATTGTCGTAGCCCATCTCTTTCACGAAGGTGGCCACAAAGGCTATCTGCTTTCCATCGGGGCTGTAGGCTGCTGCCCGCACACTGTACTCGCCGCCCACCAATTGCTCCGGTTCACCACCGCAGGCAGGAATGGCCCAGAGATGCTGTTGCCAAGCTTCCCGATCGTAATCTTTACCGCGCAAAGAGGTAAACAGGATTTCCTGACCGTCAGGGCTGATATCGGTAATGCTACCTACTCGGTACGGGTGTTCGGTCAACTGCTTGGGCTGCGCATCCTCATCTACTCCAATAACACATAGCTGGGGACGGCGCTCGCTAAAGTAGCCAACCCCATCCAACTTATAGAACAACTCGGTGATAACCTTGACATCGCGATTATATTTCACAAAGGGGTCGCTGTCGTCGTCCTTCTTGTCTTCCGGCTCAATCCCGTCGGGGGTGATATTAGCTATAAAAGCCAGGGACTGGCTATCTGGGAACCACTTAAACTGGGAAACCCCGCCTTTAATTCCTGTTAACTGCCGGGCCTCTCCCCCATCCAGTGGCAATAGCCATATTTGCGAGCTGCCACTACGCTTGGAAAGGAAAGCCAAAGTCTTGCCATCGGGGCTGAACTCGGGGCGAGAGTCAGAATTGCATCCCGTTAGGCGCACCGGTTTCTGCCCCGGCACCACCTGATAAATGGTAGATTCATACTTGTTATCTTTCTCATTCACCCAGGTGGTACTATAAACGATGCGGTCGCCAGTGGGGCTGATCTGGGGTTCTCCCGGAAGTTTAAACTTAAGCAGGTCTCTTTCCTGCACTACACGTTTAGCTGACACAGCATTCTCCTCCTTATTAGATTCATGTTATGATTATTTTCGATACCTAATTAATTAGTTCCTTTTTAATTAAGAAAATCCACTCTTCCGGAGGTGAGCCTATGACCAACATCCGGCGACAAACGAATAGAAGTTGTTGAGGCCCCCAAGAAGGCGCAAGTTTGCGTTGTGTGGCCAGACTCTAGAATATCTAGCCAGCAGCCGGGCAGCTAGCTGCCATTATTGCGGCGAAACCGAGCCGGCCCATATTATTTGCCGGGCAGGGCATTACGTTTGCGATAGCTGCCACGGGCAGAATATCGTTGATAGCATCATTAGTTACTTTCGGTTGTGAACATGCTCTGATTGCAGCCGGTGCCTTGCTGGTGGGATTGCGCAATTCGGGCCAATTGCCCGTTACCGATGCAATACTGCAAGAGGCTATGCAACGTACTCAGCGGCAAGCCATAGGCGGCTACTGTGGGTTAACCGGTATTTGCGGTGTGGCGGTGGGGGTTGGAGCCGCCTTTTCTGTATTGCTGTCGGCGGCCTGCCCTAAAGATAAGGAAACACGGCTTACCATGGAAGTGGTAAGCCGCGTGGTACATGCGATAGCCCAGCTGACCGGCCCCTGCTGCTGTAAGGCCTTTGTGCGCATCGCACTAAAAGTAGCAGAAGCGGCCTGTGATGAAATTTGGGGCATTAATTTCTCACCTATTCCAGAACCGGTATGCGTACACAATCAGGTTCACCCCCACGGTTGTCGAGAAGAAAAATGTCCCTATTTTGCCCGCTAAGAGTAAGAAAACGGGTCTTACATTGGGACCTTAGCATAGGCTGCGGGATGTGCTTAGGGCGCAGGAACAGGCTCCCACCGCACCTACAGCACAATCCCGCAGCCTTTATGCAAATATCTGTTGCAAAGGCACCGTGGAATTTTAACGCTTGTGCCCAGCCCGTCTGAATGAACTGAGGAAGCTAGGGTAGCAACGGTCCTAAACTTTTACAAAAGCTTCCTTCGGTGCGCCGCATAGAGGGCAGCACCAGCTGTCGGGAACATCGGCGAAGGGGGTGCCCGGGGCTATATTGTTGGCTGGATCGCCCTTGCTAGGGTCATATATATAGCCACAAATGGCACATTGATATTGCGGTAAATGGGACGAGGTTGGCTGAGGAGCCGATGCCTGGTAAGTCGGCGCAGTTTTCGGCGCCCGCCCTCTCTTCACCTGATGGTAATAGGCGTAGGTCATGGGCGGCTCGTCACTTAGGTTGTCACAATCGACTATGCGCCCGAGGAAAACCGTATGCGTTCCCCCATCGAGGGTGCCGACAAGTTCTGCTTCCAGGAAGCCAACGGTGTGTTCTAGTATGATGGGCGCCCCTGTCTGTCCCATGCGGTGAGCAGTATCCGCCAGCTTATCAATATCACGGCCCGATTTGAAACCGAATTTCTGAATTAATTCCATGGGCGTGCTTTCCGCCAAAATAGAAACGGCAAATTTTCCACTCTTAGTTATAAACTCGTGGGTAAGATTCTGCTTGTTGATGCTAACGGCTACGGTGGGTGGCTCGGCACTAATTTGAACAACAGCGTTAGCAATTTGCCCGTTGAGCTTACCATCGGCAACGGAGCTTACTATGTATAGCCCATAACTCAC
>JAMNZE010000005.1:0-2167 GCA_023622465.1 Bacillota bacterium | reverse complement strand
CCAGCAGCGCCACAACGATAACTAGAGGCAGTAGCCAAATGGGCAGGGTCCTTACCGTAACTAAACGGCCATTAGTCGTGGCATAATAAGTTGGCATTTCGGGTAGGCCCTGTTGGCCCTGGGGTTGGCTTGCCGCATATTCTAGAACGGCCTGCCACACCTTGAATTCTTGGCCGTCGCGGTAAACGATACAATCTTCCACGCTCACCGGGTTGCCCTCTTTATCTTTCATTACTAACCCTAAGCTGGGCAGTAGATCGCCCACCATGGGCAAGAAGGCGGCCAGATAGTAGTCGGAGACCACGTGATATAACTGTTGGTCGCCTCGCTTCAAGGGTGCCCATTGGTCACTATCATTCAGCTGCAATCCACTTCCGGTATAACGTTCTGCCTTCATTACCGCCCGGGTGGTGGGGATGGGGATATTCTTGATCGGTATCCAAGCTAAGATGGCCCGCTCCGGGTCGTACTGCATGCGCAAGCCCGAGGTCTGCAAGAAGAAGGCGTTTCCCTTGAGTAGGGGGAGTAGAGCTGCTACTTCCAGAATGCGTCGTACCTCTTCACCGGTAAAATAGATGGAAACTAACGGGTAGCCAGGCCGGCCGTCGGGCCCTGAGCCCATACCTACCTGGTTAACCAGATCGAACAAGGATACTTGTCCTTCCCGCCCGGGTAAAGTGCCCGGCTCCAGGCCACCGCGGATGACGCCGTTGGCTTGGAAGGCAAAATCCACCTTTTCCCCTGTAACCTGTTCGCCCACTAAACGCATGGCATCGGTCACAAAGTTGCCGAAGGCCGATTCGGCCAGCTCCGGTTCATCGCTGACGGGGAAGTCGGTATGCAGTATGGCCTGGTTCATTTTTTCAAAACGGTCGGCGGTCATGCGCTGGAGCAGGGCATCTAGTTGCTGAGCCAGTTGGTCAACCTTTTGGGCATAAGGGGGGTCATAGGGCACAGTGGCATCCAGCGGCAACAAGTAGGGTTGGCCGTTCTGTTGGTTGCGCAGCCTTACTTGCCCGCTAACTCGATCAAAGGCCACTTCCAGCATGCCCAAATGGGATCAATGCCGGGTACGGCGGCGGCCAGAGCCGCCTCTTCCACCTCGCCGCTATGGGAGAGGCCGATAACCACATCCACCGACGCCGCCTGCAATTCGGCCACGGCGGCACGGGCCGTCTCTATAGGATCGCTAAAGGTGATTGGCGGCGCATAGGGGGTATACTCGGCCGCCTTCTTGCCCAAAATGCCGAAAAAGCCGATGCGTAAGCCATTGGCCAACTCCTTAATATGGTGCTCCTCCGGTATTACCATGTTACTGGCAATAATGGGAGTTTGTTCTCCTGCTTGCGGGTAGCCGGCGGCCTGTAAATAATCGGCCAGTGCTTCCGAACCATAGTCAAATTCATGGTTACCAAATGTTATAGCATCGTACCCCAGTTCTTTACGGTGCTGGCCAAGCGGGCAAAACCGCCACTGGCACCCTGTTTGCCTGTCGGATCATAGTCAATGAGGGGTAAAGGCAAGAGAGCCGAATGTTCGTCATTCGTATGTAAGAGAGTAAAATATAGTTCCTGTTGGTGGCCACTGGCTGCTAGCTGCGATATAGGTAGGCTGTTCATAACCAGCAACACACATAGGAATAGAGTACCAATTTTCTTCATTTGCCTCAATGGTAATGCCTCCTCGCAAAGAAAAATCCCCTTGCTATATTCTTGTAGCGAGGGGATTTTACCTGCCCTTTTATCTCTATTCACCTGTGCTTTCATCGGAGTCAATATGGGCTACCGCTTCCACAATGTTAGCCGCATGGTCGGCGATACGCTCCAGGTTAGAAATCAAATCTAAGAATATAATCCCGGATGCGGGGAAGCATGTGCCACTGTTGAGGCGGTTAATATGCCGTAAGCGCAAACTTTTCTCCATTTTGTCCACTTCACTTTCCTGTGCTAGCAACTCATTAGCCTGCCGAATGTCACCCGATTCCAACAGGTAGAGGGTTTTTACTCCTAAATCATGGACCGTCTGATACATCGCATCTAATTCATTAATAGCCTCCTCAGAGAAAGGTAAACGGTGTTCGGCCCGGTATTCGGCCAGTTCAGCGATGTTTTCTGATAGATCGCCAACGCGCTCGATGTCGCTAGACATGCTGAGAAGTGCTGCCAAA
>JAMNZE010000127.1:0-6528 GCA_023622465.1 Bacillota bacterium | reverse complement strand
GTTTCAGTCCTCTCTAACGAGTCAATGGGAGTGTAACCGCAATCGCTGATGCGGTAAAAACCCCGATGCGTCCGGCTTTGTTTGGCATCGGTTTAGAATGCAAATGCCCCGACTTTGCGAATGGGCCGCATCTGCACAAAAACAGGGGTTTCCTTCGCAAAACCGTTTCGTGCCGAAGCTGTGATATTAGTTTTCCCCGGCAGTCTTCTGTTATTTTCCTATTTCTCTATTCACGTTGCCTTTTCCTTCAGTAAGTTTAGTACATCCAACCGCCTTGTTGCTGATAACCCTTTTGCAGGCAACTCTATTCGTTCATGTTTGAAATTTTACTCTGTTTGGCAAAGGAAAATAGATCATTTTGTCGAAATAATGCATACAAGCAAAACGAAAGGCGGAAACCTATGGAACCCTTTTTTTGCGCTTCAAAGTTAATAGAACAGTTGCGGGCGGGGGTTTTCAAGATCAACTTTCGGGCGGAGGAAACTTTATACTTGCCCCGGTACAAAGGCTCTACCCTGCGAGGGGCTTTCGGGGCTGCTTTGCGGCAGATCATGTGCGCAACTAAACAGCCCGATTGTAACACCTGCCTATTAGGCGAACAATGCCTTTACTGCAGCACTTTTGAAACATCCCGCGGTAATCGGGCGGTGGCTCGGCCTTATGTAATAGAGCCGCCCCTTACCGAAAAGACAATGTATACACCGGAAGAACCTTTTCAGTTTGGTCTGGTTTTGATTGGCCCAGCCCTAGACCATTTTCCGTACCTGGTTATTGCTTTGCAGGCCATGGGTGAAAACGGTATAGGCCGGGGCAGAGGGCGTATGTGCTTGGAAAACATAGAAGCCATGCACCCTCTTCGTTTGCCTAAGCAAATTTATGAGAGTACGAGTAACGTTATCAACACGATAGATGATATGTTTATCACGACACCAGACCTGCTTACTGAGAAAGAATATAAGGAGTTAGGCATTGAGTTCATGACGCCAGTGAGGTTAACACGGCAAGGAAAGCTGCAGGATGAGTTTACTTTCGAATTGTTGGTGCGCGCCCTATTGCGCCGCTTCCACGATCTGTGCCCCTGGGTAGCTGTGCCTCGAGGAGTCCATGATGAATTGCTGGAGCAGGCAAAGCAAATTTCCACCAGTAGTAATAGCCTTACCTGGTTTGACTGGGAACGTTATTCCAGTCGCCAGAAGGGACGGATGAAGTTGGGTGGCCTGGTAGGCAAAGTTTCACTGCAAGGTGAATTGACCCCATTTATCCCTCTCTTACGATGGGGTGAAGTGTTGCATGTGGGCAAGAATACGGTATTTGGTTTGGGGAAATACCGGCTGTTGTGAGGTGAGAGAGGTGCCGATTCGCGATATTAGTTCCCTATTTGGGATACTTATGGGCAATGACCGATTACGCCCCTATGATTACCAGCTGGAAGTAGCCAGGACATTGTTAGATGGCCATAATATTGTGCTTTCGGCTCCCACCGGTTCAGGTAAAACCTGGGCGGCCTTGCTACCCTTTGTTTATGCTTGGGTAAACGGAACTCCGCTCGCCGATAGGCTGCTGTATTGTTTGCCCCTTCGTTCGTTAGCCCATTCCCTTTATGAGTCTACCTGTAAGGCCCTCGAACGGGTGGCACAACGCTTCCCCGATATGCAAATACCCCGGGTAACAGTTCAGACGGGGGCTAGAAAAGATGATCCCTTTCTGCAAGGAGAGATCATCTTCACCACCATCGATCAGGTTTTGTCTAGCTACTTGCTGGCTCCCCTGTCTATTCCGAAGAAACTCAGCAACATTAACAGCGGCGCTCTGGTCGGTTCGTTGGTTGTATTAGATGAAATTCACCTGTTAGATGGGCAAAGGGCTTTAAAGACCTCGCTGGAGATGGTTGATCGTTTGCAGCACATGAGTCAGTTTATGTGCATGACAGCAACCCTATCGCAACCGGCGCAGCAACAATTGGCCAAGATGTTAAAGGCCAAACACGTAGCCCTTACACCCGATGAAGTTAAGCAACTGCCTAGCCATAGGCAAAAGGAACGGCGTTATTATATGCATTTAACTCCTTTGACAGGAGAGGCGGTGGTTGCTGCCCATAAAAATAGAAGCATTATAATTTGCAATTCCGTGGGCCGGGCCCAGGAAATATTTCAAGAGATCACCCATCTGCTTGGAGATAGCGAAACGCAAATCTTTCTGTTGCATAACCGTTTTTTCGCAGCTGACCGGGAAAGAATCGAGGCCCAACTTGATGTGTACTTTGGGCCGCAGGCAACACGCGGCAATGCTATTTTAGTTGCTACCCAGGTGGTGGAGGCCGGGTTAGACATTAGTGCTGATCAGTTACATAGTGAGCTAGCCCCGATCAACTCGCTGGTGCAACGGGCCGGCCGTTGTGCCCGTTATGGCGGCGAGCGCAGCAGGGGTGAGGTCCATTGCTACCTGCTGCCCTGCAATAGGCAGGGACAAATGCGCTTAGGCCCCTATCGGGAACTGGGAAGCATTGTCGAGGCCACCCGGCAGGCCTTGCTGGCATCCCATGGGAAAATACTCAGCTTTCATGATGAGCAACAAATACTTGATGCTGTGCTAGCCACCATGGAACGTGAGCAACTACAGGTGCTAGAACGAGACCTGATGCAGATTCAACAGCAAATAGCCGAGTTACAAAGACGGGCCGATGGGGCTGGCACCAGCGAGGTGCGAAATTTAATTCGCCATATAGATAACGTCAGTGTTTTGCTTACCGACGATACCGACGCCTGGTCGCCTTATTTGGATATCGAATATCTGAGTTTGCCCCGGGTATCCCTCTGGGCCTTGGAGCCCTATCTGCAACAGGCAGGCGAGTTGGGAGCCCGTATTTTGGTCGAGGAAGACCCGGAAGCTGATACTTATACATGGGTTCCAGCCCAAAAGTCCCTTGATCTTTTTACTGCTGGCTGGCTAATAGCTCTGCACCCAGATATTGCCCATTATAGCCCCACCAGAGGTTTGGTGCTAGGAGAAGCTGGCCCACTTGTTGAGCACCCGGCCCGGGCAGTGTCGGTCTACCCTAAACCCAATTATGTGTGTGAAACCTGGTTACAACATGCGGAGGCGGTGCTCGGCCAGGGGAAGAAATTGTTAGTCGCCCACGCCATCGGTTGGCAGCGAGTGCAGGAAAGCTTGCAATTGCCCGATTCCAACTTGCCACTGGAACTGGCGCTGTTGCTGCACGATGTGGGGAAGCTCAGTGTAGACTGGCAGGAACACATTCGTTTCTGGCAGAGCCGGGTTGACCCTAATAATGAAACTTTCTTGTTGGGTGAGCCCTTGGCCCATAGTACGTTTAACTGGGCAGAGCATCAGGCCTTGCAAGCAGCGTTCAATCGCCGCCGAGGTCCCCATGCTGTGCCCGGTGCCTTCGCAGTACAACCATTAATATATGACTGCCTGTTAAGCGCCTCTTGGCCAGAAGAGCAGGTAGAGGGCGCCACCGCCTGCATTATCAGTGCCATCGCCCGCCACCATGTGGCCAGTGCCCATTCGTTGAGTCCTTTTAAACTGGTGCCTGAAGCTATCATGCAAGTGCAGCGGGCCTTGGCTTTGCTAGATATACAATCCCCTCTGGGAAGTGATAGCCTGTTAGATTCCCCCTGTCCGCAGGAACAAAGGCAGTTTAAACACTATTTAGTCTCGGACTTTAAATGGTTCCCGCTGTACTGGTTAATTGTGCGCATACTGCGCTTAGCCGACCAAGCATCACAAATAGAAGGGAGGGAAGAAAATGTTGGTTAATGAATTCCACGTTCCTAAACGAACTCAAACCTATGCCGATGTTTTAGTCGCCGTTGGCTTGGCCAAGCTGTTGAGCCTTTGGCCGCAAACAAACAGTATTCAGCTGCGTGATCGGGGAGCCCATTACCAACTACTTTTGTCGAAACCCTTAGACTGGAAACAAGCGCGCCAGGCTCCTTTGGGTCCGGTTTACCCGTACATTCTATTTAAGCCCACCGATCCTAAGCCCAAGGCGGCTTCTGAGCTAATCGATTACTCCCATGAAAGGCAAATTGAGGAAGCATACCGTAAGTATGTGGAGGCAACAAGAAATCGGGAGAGCAAACAAGCTGCCCAGGTAGCCGAAACGGCCCCGCCTACTCCTAGGGAAGACTTGCAGCTATTTAAAGATTTTAATAGTCTGCGGATGGGGTCGCCCGCCTATAGCAAGCTTTACTTGGCATTAGAGGAGATTCCGGAAGAGTTGCCCCTGCTTGTTTTAAATCGGCTGAGCGATCTACTGCCCAGCGGAGTAACTGTCGAATGGACTAAGGTGCCGAAGCCCAACTTACCCGCATCTAGTTTGCAGTTGTTTAGCCCCATTACAGGAAAAGGGGTACATCGGCCCAAAGCCGATGGAGCTGGAGTGGGGCAATTTAGTAAGAAGCTAATCGATTGGTTTGAAGAGTGGATGAAGTATATAGCCATGCACGTCATACTTAGTAGCCATCGGGCCGGTGACGATACGATTGTGTTAGCCATCGCTCCCGAGGACATTTCCCTTGACGGCCTAGCTACAGTCCGAAGGGAGCTGCTCAGGAAGGGGTTATGGGGCAACTTGAAGGTGGAGATAAACGCCACATTATCTATTGCGCAATCCCTTATTGCTAATTCCGAGTTTGCTAATCGCGGTGTAATTCGCCTAAGGGGAAGAAGGCCTAACCAGCTGGTGCGCGGTATTTACATTTCCTACTTTAAGAGTCTAGGTACGGGTAAAGCGCTGATGAATAATGCCTTTCTCGGAATTCCCGGCTGGTTCCCTATTGAAACGCAAGAAGATGCGGATGCATGGCTTGCCATTTTAGATGAGCATTCCCGTTTAATTAGAGGGCTAGCTGAAAATAAATCGGATCATTTGCCGCTCCTAGTTGCTTATCGAGATTTTATCTCCGGTGGGCGTCTTAAGGATTTGCTAGATTTCCTCGTTAGTTATGGAATTATGACCATGAGCCATCTGGAAGATAGGAGATGGGTACGGCACACCACCAAGAGTTTAAGGAGGTTGCTTATGAGCTATCAATTGCGTTCGGTGATAGACAACTCGGGCTTTCAAAATATCGCCGCGGCCATTCGGCGTTCAACCGTATCTGCCCAATATCGTAAAGCTATTTCTGGTAAGCAAGTATTTGAAATTAAGTATGGTCTTGCCCAAGAATGGAAACAGAAGATGCGCTTTAAAGATAAATTCGTCGCCGCATTGGCAGATTTCGTGCAGCAGTACAATAACGAAAATGCCCGCCATGTAGAACAAGATAAGGAAACTAGACCACGCATTACTACAAGAGATCTGGATCAAGTGATTGACCTCATCGAGCAATATGGATCCGAGTTAGTTGGTATGCTGCTACTTGCCTATGGTTATGCTAAGGAGTCCAAAGAAGAGGAGGAATAAGGTAATGAAATTGCATTCCCTCGCTATTTCTGGTTTGCTAAACATGAACTTGCATTCCTTGAACAATGAGGGGGCCGAAGGAAACCATCTAATGACGCGCCAAGTACAGATCGTTGATGAAAAGGGCCACCTGCACTCGGTTAATGCCATTTCTGGTGACATGTTTAAGCATATACAAGCCGAATATCTTTTCCAGTTGGCCAAAGAAGAAGGCTTGCCCCTTTGCCAAGGTTGCGCCGTGTTTGATGCTAACCGAATAAGCGCCGATGCGGAATTTGCAAATTCCTTTAGCGAAGGGGCAACTAACGAAGAGATACTGCATGGTGTTCTACGGCGCTGCGTGTTAGACGACGCGGAAGGTATCTTAATTACCAGGAAAATAGGGGGCAAGGATCGTTCCATTGGACGCAAGTCGGCGGTGGAATTTGGATGGGTAGTAGGGCACCCGGAAAGAACCCATACCGACTCCTACTTCCATGTGAAGTTCGATAATAGGGCACGAGCGGACGGATCGGGGGATGAGGCTAACTTGGGCCAGAACATTTTTCACCGACCCGCATCTTCAGGGCAATATGCAGTCGTGCTCAATGTGGATCTGTATCGGTTGGGCTTAAATGATATTTCGCGAGAGTATGCCCTGTCAGCTGCAGAGCGCAAAGCCAGAGCTCAGGCCTTACTAAAGAGTATTCTCTTTACTTTCTTAAAGCCCAGTGGTGCGCAGCGTAATACACAGAACCCCCATATCCTAGCCTTTGAAGGCGCCATTACCTTAAGCCATAGCACTTACCCGGCGCCCCAGGCTAGTGCACTGAACTTAAATTATCTAAGTGAGATAGAAGGCCTGGTCGACACGCTAAACAGTTTAGAGAGTGGGGCCGTTAGCCTGCTAAAATTTGATAGCCTCGCCAGCTTTGCCTCTTGCATGGAATCAATAATTGGCAATTTTGATCTCGTGGGTGCATAACTATGGCCAACTGGCTTGTGATCAACTATCGCCCCACCACCCTATTTTCCTTACGAATGAGTCATGCAACTAGTTCAGGTGGTAAAACGTTGTTGGTCCCCACGCCCTACGCTTTCAAACTAGCAATGGTTGA
>JAMNZE010000028.1:0-33373 GCA_023622465.1 Bacillota bacterium | reverse complement strand
CGATTTGGCTCCAGAGGACGTGGAGGAAGCCCTATCGGTTATGGATGCAGGTCTAATTCGAGAGGGGTATTACGCACGGCTTGATGCTAAGATTCCTAAGCCCGAACCGGGGGAGGATTCGGTGAGATATGACAAGTATGGCTGGGGCGAGCATATTTCTCGCAAGTATGCCAGCCGAGGGCCGGTCACCAGCAACTTGCCTGAGGCCCTGCGACGGGCTGCTGGCCGAGTGAAGTCTTGGCCGGCTAAATTATCCAAGCAGTTGATTTTGTTGGAAGAACTGGTGCAAGATTTTGAGCCGGGGGTGGCTTACCCGGAAGAGGAGGTCAACACCCGCGTTAAAGAGCGGTATGAGGACTATTGTTTAGTACGGCGCATGTTTGTGGACTTCGGTTTTATGCGGCGCGATGAAGGGGTTTATCGGGTGCAACCAGAGACCCATTGGCCCGGCCGCCAATATGGATACAATGGCTGAAATAATTGATCTTTCCCATGAGATTACCCCCGATACGCCCGTATATCCGGGGGATGAGCCTATGGAGTTGGTGCAGACCAGCTGGCTAGAGATGGACCACCATAATAATCACCGCCTGCAGATCAATATGCATGTGGGCACCCACCTGGATGCACCGCTGCACATGTTGCCGGCAGCGCCCTACGTGTCCCAACTACCGCTAACTTCTTTCCTGGGCCCCGGTTGCCTCTTAGATGTGCGCGACCAAGCGGTCATCCGATATCAGCCCAGGTACGAACAGCTGGTGTTGCCGGGTAGCATCGTGTTACTGTATACCGGGCATGACCGATGGTTTGGTAGCGAGCGCTATTTTATGGATCACCCCTGTGTGGACCCGGAATTCTGTGAGTTTCTGCTGGCCAAGCAGGTAAAGTTACTAGGAATGGACTTGCCTTCACCCGATGGGCCTCCCTATCCGGTGCATAAACGGCTCCTGTCCGGAGGGGTCTATCTCTTAGAAAACCTTGCTAATCTGGACCAGCTACTAGACTGGCCCCACTTTGAGGTTATCGCTTTGCCCTTAAGAATCCAAGCCGATGGTTCACCCGCAAGGGTGATTGCCAGGAAAGTGTAAAAGAAAGAAAAGGCACACCGAGGGTTCGGCGTGCCTTTAGCAATCTTTAGGCTTATAATGCCGGGAAATAAGAAGCACGCCCTTGGGCGTGCTGGTGATTAACTTAATTCTGCCAGGTCAGGTTTGCCAAATATTATCTTCTCACCTTCATTGATGACGATGCAGGGTAGACCGACGCGTCCTGCCTCTTTGATTTCCGCAAAGGCCGGGTGGTTGTCCCGGTAGTGTAAAAAGGCTTTGAGAGTACGCATGCTCTCGGTAATCTCCACATAAGTAAATTCTACGTTATTCTGGGAAAGAAACTCTTTCACCGGTGGGCAACCGGGTCATAAGTGACTACCGAACATGGTAATCTGTTTTGGCATTGCATAAACCCCTTTCATAGTTACTATGTGCAATGATTAATATTTCTTATAACTATTTTACTAGCCAGCGGCTCTTGTGTCTAGGGGAATGCCATTCTTCAAGGTAACAGGCACCAGGATTAAATGCTTCTAGTTTTGTAATAGCGGTAGGCCCAAATTGATAATTCTACGATTAAGCCGAGAGCAAATCCACCGAAGAGCAGGAAGGTAAAGCTGAGTAGACCAACGATATCGCCCCAGCCATCGATTTGCGAGAAGTTGTTTAGCATCATAAACAACCCCAGGATAAGTCCCAGGGTGGCGATGACGGGAAACCAACGGGCCCCCAGCCAGCCGGCGCCACCGATAATGAGGCCTGTAACTAGGCAGAAAAGGGCGATCATAGGGTAGCGGGGATTGGAATGGGGCGACAGAAGAGCCGCACCGGCACCGATAGCCACAAATTGTCCGAAAGCAATTAGCAAACCGATTATCCACCAAGCTTTGTGCTTAGGCTTAGGTAGCCATCGCAATTGGCTCACCACCTTCGATAGTTTGGCTACATTATACTCTTTTCAAGCTACAGGATTATATGGAATAATATGGTCGCCTCAGCGTTCCCCCAGTTGGCGTAAGGCCTCTACATCTCTAATAAGGATTGTTTTATAACCTTGGGTTTTAATCCAGCCTTGGCGTACAAATTCAGCCAGACAGCGGCTGAAGGTTTCTTGGCGCAATCCAACCAGGTTGGCCAGTTCGGTGCGGTTAAGCTCTAACTGCAGTTTGGTTCCCTCCGGCGTTGGTCGGCCCTGGCGCTCACCCAATTGGAGCAATAAGGCGGCCACTCTCTGGCGGCTATTTAGTAGGCTCAATGTTTCCGTTAACCGTTCCGACTGCCGTAACCGCGTAGCCAGGGCTTCCAAGATACTAAGGGCCGCAGTCGGGTGAGCCAGCAGATAGTGGCGCAATTCTTGTCCGTCGATGGTACAAAGTTTGAGAGGCGTCAGTGCCTGCAGGGAAGAGGAGGCCGACATTGGTGCAACAAGGGCCAACTCACCATAGAAGTCACCCACTTGTAATAGGCGTAATGTATATTCCTTGCCTTGCGCATTCTGAGTAAAAACTTTCGCCTGGCCCGATTCTACTATGTAGAGGCCAGAGAGTTGGTCTCCTTCATGAACTACCATCTCACCCCGCTGGTAAATGCGATGATGAACCAGTTCCTTAATTTCCTGAATATCGGTTGTATTGAGCCCTTTAAAGAGGGGCAAGGCCCCCAGACAGTTTCGTTTACATAGGTCGCAACGCAGCATCGGCTCACCTCCTGCTCTATTGTACCATCAAATATATTAAACACCTGCCCGCGCCTTTCTGCAGGCCTGCCCCCCATAAACGGCCAGAGCCGAGGGGCTCTGATAGAGCACTGGCTAGCGCCAACTGTGCTTACGCAGACCCCTCGGCTCGCGCTACGGCATTGGGTTTGTCCAGCATGATCATTGCAGCAAACATCAGAGCAATTCGTAGTAATGAGGAGGGAACCGGGCGGGTGGCTACCGGGCGCCCTCCAGGCATGTTGCCCTTAAATCTAATTTAGTTGGGGAGTGAAGGGGCAGTAGCCGATCCGGTCGCACTTGGATTGAATAGCTTCCCAAACCGACGCCTCCGTTATAGTCTCCATGGCGGTAGGATAAAGGATGTTATTCTCCTTGAAAATGTGGTCGCGCAGGTGGAAAACGAGATAGCCCGCATATTCGGCCAGCTTAGTTTTAAATTCATCGTAATCCATAGTCTTTACTTGCTGGGCTAGCTCCAGTAGATGGTGCTTTCTGGCCCGCATCGCATCGTGCTCCAAGCACATGATACGGGGGGGACCAGTGACGCCTCGCTCCTCTAAAATGGGGAATAGGGCCTGTTCTTCCCGCTGATGGTGATTCTCGGCTGCCAAAATGTTCTCAGCTAAGTTTGTTAGAAGGTCGAAATCGGGGTTGCAGGCGTCGAATTTATCTAGCTTTTGCAGCCGGCGATTCAGCTGTTCCAGTTGGGTCAAGAAGCCTAGAAGCTGATCGTGTTCTGCTATCATGATAGCTACCGGATGGCCTGCCGGCAAAGAGTTGCGAAACTGAGCCAGTTCGCCTTCGAGAACTTCTAGTTGAATGGCACACAGGTCTTGCAGGCGTTCCGGCTCTAAACCATCTTCGATGAGCTTTTGTTCTGCCAAGGAAAGTTCTAATGGTGTAATATCTGTAACCAGTTCTTTTGCTTCGGCGCGAGCGGTGGTGTCCTCCGGGTTGTTGTTCAATTTCTCGAGAACTTGGGTAAGTCTATCAATCTTACTCATGGATCATACCTCCATATACTATTACTATCTGTTTCCAGTTTAATGGCGTAGTAGGCGGAGTTTAATGATCTATATCACGAAATTGTAAAATCCTTGATCATTTGTCATAGATATGGAGCAGGATTAGGCAGCCGATGTGGGGAAAATAAGCTTGGAAGGAGGCTCCGAGGATGAAAAAGATCTGTTTTGCTGGAGGATGCTTTTGGGGCGTGGAGGAGTTCTTCTCCCGCATTAAAGGAGTGGTATCAACAAAGGTGGGGTACGCTAACGGGCACACGGAAAACCCCACCTACGAGGAAGTATGTACTGGTAAAACGGGCCATGCGGAGGCTTGCCTAGTGGAGTACGACCCGGAACAGATTTCTTTGAGCCAGCTATTATACAGGTTCTGGAGTATAATAGATCCTACTTTGGTAGACCAACAGGGCCCAGACATAGGAAACCAGTATCGTACTGGCATCTACTATCTCCATGAAGCCGATTTGCCCACGATCATCGAGTCCCGGGACCAAGAGCAAAAGCGCTATGACAAGCCGATTGTGACGGAAATCGAACCTCTACGCTGCTTCTGGGATGCAGAAGAATATCATCAAAAATATTTAAAGAAAAATCCCGACGGTTATTGCCATATTAAGCTCAATTAGCGCTCTGATAACCACGGACTGAAAAAATTGGGGGCAGTCGCAAGAACAGTTTGCGGCTGCCCCTTAACCCTATTTTTGTTCCAGGTGGTGGGCAATACCGGCCACCTGTGAGAGTTCCATAACAAAGGCAATGCCCGTGTTAGGTTGATTCAAGTTCCCTTCTTCAACAACAGCGGCTAGCACCCGATCGCTAATCTCGCGGTCAACCACAATCAAAATAATATCCTTTTCCGGCTCGATGGGGATACCCCATAGTTTCTTGGTGTCATGGATGCCACTACCGCGACCATAGATGATCTACTGAAAGTACCAGGGTGGCGACCATAGGGCCGGTAGCAACCCCGCCCGAGTCAAAGGCAATGGCACTAAACACCGGATCAGCAAACTGTAATAGCACCAGCGCTATAAAATAGCCGGCGTAAATTATCCAAGTGAACCGGATTCCGTAAACTAGGCGGGCCATGCCCAGTCCCACAAGTAATGCGGAGCTACCGGCTAATGTTAGTAGCAAGGGGCGGCGAGTTACGGTTCCACTGGAAGCTTCATCTACCTGATCGCAGAGTACCTGCACCGCCGGCTCGGCGATGACCGCGACGAATCCGATAAAGGCGCCGATGGGAATGGCCAGCCATTTATATTTCAGACTACCGATAGCTGCACCGATGCTGCGACCAGGATCAATGAAGCCAATGTGCACACCATGTAACAATAGCGTTACACCGACAAAAGTGAGGGTTAACCCTTTAATGATATTGAGCGTGGTAGACTTGGGAGGGCGAAAAGCAAATTGCATGATGGGGACAAGCAGAATCATCGGTAACAGGGCAAAGAAGACTTCTTGGGCGGTTTGTAAAATGCCTTGAAACACAATAAGCTCATTCACCCGAGCCACACCCCTAACAGCATGACGGCAATGATTGGGCCGAGGGAGGCTAAACCTACTAATCCAAAGCCGTCAGCAAGCACTGATCGCCCTTGTAGTACGGCAGAGGTGCCGGCTCCTAAACTGAGGATAAAGGGTACTGTCATGGGACCGGTGGTAACACCGCCAGAATCAAAGGCGAGGGGAAGAAACTGGGGTGGTGTGAAAAAGGAGATGGCGAGCATTATCAAGTAACCAGTTGTGAGTACCCGGCGGATGGGAGTGCCTCGCACGATGCGGTACATGGCCACAGCGACGAAAAAGCCAACTCCAATGGCTACGAACCCAATGAGAATGCTTTTGCTAACGGCCCCTTGGGAAAGCTCAGCAAACTGGCTGGCCAGTACACGTACATCGGGCTCGGCTACGGTAACCAAGGTGCCCAGGGCAAAAGCCGCGATTAAATATACAGGTAAGCTGGTGCTTGGCAGCTCGCTGCCCAGCAAGCGCCCCAGCAAGAGGAGTCCCGTCTGCGAGCCCAAGAGAAAAAGAAACATGCCACTGAGCACGAAGGCCACACCAATAAGAAATTGTAAGAATTCCAGGGCGGGCAAACGAACCACTAGAATTTGTAGCAGAACGATGACCAGAGTCATGGGCAGTATGGCGCCGACGGCTTCTTTCCACACGTCAGAAACAGGTTTCAAACTATAATCTCACCTCCATAGAATTGGGCTAGCTACCTTTTTTATCACTCTCCCTTCAAATCATGCCATCTTGTAAAAAAATCCTAACATTTTAGCAGGTTCAGTGTAAACGCTTCGATAAAATTCAGAAGTGCAAAATAAGAAGTAGGATGTCCAAATCGGCGGCAGGTATTTTATTACTGGTAACGAAATAAATCATATTAGAGAACTAGGGACTAAAGAGAGAAGGAGAGATGCCATTGCCTGTAACCAATTTACAGAAGGCTGAGGGACGATCCGAGCTAGCCCGCCGGTCCCAGGAGAATTTATTAAAGGCGGTGCTCCTGTTAGCGGGGCCGGTAATTGTGGAAATGGCTATGCAATCTACCGTCGGCATTGCCGACGTGGCCATGGTGGGCCGGCTCAGTCCGGCGGCCATAGCGGCGGTTGGGCTATGTAACCAGATATATATGTTGGCCCTCACCGTTTTTGCAGCTTTGCGTACCGGGACAACCGTGTTGGTGGCCCACATGGTGGGTGCCGATGACATTGAGGGTGCCAATTTGGCCGCCCGCCAGTCGCTAATCTTAGCTTTAATAATCGCCTTTGTTTTAGCGGGGATAGGCGTAATGTTTCCTGCCGCCGGTATGCAACTGTTAGGAGCCGAGCCGGATGTAATCGAGGTAGGTATCGGCTACATGCGGTGGAAGGCCATCTCAGTCATTTTCGCCATTCTGCTGATGATTGCCACCGGTATTCTGCGGGGCTGTGGCGACACTTTAACTTCAATGTATGCCAATGCTACTGTCAACATTATAAACATAGCCCTTAACTGGGTATTTATCTATGGAAAGCTAGGCATGCCCGCCATGGGGGCAGCTGGGGCCGGATTTTCAACCATGATTGCCCGTGCCGTGGGTGCTGCCATCATGATGGCTGTTTTGGTTAAGGGGCGCTCCAGTGTGCGCGTAACTTGGCGTGGTGATAACCGTATTAACTGGCCCATATTGAAGCGGGTACTCAATATTGGCCTGCCGGCGGCCGGTGAACAGGCTATGATGCGAGGTGCCCAAGTATTTTTTACATCCATTATTACCAGTTTGGGGACTAACATCTATGCAGCCCACCAGATAGCTCTACGGGCCGAATCCATCTCTTTTATGCCCGGATTTGGCTTCGCGGTGGCTGCTACCACCCTAATAGGGCAAAACCTAGGGGCGCGACAGCCCAAAGTGGCCCGGGAGGCCGGCTGGTTGACCATGAAGCTAGCCATCGCCTTCATGGGAACCATGGGTATTCTACTCTTCTTTTTTGCCGAACCCTTCGTGGGTTTCTTTACCAATGAGCCGCAGGTTATCGAAGAAGGGGCAAGAGTATTACGCATTATGGCCTTTGCCCAGCCGTTGATGGCCATAGCCCGAGTCGCCGCCGGTGCATTGCGCGGGGCGGGAGACACCCGCTTCGTCATGTACGGCACCGGTTTCAGTATCTGGGTAGCCCGTCTGGGCCTGGCCTACCTATTTGTCAAAGTGCTCAATTGGGGCTTAGTCGGTGCTTGGATTGGCCTCTTTGCCGATCAAGCAGTACGGGCGCTTGTATTCGGTGTGCGTTATTATCAAGGTAAGTGGCAATTAATGCAGGTTTAAAAGGTAGGTGGAAACACATGAGTGATTATCGGGTAGATCCCCACATAGTAAAGGTATTTGAGCAGTTAATGGGCTTGGAAAGTGTCCAGAAGGGGTTAGCTTTTATTGAGGTTGATCAGGAGCGGGCCATTGAGGAACAAAAGGAGATAGTGGTTATTGAAGCTCCCACCTTTCATGAGCAGGCCCGGGCGGAAGATTACGCCAGACGCCTGCGTGAACTGGGGCTACAGGATGTGCACATCGATGGCCATGGCAATGTCTTAGGCAAATTACCGGGTAAGGGCCAGGGACCGACAGTTCTTTTGGAAGCCCATTTGGATACGGTCTTTCCCTTTGGCACCGACGTTACACCGGTGGAGAAGGATGGCAAAATTTATGCCCCGGGTATCTGCGATGACACCCGGGGCCTGGCGGCCAACCTTTCGGTTATTCGCGCCTTCTTAGAAACAGGTATTGAGACCGAGGGTGATATTGTTTTTGCCGGCACGGTGGCAGAGGAAGGGATGGGGGGCATGGCGGGTATGAAAGCCCTCTTGGCCGACCATCCGGAAATTAAAGCTACCATTTCTATCGACGGAGCCGGTTGTGACACCATTGTTTACGAAGGGACTGGCATCCGCAACTATGAAGTAACCTATACAGGACCGGGTGGCCACGCCTATGGCGCTTATGGCACGCCCAGCCCCATACATGCGGCGGCTAGGGCAGTTGCTAAGCTCAGCGATATGCGACCTCCCACATCGCCCAAAACCACTTTTACTGTGAGCCTGATTGAAGGCGGGCACCAGATCCATGCCATTGCCCAATCGGCCACCTTTAAGATTAATATGCGTTCGGATGATCCAACGGAACTGGATAAGTTGGAAGCCCAGGCCATTGCCATTTTTGAAGCGGGGGCACGGGAGGAGAATGAGCGTTGGGCTAGTGATGCGATTACTGTTAAATATGAACGGATTTTAGATGTGCCGGCTGGCACCCAGCCCGTCGATTCGGTCATCGTGCAAGCCGCATGGCAAGCCACCGAGCGGATTGGGGTAAAGCCCCGTTTAGTGCCCGGGGGTTGTACCAATACCAATATGCCCATTTCCATGGGTATTCCTGCGGTGACACTCGGCCGTGGCGGTAAAGAGGGAGGCGTTCATAGCTTAGGTGAGTGGTTCGACCCGGAGGGAACCTACCGGTGTCCGCAAAAATCCTTCCTCCTCTTATTAGCGTTGGCAGGCGTATATGGAGTTACCAAGCCTTTAATTAAGTAACCGCCGAGCCTGTTTTGCCTATTCTTCAGTTAGGGAGAAGGAGTCGTCCTCATCAAATTCTTCCTCATCAAATTCGCCATCTCCATAGATGTGGTCATAGTCGGGTTTTTGGTCAGTAAACAGTTCCCACGGTGGCCGGCTGTTGGACGGGAACTTTTAGGTGCGGGGGAGGCGACCGTAGAGGACAGCGGTAGATGCGTCGGCGCACCAGGTGCCTATCTCCTGCTCGCCTCCGGCAGTTATAAGTAACCAGGCATATTTGTATAGAGGTTTACCCGAGCTGTTGACATTCTTAGGATCAAAGGTTACATATAACTCGCCGTGACCGCAGGGAGGGACGTCGAAGACACCTAAGCAAACGGGGGCTACCTGTATACCGGCAAACCATACCTGGTAGGTCGTCAGTTCAGATACCCGATGCATGTACCGTTTCTCTACTGCCGGTATGGGAATTAGTTGCCTTAGATTATAGGCGGTGAGCTTAAGTTCGGCTAATTGTTTACCTATTGTAAGAAAGGCTGAAGCTTGGGCAGGCAATTGGCTGATGGGTCGGAAAAAATGGCTGGCGGTAGAAAACTCTTCTAGTGCAAAGGTGGCATATTGCACATTTCCACCTCCCTTCCTGTGCCCTAAACGTAAGGTATAATAGTCACTACTATGTTTTATGCAGGCGGTCAATCTAGCGTGCTTATTTACAGTGGCAAGCAGAAAATTGTATAGCAAGAGAGGCAGCTAACCAGCTGCCTCTTTGTCTTTCACAATCTTAGACTATCTTGTTAAGTATATCGACCACAGTGCCCAGTGCTTCGGCCAATTGAGCCCGATCCGCCTCGGAAAGATCGGCCATGAGCAGTTGTAGGTTTTGCAAGAATTCCTGCCTCTTGGCTTGAACTAATGCTTCTCCAGCCGCATTTAGCTTGACGATTACAACCCGCCGATCCTGTTGGCAGCGTTCCCGCTCCACTACACCGGCTTCTATCAGACGGTTGATCATGGTGGTCAGGCTTCCGGCAGATACCTGTAAACGCCGGGATAAATCGCTCATCCGCCACTCTGAACGAGTAGCGATAGTATACAGGGTGTCCAATTGGGTAGGGGTAAGCCGTAGCGCAGCCGCCTTGTCCTTTTTGTTTCGTCTTGCCGTTTCATGTATTTTTTTTCTTAGGCGTGGAATCAGGTTTATGAACTTATCCCATTCCTTGGCCAGCAATTCCCTCACCTCCCCCCCGGAAACTCTCAACGTATAAGCCTAGGTTGTCTTTATTATAACAGATTAAGGCAGTATAGGTTGCACAATCAAACTATTTTTTCTTGCTGATATTTAGCTGGGGCCGCATTGTAATAGCTAATAGCTTAGATATATAATTAACACAGTGGTTAGTATAAACGGTTGTTATAGGGGGTGGGGATGTGAACTTGAATTATCTACAAACCTTGTTAGCGGTACAAAAATACGGTAATTTTTCGGCGGCCGCCCGACAGATTGGCCTTACCCAACCGGCTGTCAGTTTGCAGATACAGGCCTTAGAAGAGGATGTGGGTACCCAGCTGGTGGTGCGCGACGCTCGTACTTGCGAGCTCACACCGGCGGGCCTAGCGCTGGTCGAGTTTGCGGAAGAGGTTTTTGAGCGACTACGACAAACCCGGGTGCTGTTAAGTCAATTAAGTGGCGAAGTCAGTGGTTTAGTCCGTCTTGGCGCCAGCAATATTCCGGGCGAATATATATTGCCGCCAATGCTGAAGGAATTCCTGCAAGTGTACCCCCAGGTAAGCTTCAGTTTAGAGATTAGTGATAGTGAGCAAATTTATAACTGGTTGGAAAGTAAACGCATCGATTTTGGCATTGTGGGGCATCATCAGGCGGGCACCAAGTATCAGTATGCTCCTTTGGCCAATGATGAGTTGTTAATCGTTATCCCAGCGGATCATCCTTGGGCGGGACAAATAATAGAACCGAAGCAGCTGTATGATTATCCCTTCATTAGTCGGGAGATCGGCTCCGGCACCCGCGCCCATTATGAAAAGGCATTACAAACCATCGGCATCGATCCGGCGGAGCTAAACACGGTGTTTACCGGCGGTAGCACTAGTGCGGTTTTGACTGCCGTATTGGCTGGTTTGGGATACGCCTTTTGTTCCCAATGGGCCTTAAGAAACGGCCTACTGCTGGGAGAATTGGCTACAGCCCGGATTGAAGGGCTAGCGATGAAGCGAGACTTTTATGTGGTAAGTGATCCTAACCGTTTCCGCACACTAGCGGTAGACGAGTTACTAAAATTCCTGCAACGACAGGGAACGAATAATAGAGGAGGGAAAGCCCATGGCTAGACCACGCTTGACCGCAATGTCATCCACATCTGGTTGAGCATCCAAATTGGGGCCGGGGGCCTTGGATGAATTGCTGACAGATTTACCTAAAATAAACGACGCGCGGGTTATCGTAGGGCCAGAAACCAGTGATGATGCGGGAGTAATTTTGATTGACGAAGAGCGGGCTCTAGTACAGACCGTCGACTTCTTTTCTCCCATCGTTGACGACTGTTACCTATTTGGCCAGATTGCAGCCGCCAATTCCTTAAGTGATATTTATGCCATGGGAGCCGAACCTCTCACAGCCTTAAACATAGCCTGTTTCCCCACCTGCTTAACACCGATAGATATGAGTGAAATCTTGCGGGGCGGGGCCGACAAGTTGCTGGAAGCGGGGGCCATACTACTGGGTGGGCATACGGTGGAAAACCCGGAGCCTAAGTTCGGTATGGCTGTTACCGGTATCATTCATCCCGACGGTTTGTGGACTAATAGGGGCGCGCAGGAGGGAGATGTGCTCCTCCTAACTAAGCCGCTAGGTACGGGTATTTTATCTACCGCTTTAAAGGCGGGTATGTTGGAGCGGGAGCAGGAGATGGCCGCCGTTGATGCCATGCGCATGTTGAACAAGGCCGCTGCCGAGACCCTGCGCAAACATGCCACAGTGCATGCCTGTACCGACGTAACCGGTTTTGGTTTCTTAGGCCACCTGGTGGAAATGGTGCAGGAGGATCCCATCACCATTACCGTGCTAGCTCAAGATTTACCCCTATTGCCCGGTGCCTTAGAGTTTGCCCAAATGGGACTGGTACCCGCCGGCGCCTACCGGAACCGGGAATTCTACGGTGATAGAGTGACTTTCGCCGATGATGTACCGTTGGCTTATCAGGACCTCTTATTCGATCCCCAAACCTCTGGTGGGTTATTGGTGGCTATTCCAGAAGAGGAAGCAACTGCAGTTTTAGCGGCTTTAGCGGCCAATAAGGTAACAGCAAGAGTGGTGGCTCGCGTTACCGAATCCCAAGAGTCGGGACAAATCCGAGTTGTTTTTGCCGATTAGCGAATCAAAAAAGCCCCCCACCAGCTGTTGCATACCGTTGGCAGGAGGCTAGAGGGGGCTATCAATTACTGATAACATATACCAATGCTCTTTGCCTGTCAATACGGCAAGTTTACCTGGGTGCCACAAACAGGGTATAATAGGTAGCGTACACAAATTCCGACACGGAGGTGCTATTATTTGGCAGCAACGATTTTGGATGGGAAAAAGATTGCAGCTGAAATTCGTCAAGAGCTAAAGGCAGAAGTGGCCAAACTACGCGAGCAAGGGATAGTGCCGCGTTTAGATGTTGTCTTGGTCGGTGAAGATCCGGCGTCGGTATATTATGCGAAAGCCAAAGAAAGACTCAGTAAGCGTATCGGGGTCGAATTCGTTTGGCATCGTTTACCGGAAACAGCTACGGAAGACGAACTGCTCGCTTTGTTAGCCCAATTAAGAGACGATAATGCTGTGCACGGCATTATGGTGGAATTACCCCTGCCCAGAAGTATTAATCAAAATCGGATCTTAGAGGCGGTGCCGCCACTGAAGGACGTGGATGGGGTTAACCCCTTAAATAGGGGATATGTGGCTATGGGGCTAGAAGGACTATCGCCGGCAACTCCCTTAGCATGTGTCGAAATACTCGACCGTTATCAAATCCCGCTTAAGGGGCAAGAGGTGACCTTAGTGGGCTGGGGAGCAACGGTGGGTAAGCCTTTGCTGCCCATGTTGCTAGCCCGGGAAGCAACAGTAACCACCACCCATGTGGCTACCCGCGATACTTCGATGCATACGAAGCAAGCTGATATCGTTATTTCAGCTGTCGGCTCGGCCGGCCTGATCACCGCCGACATGATCAAACCCGGCGCGGTGGTAATCGATGTGGGTATCAACGAAACTCCCGATGGCATTGTTGGCGATGTAAATTTTGACGCAGTCAGTGAGGTGGCAGGGCACATTACACCGGTACCCGGCGGGGTGGGTTCGGTGACTACTGTGCTTCTCTTCCGCAATTTACTTAAAGGTATTGAAATGCAGCAACGCAGTGGGCGTTAAAGTTTGCGTAACAAAAGACGGCAGCCGGAAATGCTGCCGTCTTTTCTGAGTCCAGCGTGGGGAGGGTATTTTGTGCTTACTATTTCTGACCTGAAAAAGGTTACTTTGTTCCAGGATTTATCCTCTGCCCAGTTGCAGCTGCTTTATGACTTGGTCAAGCTGCGCAACTATCAGGCGGGCGAATTGATTTTTACCCAGGGGCAGCAGGGGGATGCCATATTTTTTGTCATCAAAGGGCGAGTTAAGATTATGGTTATGTCGGCCGATGGGCGGGAAAAAATAATCAAGGTAATGGAACCGGGCCACGTGTTTGGGGAGGTAGTCCTCTTTGCCGGCGGGGCTTACCCGGCGACGGCTCAGCCAATGGAAGATTGCCAAGTAGGTGTACTGCGTAACGAGGATGTGTATTCGCTTTTGCGCAAAAATACGGAGTTGGCCATTAACCTCCTACAACTACTAGCCCGGCGGTTGAGGATGGCCCAGAGCCAGTTGCATGATTTAGCCCTCAAGGATGTGTTTACCCGCGTCACCCAACTGGTGTGCGAACTGGCAGAAAATGAAGGAGTCGTGTTACCCTGTGGGGCGGTGGAGGTTAAGTTGCGCTTAACACGGGAGGAAATGGCCCAACTGGTGGGCACGTCCCGCGAAACCT
Organism: Bacillota bacterium; assembly: GCA_023622465.1. Lineage (GTDB taxonomy): Bacteria > Bacillota > UBA994 > UBA5500 > UBA5500 > UBA5500. The sequence goes on along the minus strand of JAMNZE010000028.1, from coordinate 19,449 downwards.
TGACACGTACCCTCAGTGAATTACGGCAGCAAGGCTTAATCAACATTGATCGCAACCAAATATTGGTTCCCAGCCTGGCTAGACTACGAGCTGTTATCGATTAGACAGTTGAGGAGGAAGAACATGGCTAAAATTATCGATTTGTTGTTTGCCACCGGTGCCATTCGGGTTTCGCCGGCGGACCAGCCCTTTTGGTACACTTCCGGGCTCATCGGTCCCTACTATGTAAACACTCATTTTCTTATCGGCAGCGAGCAAGTAGCCAATAATCTCTTGGCTCTGATCGATGAATCTCGCCACAATCCACCGGCATGTACAGGGGCGGTCCTCCAGTTCTTACGGCAACAGTATAAGGAGAGCGAAATATTTAAACAAGTTATCGATACTTTGGTCCAGGTGATACAAGGCAACTATAACATGGATGATATTGACTATATCTCGGGCGGCGAGCGGCGCGACTGGTTTTTCTCCCTGCTGCCGGCAGAACTATTTGGTAAACCCCATCTGACGATTTTTAAAGATCAGCAAGTGGTTGTAGCCAACGGTGAAAACATTATGCCCTGCACTAACTTGGCAGGGGCAAGGGTTCTGCATATTTCAGACTTAATAACAGAAGCTTCTAGTTATTTGCGGGCTTGGATACCGGCTCTCAGCAGCCGGGAGGCAACCATGGTAGGGACAATTACGGTGGTGGACCGTTGCCAAGGTGGTGCTGCTGCTTTGGCACAAGCACAAGTGCCGATGACCGCCCTGGTACAGATAAACGCGGACCTATTTAAAATGGCTGCTGCCCGCGGCTATATTACCCAGGAGCAGCTGCAGCTCATAACCGACTATTTGGCCGATCCCTATCATAGCATGCGCCAATTTCTCATAGACAATCCGAGCTTTTTGCAGCAGGCATTGAATGTCGATAAACGCACAGCTGAGCGAGCTAGGCGTTTGCTAGACGAGGATTTATACAATCTCAGTCAACAGGGGTAGTTAATGGCTTCATAATGCATCTCCCAGAGGCTAATAATAGGCCTGGAATCTATAAGGAGGGGGATGCAGAATTGACGGTTGGTACTAAAGTGCATCAAGCTTTAGCCTCGCTGCGGAGCTTGGAGGGGCAATTTGAAACCTTTGCTCTCGATACCCAGGACCAGCAGGCCAAGCAGATGTACAATCAGTGTCGTCAGCAGTTGGCGCAGATAAGTCAGCAACTGGCGCAACGCGTCAACTACATCGAGCAGCAGGAACCCACTTATAAGATTTCCAATACCACCTCCGCTGGTGGTGGGGCGCAGAGCAAGGCCAACCAGGGTAACCAGAGTAACCAGGGCAACCAGCAGAACTTCTCTGCCATGACGACCACTACTGGTATGACTTCTGATGGTATGCCGACTGGTGCCGCATCAATGAACCCAATGACTAACCAGCTCAGCCAGACCACCTTCGGTACCGGTAGGTCCCTCGGTTCGACGGCGAGCACCGGGGCCACCGGCCAAGGCAACTGGTCTAGCCCTACCAACAATACAGGGGGTAAGAAGGCTACCAAGAAAAAATAGGTAGCAGTTCTTAAGCGAAGGCTGGCAGGACTCATCCCTGCCAGCTTTTGCCTATACTCAAGCGCTGTAGGAGTTCATTTATTTCTGCCGCCTGTTGGGCCGCGCCCAGGTCACGGCGCTGGCCATGTAAGTCAAACAGGTCGCGGGTAATATCCCGCATCAGTGACTGAATGCGACCGGGAGCTCCTTTGGTTAGTAAAACCAAGGCAAATTCATTCCCCGGTAATCGCACTAGCGCGGCGTCATTGTAGACAAAATCCTTAGTCCCTGTCTTGTGAGCCACCGGCACTGCAAAGTTGATAGCCTGAGGAATACGGCTATTGTAGATAGTATTGCAGAGGGCATGGAGAAAGAGTTCATTATTCTTCGGCGAGAGCACATCCTGCCGGGCTAAGCTGGCTAGTAGTTTGCCTAAATCCGCCGGCGTAGTGCGGGGAGCTTCCAAGGTGCCGTAACGCTCCAGGCAAGCCGCACTAGAAGTACCAGGGGCCGGCGCCAGTTCTCGGCTGAGAGTACTGTAATTAAGTCCCAGTTTATGCAGAGTATCGGTGGCTAAGGCGGACCCCAAATAGCGCAGCATAATGTTGTGATACAAATTCACCGAGTGAGTGAGCATGCGATGAATCAAAGGTCGCCACTTTTGGCTCAGCCCTACTACCGGGTCCGTATGTACAGCCTCTATATTCACCTGCCCCAGATCGTCCAGATGGTAAAAGACGTAGGCGATTAGCAGCTTGGCCACCGATGCTGTGTGATAATAACCCACATAGTTCCCATTGGGCCTTAACTCCAAACGTTCTGCATCATGGCCCCAAGAAAGGCCGCTAACAATCTCCTCCACATAAATACCGATGTCCCCATACCCGTTATTCTGTCGGTAGACGGCCAGCCGGTGGGCCACCAGCGCAAACACTTGGGCTTTATATTCCAGGGAGGCCAGCTCTTGACACCGTTGTAAAATTCGTTTAACATCCACCATATTGCTATAAGCCCCGTCGGGCGCTAGAGGTGTGGCATAGTGGGACAGGAAGGCGAGTATCAATAACAACGCTAGACCCCAGTTAAAATTTGGCAAGCCCAACCCTCCTTTGCTACATTTCTATGCGCAAAGAAGGCTATAATTACTATTGCATATTTATTCGAGATGCTGTATAGTTATGCTTAAGATTTTACAGCGACCTACCTTTCCTAGCTGAGCTCGTAGGGCCAACCTTATGGCTATGCAAGGCGAGGTGGGGCGGGATTGTTAAGGAGAGGAGAAAGCATGAAAAGACTAGCTCTATTTTTAATTGCTGTCAGCTTGCTGCTTACCGGATGCGGCGGCGGTGGAGGTCAAGCGACCGACACTTTCATTTACGCCCTCGATGCGGATATCGTTAACTTACTGCCGGTGAAGTTAACCAACGTTGTATCGAATATTGTAAGCACGCAAATTCATGAGCCGCTTGTTAAATACGAAGACACTTATGATGAATTACAACCTAAATTGGCAACCGAGTGGAGTATGGATCCCAGCGGGTTAAGCTGGACCTTTAAGCTACGAACCGATGTCCAGTGGCATGATGGTGAGCCTTTTACCTCTGAGGACGTGAAGTTTACCTATGAGACATTGCTAGACCCGGCTACTAAATCGGTACGCCGCGCCAACTATCAGGTTATTGAGCGTATCGAGACGCCAGACCCCTATACGGTGGTCTTTCATCTGAGCGAACCCCACGGTCCCTTCTTAGATAAGATGAGTCAGATACCTATTATGGCTAAACATCATGTGTCTAAGGTGGGCTTAGACGATTACAATAATCAGGCTATCGGCACCGGCCCCTTCATGATGGTGGAATGGATTCCCGATGACCATGTAACGTTGAAAGCTAATCCCAACTATTGGGGTGGAAAGCCGGCCATAGAGACCCTTATTTTTAAGCCGATTCCTGAGGCATCGGTACGGGCTATGGCCTTAGAAAAGGGCGAGGTTCATTTTGCCAGCAGTCTAACGGCGGAAGACTATGAGAAGGTAATGGCTAATGGCAATATCCAAGGTTTTGAGGTTGATAGCTTGGCCTTTGCCTACTTTGGTCATAACAATCGTAATCCGCTGTTTGCCGATAAGCGGGTCCGCCAGGCTTTAGCTTACGCCATCGATAACGAGTCCATCGTTAAAGATGTGCGCAAAGGGGCAGCAACTATAGCAACTGGCCCGATTGCGCCTAGCAACTCAACTTGGCATAATCCGGATGTAAAACAGTATCCCTATGATCCGGAGAAGGCCAAGGAATTACTGTCCCAAGCCGGTTGGGAACCAAATAGTGATGGAATTTTAACTAAGGACGGGCAGACTTTCAGCTTCAGCGTTGTTCTAGCTACCGGTGATGAAGTACTGCGCAATCAGGCCATACTAATCCAGAAGTGGCTCAAGGACGTGGGTATTGAACTCCAGTTAGAGTTCCTTGATTGGTCAGTACTGAACGATCGACTGGATAACCGGGAGTACGAAGCTATGATGCTATCTATGACACCGAGCCCCGATCCGGATCAGTATAATTACTGGCATAGTACCGCCATCGACAATGGCTTTAACGATTGGTGCTACAGCAATGTGCAGGTTGATAAACTGCTAGAGGCAGGCCGACGGGAGACCGACCCGGCCCAGCGAAAAGCGATCTATGACGAAATCCAAGCTATTTTGGCTGAGGATGTGGCCGCAGTCTTCCTCTATCATCCCAAGGTCTTGGGTGGACTGAATAAGAATTTCACCGGGATGACTGAAGGCCCCGCCGGGCAGGCTCCACTGCTCTATAAAGTGCAACCGGCGGAATAACTAAACGTGTAAGGTGGCTCAAAATGGGCGCCACGCCGGCGCCCATTTTGATTTGTATTGAGGAGGGAAAGGGCGATGTTCAAATATGTTGTGCGTCGCATTTTGTTGGCTATACCTTTAGTTTTAGGGATTAGCCTCTTAGTTTTTGGCTTAATGCACCTGGCCCCCGGCGATCCGGTACGTATGCTGGCCGGCCGCGAGGCACCCCAAGAAGTAATCGATTCTATTCGTCGGGAATGGGGCTTTGATAAACCCTTTCTCGTCCAGTACTTTACCTGGCTGGGCAAAGTATTGCGGGGCGACATGGGGCGTTCCGTTATCTCCCAGCTACCCGTTTCCTATTTGATCAAGGCGCGTCTGCCCTACACTCTGAAACTCAACTTTTGGGCAACCCTACTGGGGTTAGCCATAGCTTTCCCATTGGGCGTGGTGGCAGCAGCTAAACGCCACACTTGGATGGATTATGCGGCCAGCGCCTTTGCCCTGGTGGGCATGTCCATGCCCAGCTTCTGGCTGGCTCTGGTGTTAATTATTGTATTTGCCGTCAAGTTGGGATGGTTCCCCACCAGTAGTACCGGCACTTGGATGCACTATGTTTTGCCGGCTACTACCCTAGGCCTGAGTTGGGCGGCCAGCCTCATGCGGATGGTGCGCACCAGTGTGCTGGAAGTGCTTAAAGAAGACTATGTGCGTACGGCGCGGGCTAAAGGTTTGCGCGAGAACATCGTGCTGGTTAAACATGCCCTGCGTAATGCCCTGATACCGATTGTCACCGTGCTAGGCACCTGGCTCGCTTACATGGTAGTCGGTACGGTTGTAGTGGAAACGATTTTCGCTTGGCCCGGGTTGGGACGCTTACTAACAACGGCCCTGATGCAGCGAGACTTTTTCCTGGTGCAAGCTATAATTCTCATGATTTCCATCGCCGTTGTGGCTGCCAACCTGTTGGTAGACATACTATATGCGGCCATCGACCCCCGGGTCCGATTGAGTTAGAGAGGAGGAGAGAGAAGGATGCCCACATTCTTACAACGATTGTTTCAGCACCGTTTGGCCACCATTGGTGCCATCGTGCTTCTTTTGCTCGTGTTCGCGGCTCTCTTCGCTCCTTGGCTGGCGCCTAATGACCCGGAAGATGTGCATCCGGAAGCGGGGCTGCGGGGGCCCAGCCGAGAATTCCCTCTGGGCCAGGACCCCTCCGGTAGATGTATTCTCAGTCGTATGCTCTATGGTGCCCGGGCTTCGCTGTCCGTTGGCTTCTTAGCCGGGGTACTGTCTTTAGGAGTAGGAATAGTTATGGGGTCTTTGGCTGGTTACTTCGGGGGCTGGGTTGATCTTTTGATCATGCGTATTGCAGAAATCTTTATGACCATACCCCAGTTCCTATTGGTAATAGCAGCGGTGGCCATTGTCGGCCCCAGCTTTACCAGTGTGCTGGTGATTATCGGCCTCTCCTCCTGGACCGGTTATGCCCGGGTTCTGCGGGGAGAAATTCTAAGTATTAAACAAAAGCCCTTTGTGGAGGCGGCGCGCGCCTATGGTTCCAGTAATCTGCGCATTCTGGTACGGCACGTTTTGCCTAACTGTCTGTCACCTTTAATTGTTATGGTGACGTTGAACGTGGCCAATGTTATCCTTTTAGAATCGTCCCTTAGCTTCTTAGGTTTCGGTATTCAGGAACCCCAGGCCAGTTGGGGCAGCATTTTGAGCCAAGGTCGGGCTTACTTCCAAACGGCCCCCCATGTGGCTACTTTTCCAGGTATAGCGATCATGCTAGCCGTTTTAGCTTTTAATTTGTTGGGCGACGGTTTACGTGACGCCCTCGATCCTAAATTGGTGGAAGGAGAGTGAGCTAGGTGCAACCGTTGCTAGAGGTGCAAGGTTTAGAAGTGAGTTTTGCCAAGCGCCCCGTCTTGCGGGGGGTGTCTTTCACCGTTGCTCCTGGCGAAACTCTGGGTATAGTTGGCGAAAGTGGTTCGGGCAAGAGTGTAACCGCCCTCTCTATCATGGGGCTGCTTAGTTGGCCTGGCCGGGTCACCGGTGGACGAGTGTTATGGCATGGCGAAGACGTGCTCGGTTTGCCCGCCGACGCCCGCCGTCGTTTGCGAGGTAGTGCCATGGCCATGATCTTTCAGGAACCGATGACCTGCCTCAACCCGGTGTATACGGTGCAACAGCAAATTTCCGAGGTGTTGATGCTGCACCGGGGTATGAACAAAAAGGAAGCGGCAGAGGCGGCGGCCGAGTATCTGCAGCAGGTGGGAATTGCTGATCCCAAGGCTCGTCTGCGCAATTACCCTCATGAATTATCCGGTGGTATGCGGCAACGGGTGATGATTGCCATGGCCCTGGCCGGTGAGCCGGAGTTGTTGATTGCCGACGAACCGACCACAGCTTTGGACGTGACGGTGCAGGCCCAGATTCTCGACTTGCTTAAACGCTTGCAGGCCGAAACGGGCATGGCCATGATTCTTATTACCCACGACTTGGGCTTAGTGGCGGAAAATGCGGATCGGGGCATAGTCATGTATGCCGGTGAGGTGGTGGAAGATGGGAAGGTGGATGAGCTGTTTACTGCTCCTGCCCATCCCTACACCCAAGGTCTATTGCAGTCCTTGCCCCGCTGGGGTGAACAGCAGGATATGCTCTACAGCATCCCGGGTACGGTACCGCGCAATCTGGCGAATATAACTGGTTGCGCCTTCGCCGAGCGTTGCCCTTTGGCCACCGAAAAATGTTCAGAACCACAAGTAATGCATTCCATCAGTGTTACGCAGACGGCCCGCTGCTGGCGGGCACAGGGCCAGGGAGGTGAGGCGGAATGGCAAAGACAGGGCAAGTAGCTATTGAAGTTAAAGACTTAGAGAAGGTGTTTCCCGTAAGGGGCGGCCTATTTTCTGGCCCTAAAGGGGAAGTACGGGCTGTAGATAAAGTTAGCTTCCAGTTGAAAGTAGGCGAAACACTGGCTCTAGTGGGCGAGAGTGGCTGTGGCAAGACTACCGTAGCCCGCATGCTGGCCGGTCTAGAAAAGCCTACCGGTGGCAGTGTGATTCTCAATGGTCAGCAGCTGGATTTTGACGCTAAAGCCACGCCTCGCCTTCTTCAGGAAACAGCCCAGATGGTCTTTCAAGACCCCTATGCCACCCTTAACCCGCGCATGACGGTAGGGAAGAGCGTGGAGGAGCCGCTGATTGTACGCCGCTATGCGGGAGACCGGCGGCAGCGAGTGAAGGAGCTGTTTGCGGCTGTCAGTTTGGATCAAGAAATGATTGACCGTTATCCTCATCAATTTAGCGGAGGACAACGGCAGCGCATTGGTATCGCCCGGGCCCTGGCTTCCGAGCCTAAAATACTCCTTTGTGATGAACCGACTTCCGCCCTGGACGTTTCGGTGCAGGGTCAGGTATTAAATCTACTGAAGGAATTGCAACAAAAGCACGGTATTTCCTATCTGTTTATTTCCCATAACCTGTCGGTGGTATGGCATATCAGCCAGCAGGTGGCGGTTATGTATTTGGGTAAGATTGTGGAGATGGGTAGCCGAGAAGCGGTCTTCTTGAAGACGGCCCATCCCTATACTAAAGCGCTACTGGCCGCCAGCCCTAAAGTGGCTCCAGGGCAAAAGCAAGAGCGCATTGTTCTCAGCGGCGAAGTGCCCAGCCCTCTCAATCCACCCAGCGGTTGCCGTTTCCATACCCGTTGCCCCTATGCGCGGGATATTTGCCGCGAACGGGAACCCCAGCTACAGGATCTGGACGGCGGTCACCAGGTGGCCTGCCATTTGATCGATGAAATATAATTTATTTCCCGGGCATTGACAGGAAATGCGTTCATTCGTGCCAACCTGACTGCCGTTTCGAGAAAAAACTACACCGGATGACATGTTAGCCGGAAAACGGGAAGAATACGTCGATTCCCAAGCCGGCAGGAAGCAAACCACCTCTGTCGAAGATTTATTTAAGCATACTTCGATGGAGGTGGTTTTTTAATGAAGATTTATATCTCGGTAGACATGGAAGGTGGCACGGGGGTAGCCAGTGCTAAACACATGAGCGATGCCGGCTATACCCGCATGTGCAAGTTACTGACCCAAGATGTAAATGCGGCCATTGCCGGGGCCTTTGAGGCGGGGGCTACAGAAGTTTTGGTCAACGATGCCCATGGCAGTATGACTAACATTTTGATTGAGGAACTGGACGAGCGGGCGTCTCTAATCAGTGGCAGCAACAAACAATTGCTACAGATGGAAGGTATCGACGAGACCTTCGACGCGGTGTTCTTTATCGGCTATCATGCCCACGAAGGCAATGAAGATGCGGTTATGAACCATACCATCTACGGCAGTGTTATTACAGAAATTAAGCGTAATGGAGTAGTAGTAGGCGAGACAGGAATCAACGCGGGGATTGCTGGTGCTTTTGGTGTTCCCGTCGCTTTGGTGGTGGGGGATGACGTGGTTTGCCGGGAGGCAAAACAACTGTTGGGTGATGAGGTAGAAACGGTGGCGGTTAAAGAAGCGATAGATCGCTACGCGGCCAAACTGATGACTCCTAAACGTAGCTACGAGCTGATTAAGGCTGCTGCTAAACGTTCTCTAGAGCGTCTTCAGGAAATTAAGCCTCATCGCATTGAAGGGCCCATTGAGTTTGAAATCACCACCAAACTCACCAGTATGGCCCACATGTGCACCCTATTTCCCAGTGTGGAACGTCGCGGTCCTAAGGTGATTGCCGTTCGCGATGACTGCTATCTGGAAGCCTATAAGCAGCTGCTAGGTTGTCTCATCATTAGCGGCGCCACCGCCCGGGGTTGGCTCTAGAGATAATAGGCTCTTACTCACCTGGGTCTTTGCTGCAGGCCTACGTTCCAAAAACAACCTGAGCCGAGGGGTGTTGCTAGAGCACTGATTAGCAGCGCCAACTGTGCTTACGCCCACCTCTCGGTTCTCTTCATCGGGAGCTATTCGTACCTAACCACAGTTACAAGCACTACGGGGCTGTTCGCAAAAGCGATTTTGCGAACAGCCCCGCATTCTAGCCAGGTGCTAAGAGAGAATGGAAAGTTTTCTTTGGGCTTCTCCATTCTTGGTATAGATTCGAGCTACCCGTAGGGCGGTGCTACCTAATAGTTCGGAGGCGCTCATGCCCCCCGCATGGGCCAATTGCATAATCGTCTGTTGTTTGTCGGCCTGTTTGCCCACCAGCACCACCTCGTCACCAACTGCTACATCTTTGATATGGGTAACATCGAACATGCTAAAGTCGGTGCAAATACCGATGAGAGTGGCAAATTGGCCCCGGATTAGAGCCCGGCCCCGGCCGATATGGGTTTTACTCAGCCCATCACTCCAGCCTAGAGGCAGCAATGCCACCCGGGTTGCCTGCTTCAGTTGCCGTTCTACACCATAGCCTAGGCCCCAGCCCGACGGCAGCCATTTGACCTGCCCCACCTTGCTGGTATAGCTAAGCACCGGTTTCAGATCAAGGGTGGTGGGATAATCGTAATCGAAACCGTATAATAGCCCGCCGACCCGTACCAAATCTAAGAACATCTGGGGATAGCGGAGGAGTGCCTCGGAGGCGGCTATGTGACGGGATGCTTGGGGAAACTCGGCTACTAGGGTTTGGCAAAATCGTTGAAAACGCTCAAACTCGCACCTATTATGTTCCTCGCTAGCTTCCGGATCACTCAAGTGGGAACTTATTCCTCGCAGCCGTATTGCCGGTAATTCCCGTAGGGTGGCTAAAACTTCTTCTGCCTGTTCCGGGAGGAAACCCAAGCGGCCCAAACCGATATCAACCTTCAAATGAAAAGGGAGCTGTCGCCCTAGGCTACGAGCTAGGGTGGCCCAGGCCCGCAGGCTATCCAAAGTGCCTAGCGACGGTGTGAGTTCATATGCGGCCAAGGTGGTAAACTGCTCCGGGAGCGTAACCCCTAAGACCATGATCTCCCCCCTGATGCCCGCTTGTCGCAATTGAATACCTTCGTCTACCAAGGCGATGGCCATGTGTTTGCACCCCGCCGCTTGCAGCTCCTTAGCTACAGGAACAGCTCCATGTCCGTAGGCCTCGCTCTTGATTACGGGCACTACTTCAGCCGGTGCCACATACTGAACCAATTGTTGATAGTTATGTAGCAAATGGCCCAAATTGATTTCCATTTTAGTAACGTTACCGGTCATTAGGAACACTCCTCCCGATCATAGTTTGATAATAGGACTCATTAGCATTAGGATTAAGGAATTGTTAATTTTGGTTACGAAATGGTTAAAATGGTTGAAATAGATAAGGCAGGAGCATAAAGTATGAGTAAACCTTTACATGCAAGGGGATGAATAAATCATGAAGCACGTTGGTCTTGTTTTATGTGCCCTTTCCCTAGTAGTTGTCGGACTCGGCCGCGTTTGGCTGGCCATTATGGCGTAAATACTTATGGGTCTTAAGGCTCTTCTGTTGCAAATAGGCGGCAGTTGAGCCTTTTATTGTTCATGCATATAGGGGATGCCGCCATTGGCGACATCCCCTATTATAGTCTATTTATTCTTGCCTGGGCTTCCAAATTTCCCAGACGCGCCCAGCCAATTTATCGGTAGGAGTGAGTGTTGGATCACCGGGCTGCCAGCCGGCAGGAATAACTTCCTTAGTAGCCCGTTGATGCTGGTAAGCTTTTATTTGCCTAAATAGTTCCGCATCGTTACGTCCGACTGGTGGAGTCAGGACCTCCATAGCTTGGATGATGCCATCGGGATCAATTAGGAATCGGCCGCGGACGTTTACGCCTGCTTCTTCATCATAAACACCATAAAGTCTTCCTATCTTACCGCCCTGATCAGAGAGCATGGGGTAGGGTACCCCGCCTTCTACCATCTTGGACAGTTCCGTCTCTTGCCATACCTTGTGGGAGTGTATACTATCGACGCTTACACTTAGCACTTCCACGTCTAGTGCTTGCAACTCGGGATAGCGAACCGCTATCGATGTCAGCTCGGTCGGTCAGACGTAGGTGAAGTCACCGGGGTAGAAACAGAGCACTACCCATTTGCCCCGGTAGTCCTCTAATTTTACCGTTTTAAAAGCACCGTTGTGGAAGGCTTTAGCAGTAAAATTAGGGGCGGGTTTACCAACAAATACTGTCATCCTAACTCCTCCTTTTATATTTTGTTAGCTATTGTTAAATACAGTATAATAGTAGTGATTGTCTTTATCAATGACAGATAATTTTATATTAATAAAAACCGTGGCTTATGTCAAAACGGAGGAGTCAAACTAAACAGGGTTGCCGCAAACTATTTGCTGACAACCCTGATATCCCTTGGTCTATTCTATAAATATTAAAAGACTGATTGCCATTACAGCCATACCCGCCACAAGGCCAAAAATAGCAGCATGCTCCTCGTCATATTCCTTAGCCGCCGGTAGAAGTTCATCCAAAGAAATGAAAACCATAATGCCTGCCACGAAGGCAAAGAGGAGACCTAGTACCGTGTCGTTAAAGAAGGGAGCTAACAATAGATAGCCAGCGAGAGCCCCCAGCGGCTCCGAGATTCCAGATAGCAGAGCATAACCTAGGGCCTTACGCTTATCATTGGTGGCATAAAAGAGTGGCACGGCCACAGCGATACCCTCCGGTATGTTGTGGATAGCTACAGCCACCGCAATAGCTATACCTAGTTTGGGATCCTTCAAGGCCGAGGCAAAGGTGGCTAAGCCTTCGGGAAAATTATGAATTGCAATGGCTAAAGCAGCCATCAGTCCCATGCGGGCCAAATTGCGGTGGTCGTTCTCAGGCGGTTCTTCACATTCAATGTCATCGGGGCAAGCCATGTTGTGGTGGGGATTTGTCTCTTCCGGAACGGAATGGTCAATGATACCGATTACAATCATGCCGGCAAAAAAGGCGGCAGCAGCCATCCAAGAACCGGCCACCAGCCCCTTAGCGGCGATTAGCGCCTCCCTACCTTTCACCAGAATCTCAACGAAGGATACATAGATCATTACCCCCGCGGAAAAGCCCAAGGCGCTTGCCAGAAAGCGGGTATTGGTCTTCTTACTGGCTAAAGCTATGACTCCACCAATGCCAGTGGATAACCCGGCAAAAAGGGTGAGCAAGAATGCAAGCCAAACGTTATTCTGGAACATAGTCTATACACCTCCTGCTGGCCAGCCTATGAGGGCCCTGAATGTTTATACATATTAGCATATGTTGGCTGTAAAGGTAAAGCTTTCATTATCATTACAGAGACCATGCAACCGGGCTGGGAAATTCAGTAGCTTTCCTAGGAGAAGGTCTTACCTGGGGCGAATACTACTGTTATAAAGTCAGGGCGTACCGTTGAGAGTGGTTTTCAATGTATGCTCTACGGTAATTCGGTTACAAGCAAGAACAAGCGTTGTTTGGTACCTGCAGTTCTGAGCTGCTCCTAGCGGAGAGTAGTAGTTTATATGAAAGCAAGGCGGGGGGAGGGAGAGAATTGGGAGTAGAATATATTAGTTCGCTGGCGGCCCACATCAGTACCAATTTTCCAGCGCGCTATACGTCTAAGCAGAAGCAGGCTTTTCGAGCTTTTCTTCTGCAGGAGTTGGCCCACCATGGTTGGGAAGCAGAAGTTGTCACCGGTGGGCAACTGCTAAAGTCGCACAATGTAGTTACTAAAAATCCCGATGCGGATGTGCTGCTGCTGGCCCACTATGATACCATTGGGCGCGACCTACTGGGAGGTTTACTCAGCCGGGTAGTGGGGCATGGCCTGTGGGCCCAGATGAGCACCGGAGTTATAATCGGCTTGGTCTTAGTGGGATTAGGAGAACTATTCCATAAGGCTCTGGCACCCTACTTGCCGCTGCCAGTACTACTTGCCCTGCAGCTGTTACTACCCGTAATAGTGTTTTTGCCTTTGTTTATTCCTAACAAGCATTGTCTGAACGATAACACCAGCGGCGTAATTGCTTTGCTCAACATTGCCCGCGCACTAAACGATTATCCTAACCTTAGGCGACGAGTACGGTTGGCTCTCGTCGATCTGGAGGAAGTGGGCTTGGTTGGCTCCCGCCATTTGCGCCAGTATTTATGCAAGCAGGGTGTCGATCTGCACGACATGATGATCATCAACTTTGATTGTGTTGGCTGGGGGCAAGTTCCTGTGGTCTGCCCCGCAGGAAAGGCGTCCAAAGCCCGCCAGTTGTGGGCCCATTTGCGTGCTAGCCGACTAGAAGTAGCCTTCAATAAGATGCCGTCGGACCATATGAGCTTCCGCCGGGAAGGAGTAACTGCCGTCATTTTTGGCAATCCGGCCCTGATAGGCAAAGGTTTCTACATTCCCAACGTCCATTCTGCGCGAGACATCCATCTTGATCCCCAGAATATAGCTTGGCTAACGGAATCAATCGTCAGCTTTTGTGATAGTTAACCTTGTCCACAAAGCAGCCAGCCGTCAGGCTGGCTGTTGATTTTAGTAAAGGAGCGTTGGATAGATTTGGTGAATAGTATAACTAGAAATGGGGGTGTAAGTGATGAGTAGGGAGCGGCGTGTCGGGATCGTTATTTTGTCATGTTTGTTGATACTGGGCAGCTTAACAGCTTGTGCTGAGAAGCTGACGGTAGTAGAAGTGATACCACCGGCCGGATTGATGGTGGAGAAAGGCACTCGGTCTAGTTCCCTTGAGTTGCCTGCTGAGTTGGAGGTTAAACTGAGTGATGGGCAAGGGGAGAGGCGGAAAGTGACTTGGGACACATCTCTGTTGCCAGAAAGACTAGACGCCAGCGTAAAGGTAAAGGGGCAGATAGAAGATGGGGTGGAGGCTGAGATTTCCATTCAGGTTGTAGAACGTTCCCAGTTACTGCAAATTGGTGAGGAAGAGGCTGCCAGTGAGCAGGCGCTTGCTGCTATGGAAGAGGTGCTCAGTAGACTGCCGAACCTGGCCTTTGCGCCCACCTGGTCGCGACAGAGGCATGCAGTGGCCCTTGTTCTCGACTATGAAATACTGTACCTGTGGCGAGTGGGTGAAGCCCGGTGTATAGAGATTGGCCCCATCGGCACCATCGCCACTGAAGCAGAGTGGTCCTACGACGATCGCTATTTCTGGGTAGATACAGGGACCAGCCCGGCAAGGGGTTGTGTTATTGTGGATGCGGAGAAGGGGCAAGTGGTAGAAACCCTAGATATTGAAGGAACTGGCAAATGGGCACCGGATCGTAATGTTCTCTTGGTGGGTCTATTTAATAAAGAGATCATTCTTCCGTGGCGCGCGCCCGAATATCCTATCGATCTGGCCCTTTACGACGTGGAAAACCGACAGGTAGAGATTATCATGGCTGCCACCAGCGAGTACGAGTTTTGGGCCAAAGCCTGGGATGGGTCCAACGGAATTGTTTATGAAAAGCATTACTTCGAGGATCGACGAGTAGAAGAGGGACGGATTTATATAATAGAAGATTAGGATTTCTCGGCCGGAAATGAGATAACCTATTGGCTGCTTAATGGAGGTATAATGGTGGGATTACTCAACTTGTTGTCGTATCCGCCCACTGCTCGGATCAGTACGGGGCTGGTGGCCTGGTGTGAAGGTCAACTGGTGTGGGCCTTGGGCAACGAAAAGTACTGGAGCACTAAGGAAGGGACACTGGTTATCCCTGTCATTGGCATAGGCGGTGGCATGGAGCAGGGGGAACGTTTGCCCGAGGCGGTAATGCGGGAAGCGCGGGAGGAAGCAGCCGTTGACATTCGCATTAGGCCTGCCCGTTCCACCCTGTTGCTGACGGATGAGCGGTTGGAAGTGACAGATCTTGTAGCCCAGCTTCCCGAGGAACCGGCTCCCCTAATGGTTTGGCAAAGTAAGATATCTCTACGAGATGATCGAGGCAATCCCTATCAGCGGGACTACGTGAATGCCGTTTATGAGGCGGAGCTATTGGGACAACCGCGCCCGGCGGGGGAAATTCCGGGCCTGTTGCTTATGTCGGTAGCTGCCCTTTTACAGCTATTACAAGCGCCGTTAGGCCTAGATGCCTTACAAAAGCAAGGCGTCAACTACATTGGCAGACCTCTACCGGATATGACACGGTTTAGGCTGCAAGGCTCCGCCTTGTTTGTAGCGAAACACTGGCACCAATTGACAGGATTGCGTTCTTAGGCGGCAGCAGTTCATTCGTCGGTATTGGCTAACGCTACTATGCAATAAGGCTTGTGACAGTTCCAGGGAAGGCTGTCGGCCATACGCTAAGCGCGTTGGGGCCGGCAGCTATTTTTGTGCTGGTTATGAAGTGGATGCAGTCGAAGACGCCGGAGGCGCACTCGTTTTTGCCTTGCTTCTGATTCGGCGCAAGCGATGTTCCAGAGCAGCGGCCTTTGCCGACCCGGTTTGCCAGGCGATGGCCAGGGCGCGGCGGGTGACTCGTTCCGCCGCCGGCAGGTCTTTGGCCCGGTGCTCGTAATATTTGGCCAGTTCCTCATGGGCATCTAGATCGTCATAGGCTAGACGGAGGATTTCTTCCCAGAGGGCACAGGCCTTTTTGTAATTTCTCAGGCGTTTATGGATGAAGGCCGAGTTGCGCAGCAGGCGCAGGTACTGAGTGCGGTTGTGGCAGAGCTGCCGGGCGGTTTCCAGGTAAAGCAGCCCCTGGGTATAGTTGCCTTGTCTTAACGCTTTGTTGGCCAGGGCTTCCGCCTCCCAGGGGCAGCTGCATTCTCCGGGCTCCAATTGCAGTGTCCGTTGGATGCGGTATAGCAGGGTGGCCATGGAGATAATATCGACCGTATTATGCTCCACAATATCTTGCAGCAGCCGTCCTTCTCCCGTATGTAAGAATTCAAAGTAGCGCCCAGGAATTTCAGCACCGGGGATATCACTGACGCGCCGTACCCCTAAAATATTGGTTTCCAGGCTGCTTAGGCTGCAACTCTTTAATTTTTGGCGCCATATTCTCCTGGATAAGTGTAGCAGATCCAGCTGGGCCTTGCCCGCGCATCCCTGCAAACCCAGACGGGCCAAAGTGAAGCGGGTCTGTAATAGAGGTATATCAAAGGTCTTTCCATTGAAGGAGATGATCGTGTCTCTATCCTGCAGTTCTTGATCCAGTAGGTAGAGCACCGCCAGCTCTTCGTTGTAATCGCGCATTAGCAGCTGCTTCACTAGGAAATGGGTGGTGGTAAAACTCCCTAAACCGATAAGAAAGGCGTAGGTGCCGGTGCCGCCGGCCAGGCCCGTTGTTTCTGTGTCTAAGAAGAGGACCTTTCTTATCTCTAATGCTTGGAGCTGGGCCAGGCCCCCATAGTTGATATCTAAGACTTCCCGCAAGAGCCGGTGGCCGTGCCTCTCCTCTAAGGGAATGGCCTTTTCTATCACATAACAGGCTCCAAAGGGAGTGACTACTTCTTTCCCGTGCAAAAAGGGGTCCAAATCCACCGCCGGTTTAGCCGTTGGGCTAGATGCACTATTTGCCGGTGGTATAAGTTGCCGCAACTTGTTGGCTAGACTCAACCTGCAATACCCCCTTTAGTAACCGAGAGGCATAAGTCTTGCCCTCTAAACCCACTTCTTCCAGCGGACCTACACAAGAGGGGCAGCCAGAGGGGCAGGGGCAGCGCTCGATGATGCTCAGTGCCCGCTGAATTAGGCGCTGGTGGGCCTCAAAAAGTTGCTCGCTAAAGCCCACTCCTCCCGGATATTTTTCATAAATGTAGATGGTAGGAGCACCGGTAAAGGGGGAGCGGATTTGGGCAGTTACCCCTAGGTCGCTAGGTTCACACATCAACTCTAAAGAGGCAATGTTTCCAAGCAGATTAGCCACTCCCAGCAGAGCACTCTGTAGCTCATCGCGGGAGGCGTTGAGCATTGCGGCTTCCGGAATGCTAAACCAGTAAGCGGTCGTATGCATCTCCTGTTCCGGCACCGCAATTTGCCCCCAGCCGATATTCTCGTGGGTATAAAACTTAATCTTTTTATACATATGGGTTTTGGCTACCACCATCACCTCACCCCAGTTACGCCGGCAACTGGGGGATTTCTCTTCGGCGAACACGTCTAATACTTTTAGGTCCACATCTAAGTTGGCGTCGGTGTAGTAATCTACATTAACCTGGCTGGCATAGGCCTTTTGCCGTTCCCAGTCCAGCTTGTCAATATGGTATTGCTTGCTTTCATGTATATAAATAGCGCCCTCATGGACCAGCATGGCTGCGCTGAAACGATCCACCTCACCGATTACCCGGGTTTGCCCACCGGTGGTGTCGATGATGGCGAAATTCTCCGTAGAGGCGCTGCGCAGAGAAATGTCAGCCGCTGGATAACTATCACTCATCCAGTACCAGCGATCCTCCACCCGGCGTAGGATCATCTGTTCCGCTAGATAATCCAATATCTCTGACGGCTCTACGTCGCCAAATCGTTCTCCTGCTGCAAATGGCAGTTCAAAGGCCGCACACTTAAGGTGGGATACTAGGATATAGAGGTTGTTAGGATTAATGCGTGCATATTCGGCACCCCGACCTAAGAAGTATTCGGGATTTTGGACCATGAACTGATTCAGGGGGCTGGAGTTGGCCACCAGAATTGCTAATGAGGGAGCATTGCTACGGCCCGCCCGCCCAAATTGCTGCCAGGTGCTGGCTATAGTTCCCGGATAGCCGGTCAAAACGGCGGCCTGTAGGCTGCCGATATCGATGCCCAATTCCAGGGCATTGGTGCTGACGACTCCTAAGACTTTGCCGTCCCGCAGGTCCTTCTCGATTTGCCGCCTTTGCTTGGGTAGATAACCTCCCCGGTAAGCCCGGATGAACTCGGGTTTGCCCAATCGGTGGAAGGCTTGGCGTAGGTAGGTAACCAATACTTCCGTATCCAAGCGGCTGCGGGCAAAAACGATAGTCGGAATCTGGGCCTTGATAAGTCCGCGGGCCAATGCTTCTGCTTCCAAAAGGGCGCTGCGACGAATGCCCAGGGGTTGGTTAACTACCGGTGGATTATAGAAAATGATTTCTTTGGGGCCACTAGGGGCACCGTTTTGGTCAATGACGGTGACGGGGCGGCCTAGTAGAGCTGTACCATGTTCTCCCGGGTTAGCGATAGTAGCGGAGGTGCAGATGTATTGGGGGTTGGCACCATAAAACTGGCAAATGCGCTGCAGGCGGCGCAGCACGTTGGCCACATGGGAACCGAAAACACCCCGATAGATATGTAACTCGTCGATCACCACATACTTTAGGTTTTCAAATAGTCGCATCCATTTGGTGTGGTGGGGTAAGATGCCCGAGTGGAGCATGTCCGGGTTGGTTACAACAATGCTCCCTGCTGACCGTACCGCAATGCGGGCCTCTCCCGGCGTATCGCCGTCATAAGTGTAGGTTTTTATCTTACCGTCCAGCTGGTCACTCCAGACCATCAACTCTGCCACCTGATCTTGAGCTAAAGCCTTGGTGGGAAAGAGGTAGAGGGCCCGCGCCGTTTCATCCTCTAATAGAGCCCTTATTACCGGCAAGTTATAGCAAAGGGTTTTGCCCGAGGCGGTGGGGGTAACCACCACTATATCTTCGCCTCTTTCCACAGCGGCGAGAGCCGCCGCCTGATGGCTGTAGAGCTTTGAAATACCCTGCTCCCGTAATAGCTCGGCCAGCTCCGTCGGCACAAAATCGGGAATTGGTTCGTAAACTCCGGCCTGAGCCGGTATGCTATGGACAAAGGTTATGTTATTCCGGAAACGCGGATTAGCCTCCAGGTTTTTCAGAACGTTTTCCAGACTCATTCGTTAACACCCACCCTTCTCTTTCCATCTTAACCGAACGTAGGTTTGAGATCAATGAGATAGAAATGTAAGAGGGGACTGTCGGAAAAGGGCCTCTAGCAGGGCCAACGCCCCGCAAACGGCAAGAGTCGAGGGGCTCTGCTAGAGCACTGGTTAGCGCCAACTGTGCTTACGCCACCCCTCGGCTCTTGCAACGAGGTGAGTAAGGCCGTCGGTTATACGCACAGCGCGTTGGGTCCACTGATCAAAGGAGCGAAGGAGCCAAGGATAAGCAGCGACAACAGGCCGAGCTGCCCAAGGCCCTACTTAAATAGTAGTTTGCTTTGAGCCCACTTGACAGTCCACTAGACC
>JAMNZE010000007.1:0-35229 GCA_023622465.1 Bacillota bacterium | reverse complement strand
AAAACAGCTCTGGTACTAAGAAACTGCCGAATAACAGGCAGTTTTTGCCTACCAGAACAGAAAACAGGGCGCGTTGCGCCACGTTTACAAGAAACGTTTTGCGACACGCCCTTTTAAATACCTGTTATTTAACCAGCGCTTGTAAGGTAGGAGCTAATATATCATACAAATCACCCAGCTCCTCATCGGTTTGCAAATGAACTAACACTTTATTGGCCACTTGGCTCAAACTACTGGTCGGCCAATGTTTGATGCCTAAAGGATTCTTAGAGCGGGCGGCCTGAGGGCTTCTTTCAAAAACCGCCAGGTGGCCTATGAGTACCAGTTGGAAATAGATGACTAACCGTCGCAGTTGGACTAGGGTGATCCTTTCCGCTTCCGACTCCAAATCCTGCTGCAACTTATCTAGGTAGACCGTCAGTAGGTCCTCTTCCTGCTGGGCCGTTAGCCCCAAAGCCGGGTCACAAATTAACTCCACCAGGTCTAAAGCCGATAGATCCCGCCTAAGTCCTCCCCAGAGGCAACTACGCACCCGGCCGTCGTGAACGAAAAAGCCTCGGGGCGAAGCATTAGCCAAACGTAATCCCTTTTCCAGATTGGCAATAGCACATATGGGGTCGGCCGCCGCCTGCGCCTGCTGGATGGTGGTAGCGGCCAGCTCCAATCCATTTTCCAGGGCAGCGCCGATTGATTCTCGCATTGACGTTGCACTAAGGCTAGGGCCGGGTGGTAATAGGGCGGCCAGATCTTCTCCTCGGATATGCAAAAGGGCCAGTTCTTCCGCCAACTGGACTAACAAACTCCGCCTTGACGCCTCATCAAGTTCTTGCCATAAATCATCAAAACGCTGTTGGCCGACCGGTTCGGTAATTGTAATCAACCGCTGTTCATCATGGGCAATCAAGCGAGGAAAAATATCGCAATAAAGCGATAGCATCCGTAAATGCTCCACCTCTTGATTTACCTCCGCCACTTTTGCGGCCGTTATCTTCTCTTCCATGGTCAAATCCTTATAGGGGTCTTCCGGCACACCTACTTGGAAGGTGCTCTGCAGTTGGGATGCCATGCTCTGCATAATGTTCGGATCTTCATTGCCCGGCCGATTCCGTCGCTCCCTCTCCTTCTGGAGTTCTTCTAAAGGATATACAATCTGCGCCAACACCGACCGTTTACTGGCATCGGCAAACTCGGCCTCGATGTGATAATAAGCTCTATCCTCGGGCGCATCGGCGGGTCGATCCAAGGGCAATTTGCTGGTCTGCAACTGCACCGGTCCTCGCCCCTGCTGGTCCTTTAAGAAACGCGCTAAATACTTCCGGTTAAGACGCAAATCGCCGGGATGATTAATGCGCCAGACCAATAAAACGATAACAATCAGCAAGATGACATAAAATAGTATCATTTTACCCTCCGTCCAACTGGGAGCAAAAGCCTACCCCATTTCTCGCTACCTTAGTAGACAAGTACTACTTCTGCAAAAGTCCCATTTTCTCCTGCCGACCTAAGAAGGGTAAGGCGATCACACTAAAAACGTTAGCAAAAACCGACTAGCGCCAGCCAAAACAGCAAATAGGGTAGCCCCCATTACTAAAGCCCTTAAGCCTCTAGCTCCCAAGCTTTGCAGATTAACGCCTAAACCCATGGCCACCATGGCGGCCGTGATAAAGGTTTTGCTTAAAGCTTTAAGGTCCACCGCTAGACCACCAAAGCTTATAATTCTAGGCAATATTCCCCAAGTAGCCAGCAGGCCAACAGTGACGAAACCGATTACCTCCGGCGGCAACCAACGCTTTCTAGAGGGACCACCTGCTACTTGGCCCGCATAGCGCCAGTTGAGAAATATGGCCACCGGTGCCAGCATAACCACCCGCCCCATCTTAACGAGGGTGCCAATTTCACCACTTACTTCACCATAGGCAAAGGCGGCTGCTACCGCATGGGCTACCCCCTGCAAGGAGACCCCTGCCCAGATGCCGTAAGTCACCTGTTCCATGTTCATCAGGCGTCCGAGAAATGGGAATAGTACCACACCGGCAGCCCCCAGCAAACTGATGGCCGCAATGGCCATAGCCATATCTTCCTTCTCTGGTTGCACAATCGGCTCCACGGCAGCCACCGCCGAAGCTCCACAAACAGAAGAGCCAACACCTAATAAGACGGCAAGCTTATCATTGATTTTAAAAATACGGCCCAAAAGTTGAGCTGCAATCAAGCCTAGGGCTACGGTAGCGACAATAAGAAAAATAATTCGGCCACCTAGGCGCCAAATGAGGGCAAAATTTAGTTCAATTCCTAGTAGAATGATACCCCACTGGAGAATACGTTTCTCCGTAAATTTCACACCGGGCCCTACAGCAGCAGGCAGCTGAAATACATTATTAATGAGAATACCCAGCAAGACTCCAATAGTTAATGTATCAAGCAAGGGTATAAAGCCGACTAACCAGCCAGCTAACAATTGGATTAGCGCCACCAATAAGATACCCGGGGCTAAACGCGTCAGCGAAAACATCAATGCTACCTCCTAAAAGTTCAGTCTGTCTAATTGTACTCACTTTTGCTAGACCTGGGAATGGCTGATCACTGGTAATTAACAGGTATTCGGCCGTAGATACCGAATTAAAGCAGACAAGAACTTGCGAAAGCGTGGAGAGTAACTTGCGGAAGCCAATTAACCCCTATCTGGTATTAGCTTTAGGAGTAGTAGCTGTTTCTGGAGCAGCCGTATTTATAAAGCTCTCTTCAGCCCCGCCGCTAGTAATTGCCGGTTATCGGCTACTACTGGCTAGCCTAATGCTCTTTCCTTTAGCTTGGCTTAACCACCGCCAAGAATTCCTTTTGCTGTCACGGCGACAACGTACCTTGCTGGTGGCCAGTGGCCTGGCCTTGGCCATGCATTTTGCCGCTTGGGTCAGTTCCTTACGGTATACTTCGGTAGCCAGTTCCACCGTTTTAGTTTCCACCCAACCAATCTTTGTCATGATCTTGTCCTATTTGCTCCACAAAGAAAAAGTGAGCCGCCAACAATTGGTCGGTACCGGCCTAGCTCTGGCGGGCAGCCTTCTGATCGGGCTGGCTGACACGGGAGGAACAGCACCAGCCCCATTGCGGGGCGATATATTGGCACTAATTGGAGCACTTGCTGCCGCCGTCTATTTTCTTTGCGGTAAGACACTCCGCTCACAAATGGCGGTCATTCCTTATGCGGCCAGCGTTTACGGTATAAGTGCCATTATGCTGCTGCTCCTAGCCAGCTTGACCGGAAATCAGTTGTGGCCCTATAGTCCCCGCGAGTGGCTACTATTCGCCGCCCTAGCCCTCATCTGCACCGTAATCGGTCATAGTTCTCTTAACTGGGCATTAGCCTATCTACCGACCGCCGCCGTGGGTATAGCCACCCTGGGCGAGCCCTTAGGGGCCAGTATTATGGCCTATATCATTTGGCGCGAAGTGCCGGCCCCACTCCAACTGGCGGGCAGCGCCCTACTATTAAGCGGTATCCTACTCTTTCTCATGGAAAACAAAAACTAGGACTGGGGGTGTCACAGTCCTAGCAGTTTCTTTTTACTAAGCTCCTATATTATTGCTACTACTATGAAGTGAACTCTTAGACAAGATACTTTGCAGACGCCTTAAGGCAATCATCAAGCTGGAACTAGAATAGAATAACAAGGCTTGTACCGATTCACCTAAGAGGGCAAAGAGCAGTGGAGCCCCAATGCAGGCGGTCAAAGCGCTGAGGTCATGATCACGAATCAACAGATAACAAAGGCCCCAAACGACCATACCAAAAAGGGCGCTTTTCAAGTCGCTATAAGCTAGACAACTGCCCACAAAAGTGGCCAAACCACCGCCACCTTTGAAACGTAACCAAACGGGCCAATTATGCCCCGCAATAGCAAAGGCAGGCAAAACAAAGCGTACCTTGCCTAACGGCGCTAGGGCGCTTACAGCGGCAGCCACCCACCCCTTAAACATATCACCGACTAGGGTTAATAGGCCGGCTAGCCACCCCACTTCTTTGGCCACATTGGTCGTTCCCACATTGCGAGAGCCCAGGGTACGAATATCGCCACCATGGAATAGGCGCGTAATAATATAGGCAAAGGGAATTGAACCTACTAGATAGCACAATAAGGCATATTTGGCCACCTCACTCACCCTCCTCTACCTTTAATTATATCACACCTCCGGCGGTCTTAACAATTCTTTACAGGCCTGCCATGTGAGAGGGAGCTCCGGTAAAATTCCCAACTCGACCAGATAGTTGCTAAGCTTAACAAAGGCGGGCGGTTCCAAACCGGCTGCCCGCAATTCGTTAACGCGGGTAAATATTTGTCTCGGGGGGCCAGCCATTTGTAGCCGCCCCTGGTGCAATACATATACTAAGTCGGCCATAGTAGGCACTAACTCTAAATCGTGGGTGGACAAAATGACCGTTAAACCCGATTGTTTGTTTAAAGCGCAAATATAATCTAGCAATTCTCTTTTGCTGCTACCATCCAGGCCGCTAAAGGGTTCATCCAACACCAATAACTGGGGACGCGTAACCACCGCCCCCGCCAGAGCTACCTTTTGTTTTTGCCCTCCACTCAGATGGTGGGGAACCTTATCTAATAGGTCTGCTACCCCCAATTCTTTCGCCACCGTTTCCACCTGCCGACGTATTTCGTCGCGCGGGAGACGGCGAGCCCGCAAACCGAAAGCAATATCATCAAAAACCGTCGGCCCAATAATTTGCTCGTCCGGGTTTTGCAGCACCACTCCAATTTGCCAGCGGATATGGTTGAAGTTTTGAAACGGATCCTGGTCTAAAACTCGCACTTGTCCCTTAGCCGGTCGTAAAATCCCCATAATATGCTGCAGCAGGGTGGTCTTACCGGTGCCGGTGGCCCCGACTAGGGCAACCTTCTGCCCCGGATATACAACAAAAGGCCCCCCCTCAATTTTCACTAGCGTTTGATCGGGATAGGTATAACATAATTCTTTAATTTCCACTATCGGCCTAGCCAAACCATAACACTCCCCCAACGCCTGCCAGCAAGAGGGCCAACAATAGACCGTCGGCTACCCGCCACCTATAATCCATCGCACCGTAATAGACACCGGCTTGATATCCCCGTAGCCGATAATTCTGTTCCAACCGCTGGCTAGTTGCTATCATGTTGATCATCAGATGTCCTAGGGCCTGTAGCGTCACCCAACTACTCCAACCCCAATTTCTTCTATCAAAGGTCCCCCGCTGTCGTAAAGAACTAAGTAAATTTTCCAAGGCTCTTAAACTAATAAAAAACAATCGATAGGAAAAAAAGAGAACATCGATCACCAAACGGGGCAAAACTCGGGCCATGGTGGCAAATAACTGGGGGAAGGGCGTGCTGGCCACCAAAATAATTAATAGCAAAGCCGCTGATGCGGCTTTACAAAGAATCATAATTGCCTGGCCCGGCGACGTCGGTAGCTGGGCCAGGGCAAAGGGCAGACTAAAAAATGCGGGGTAAAGAATAAAACTAAACAACCACAGGGGCAGACGAGCCGAGAACAGGATCAGCAATAGGAAGCCTAGCAGCAATGCTCCCTGTCGCAGGCTGCTGGCGGCCACAATACCGGCCAACAGTATCATCGTTGCCACCAGTTTGGGCCCAGTCGGCCAGGAATGGAGAAAACTGTGCCGTTTTACCGCCAGAGAATCCAGTTGCGCTAACCTCATACTTTCCCCCCCAGCACCTAGGGCTCCAACTCTTCCATTAGCAGTTCGGGCCGTACCTTCTGCAAATAACTGACAATACCCCAAGTAGCTATCGCTTCTGTTACCAAACCGCAAGCCAAAATGAAGACAAGTGCCATGACTCCACTAAGGCCCAAAAACTGAAATGAGTTGCCTAGAGCAGCAGCCTGCTCCACCCCCAACTCCTCATGACTGTGGGCATGCCATAAACTGATCACACCGGTGCTGAGACTGATAAGGCTTAAGGCCAATGCGGACGTCAACAAAAGGGCCATACCGGTAGCCCCAAGCGACCTCCAACTAAGGCGCCATGTTTTAAAGAGGTGATGATACAACCACCAACCGAGCACCACTTCTAAGCCGGTAACCAGGGTATTCATACCTACTGCCGTCAATCCGCCATGCCCCAATAAACTCAACATAATGTTAACAACAAATACGGCCACAAAACCGAGCCAGGGACCGACAATAATCCCCGTCAAAACGGTTAAGTTAAGATGAACCGGTAAGGGGCCTAAAGGCACCGACATGGTTAACAGCATGAGAGTACTCATAGCTGCCAAAAAGGGCAGTTTGCGTCTCACTTTTTCCGATTCGGCTTGACGCAAGGCCAAGTATAACCAAATAAAGGCTGCTACATAGGCCAGCAGCCACCAGCTTACAGGCAATACTCCATCGGGCAAATGTATATGACTCATTAAAGGCTCACTCCAGGCAAATTATTAGGGGCCACCCTCTCCCTAATATAAATATTGCCAATCAGTAGCCAATATGGGTCTACGTTTGTCAGCATAAACCGGGGTAGCCTTGTTGGCGCAAAGCCTCGTAAAGCACCAGAGCCACCGTGTTAGCCAAATTTAGAGAGCGAGCTTCGGCGCGCATGGGTATACGTATAGCATGGTCAGGGTTGGCCCGCAACACATCTTCCGGCAAGCCCTTGGTTTCTTTACCAAAGACGAGAAAATCGTTGGGGCCATAGCTAACATGGCTGTAGTAGCGCTTAGCCTTGGTAGATAAATACCAAAAGGTGCCGTTAGGATAGGCGGCCCACAGTTCTTCTAGATTAGCATACTGCCGAATATCAACTAGATGCCAATAGTCCAAGCCGGCCCGCTTGACCCACTTATCGGCAATAGAAAAGCCTAGAGGGCCAACCAGATGCAAGGGGGAGCCGGTGGCGGCGCAAGTACGAGCGATATTGCCGGTATTCTGCGGAATTTCTGGTTCAACGAGAACTATATGCATATTTGGCCTCCATATAACTAAAATACTCTACTCTACTTCAGCCATAGGCAGGGTAGCGGTGGCGCGAGGGAGCACCACTACTTTACCCTGCAGGGGAGCGGTGGCTAAGTCGGTTAAGGGAACGAAGCCGAAGCTCTCTACCAATTGCATATCTAGGCTGGAGTAGAGATAGACGGTGGATCGCTCCAAGATTTCGGAAACAAAATAGCATTTATGCTTCCCTAATACGAATTGTTCCTTAAGTTGCCGCGCCAATTCAGCCGAGGAAAGGCGCTTAGGTGCCCACTGGCTGAACTGCTGGGAACCTACCCCTTGCGAACACTCAGCTATAAGTATTATCCTTCCCCCCGGCTTCACAATTCTAGCCGCATTTTGCAGGGCCTTCACCGCCTGATAGAGATTGATATCATAGGGGAAACCGCCGGCACTGGCTACCACCGTGTCTGCCAGCTCAGAAACTGGGGCGGCCGCGCTCGACAGCACTGTACGCGTTCCGGCCCGATGAGCTTCGTCCACGTGGCCTGCCACAATGGCTGCTATCTGTCCCTTTTCGTCGACTATGCTATTTAAGAGAAATTTGGGGCCCACGAAAGCAATGCCCTCCATAAAGTCCTCATGGACCGGATTGCCTTCCAGTATGCTGGGAGCTGCCTGCGGATCAAGCATCAGGGAGTGATTAAAGCAAATGGTTTCATAGCCGGCTACGCCGGGAAACAGGGCCTTGCGACCGCCGCCGAAGCCGGCAAAGGGATGGACGGAAACGGCCCCCGTAAGAATCCTCAAATCGGCCTCCACCGCCAGTTTGTTAAACCTTATTTTATTACCCCGACTGGTGGTACCCACATAGGTTAGCTGCTCTTGGTCAAAACAGTCGTGGGAGAGAATCTGAAAACGGTGCCTAACGTCTGCCGGCAGTAGCTCTTCCAACTCCTCCGCAGATAAGACCCCATGGGCACCAGTACCTACGATAAAAGTAATATTTTCATCGGGTACGCCCGCCTCTTCTAGCTCTGCCAGCAACACGGGGATGAAAATATCGGCACCCGTGGGGCGGGTGGAATCGCTAACTAGAATAACAATTTTACTATTAGCCCCCACCAACTCTTTTAGCGGCGGGCTAGCTATCGGGTTTCGCAGGGCTTGGCGCACTGCCACCTCCGGGTCAGCTAAAGGGGTTAGGCCTGGCCCCTCAACCACCGGGGTTGCCGGTGGTAAAGCCAATTCTACAAAGCCATGGCCATAGGCTAAACGCATATACTCTTCCTCCTTGTTATCTAAGCTTGCATACTACCCGTATTTTACCTCTTGATAGGAGTCCGGTACAACCGGGTACGGAGTGGCGCTCAGCTCCAAGTCTGGCAACAAAGGGCGTGGTCTCCTTACGGTCACGATCGCCGTGGTAGAAGGTCTTTGCCTTACCCGGCACCTTCGCGTAGCTGCTATAGGCAGAGCCGGAGTGTAAAAGGCAGCTACAGTACAGGCAAATGAAATGGAACTATATATGACCACGGCCTTTACCGTAGCTAGGCCCTGCAAATAAAATGAGCTGCCAAGGGATAACCCTCAGCAGCCCAGTTCGGCAAGTATTTTAGTTATGGCAGCCACAAGTGCACTTTTCGTCCTTCAAAGTGCAATGCCATACCTTACCATCGATCATGGTCAGCTCACACTTGGTAAAGTTGCAGAAGGGATGGCCATCAAAGATGGCGATGTCCGCATCCTTACCCACCTCTAAGCTACCTACCCGGTCGGCAATGCCTAGCAGCTCGGCCGAATAGATGGTTACAGCCTTAAAGGCCTCTTCTTCCGGCATACCATGCTTGATGGCTAGGCCCACATGGATCGGTAGCCAGCGGGTTGCGGAAGAAGTATCAGCCTGCAAGCAGACACGAACACCGGCTTTGGCCAAGATGCCCGGGGTTTCGAGCTTGACTTCCCAGAGCTCGTGCTTGCTGGGGCCCATGAGCAAGGGACCAACAACGGCAGTAACGCCCTTTTCAGCCAGAATGTCGGCAATCTTGTACCCTTCGGTGCAATGCTCAATGCTATAGTCTAGATTGAATTCCTCAGCAATGCGAATAGCCGTCATGATATCGTCGGCGCGATGGGCATGAATACGGGCCTTGAGCTCCCGCTTAAGCACCTTGCCCAGCATTTCCAGCTTTAAGTTGCGATCGGGCAACTTGGCCGGCTTATCATCGGTAGCCTCTGCTTCTGCCAGTTCAATCTTGTTTAAGTAATTCTGCGCCTCAATCAAAGCCTCCCGTAATAGGGCCGCATTAGCCATGCGGGTAGCCGGTGCCTTCTTCTGTCCCTGACCATAAACCCGTTTCGGGTTCTCGCCTAAAGCCATCTTCATAGCTTCGGTACCAGGGATCACCATCTCTTCCGCCGTGCGACCACGCAGCTTGATGGCCATACCGGTTCCGCCTACTAGGTTAGCCGAACCGGGACCCGTATAGAGGGTAGTAAAACCCGCATTACGTACAATTGGGATGGCCGGGTCAAAGGGATTCAATGCGTCCAAACCCCGTACCTGGGCCGTTACCGGGCTGGTCATTTCATTGCCGTCCATGGTGGCTGGAATACTCGGTTCACCAAAGAGCGAAATATGGCTGTGAGCATCGATTAATCCGGGCATAACGACCTTTCCGGTGGCATCGATGACTTTAGCACCTTCCGGAATAGCA
Source organism: Bacillota bacterium (assembly GCA_023622465.1). Taxonomy (GTDB): domain Bacteria; phylum Bacillota; class UBA994; order UBA5500; family UBA5500; genus UBA5500. The sequence continues at coordinate 25,566 of JAMNZE010000007.1, read as the reverse complement.
ACGTCCTTGCCGATTGCCTTGATTTTGCCGTCCTCCACTAAGATTACACCATCTTCAATAACGCCTTGGGTGATGGTGTTAATCTTACCGCCTTTAATTGCAATCATGGCCGATTCCTCCTTTTTATTAAACTAATAAAAGAGCGCACTCGGGCACTATCAATATACTTCGTGCCCGAGGCGCCTTTTCCTCTTTAAAGTCGTTTGATTTTAACACGGCTGACCATGGCCAATGACAAGCCTAGCAGTAAAATGGCGGTTACCACCTTCACTACTCCGGGAGCAAAGTTAGCCTGTACCTGTAGATTATCTAAAAGCAAGGCATAAATAACCACCATACAGCCGGCGGCGGTGATGGGCAGCCCTAAGAAATGGTCACTGAAATCGCCGAGATTAAACCGGGCCAACCGGAAGCAGCCGGCCATCGCATAGATAACCATAATAGGCAACATCCATAGGTCCTGCCTTAGAGTGGGAAAGGAATACAAAATAGCCGCCGGGGCTAGTCCAAAGGTAATACTGTCGGCCAAGGAATCCAATTGTTTGCCTAGAGCTGATTCGGCCCCCAAAAACCGAGCCAAACTGCCATCGCAGGCGTCGGCCAGCGCACCAACTAAAACAAACCCACAGGCCGATTTTCTAGTAGCAGTTGTCCCCAATAGTAAAAAAATGGCCAACATCCCCATTAGCATGTTCGTTATGGTCAAAGCGTTGGGTAGATATTGGCTCCATTTTATGGGTTTATCTTTGTTCATCGTCATTGCTCCTCACTTATCTAATCGCACGGCGGTTTGGTGTTGCCAAAGACTATCCAAGGCGACTATAACCAAACAAACGAAAACGACAAACCAAAAGGTAATAAAGCGGAAACTAAAAGAAACAGTTAAGCTCTGTTCAGCAGTGAGTCCCAGGACCATTAACATACTACTCATGGCAACTTCAAAGCTGCCCAAGCCCCCGGGGAATATACCAACCATGGCGATAAGATAGGAGGCGAGGGTGGTAGCTACTAGGGCCAGAAAGGAGCCCCTTATTCCGAAGGGACGAACCAAAAACACCAGCTTGGTGGGGAACAACCCCCAGATAAAGATTGACAGCAAAAACTGCAGCAGCAGTTGCAAGCGTTGCCCGCCAACGGCTCGCGCGTAGCCGGCAAACTCGGTCACCCAATCTTTAATAGCAACAAACCCTTTGCCTGACCAAGGACATTTTGCTAACAGCGCCGACAGCCAGTGGGCTCGGAACAATAGTAACAGAAAAAGGGCCATTAGGAATAGCAAAATGATCAATACACCGAGGCGGGTGCCCCCGCTAGCCAAAAAAGGATTAGACTTAGAAAACATTAATACTGAGAACAGATTGAGGGCCACCAGAGCACCCACACTGATTATTTTTTGCATGGCTATCAGGGCTGTCGACTGATTGGTAGTAAACCCTAACCGTTCCTTAAACAAAACGGCCCGCAACACTTCACCGCCCACCTTGGCCCCCGGTGTTACCGCCTCCATGACGGTGCCTTTGGCATTAATAAATACCATCAATGGAAAGGGTGCCGTTAAGCCCATTAGTTTAGCTAAACGGCACCATTGATACACCAGCAGTAACTCGGCTAGCAGCTGCAATCCCAAGAGCAGTAATAACAGCGGCAAGCGTATCTGTTTCAGACTAGCAATAATCTCGGTAAAATCGGTCTTAACCAACAAGTGCGTGAGCAGGAAAAACAGGACTATGGTTAAGATCGTTCTTATGGTTTTGTTTTTCATTATTCTCCACCTTGACTTGGTACAGAACAGTTTGTTCCACATTGGTAAATTGGCTGTGCTCCACGGTCGGCAAGGAGGCAAACTGGCTTTGCTTCACAGGGCTATATAGATCGGCTAAACTCTCTTTGGCTAAACGAATCAAAATCCGATCGCCCGGTTTTGCTTGCCGCTCCAAGGAGCGAATAATCTCCAGCTTCGGGGAAAGCTGCAACGCCAAGATAACCACCGTATAATGTTCCGTACTCAAGCTCAGCCCATTGCGATGCAAAATTCGTACCCGGTCGGCTAGCCCCAGCCGGTTAATCAACCTAATAGCCGACTTAACACAAACAAAATCGTTGTCCACCGCCGTAACAGTGGCTCCGGTTAGTTTATGAATCAAGATAGCGGTATGGGGGCAAGGGCCGCCCCCAACCACCAACACCCGATCTTTGCTGGTAATATTGGCCAATCTTACTTCCCGTCGCACCATACCGCGGTAATACAGCATCGATAAATAGTAGAAGAGAGAAAACCGACAGGCCAGATACTCAATTAGCTGAGTGATCTTAGTAATTCCCATTAGATCATCCCCAATATCAATGTACCGACCTTGTTGATCAATCCTCCTACCAGAATAGCCGTCACAGTAGTGGAGGCGGCAATGCCGACTGCCACCTTCGTATCAAATTCCTTGGCTAAAATGCCAAACACCGAGAGGCAGGGTAAATACAGCAGCCCAACTACAGCGCCGGTAAACATCTGTAAGGGGGTTAGGTTCAAGGCCAAGAGGGGCGCCACTGCCATCTCCCTACGCACAATCCCTAATACTAGCCCCAATACGGCTTCTCTAGGCATACCCAACCAACCCACCATCACCGGCTCTAAGAAATTGGCGATGGCATCCAATATACCGGCTTCTTTAAATACGGCCGCTATGGCCACAGCCAATAACATGGGGCCTTCCGCTTCTACTAAGAATTCTTTAACGCGAACCTTCAGCTTCACCCAATAGGCTTGCCGATCGGGAGCTAATAAGTTTGGCACTTCGATAATTAACGGGTCAATAGTACCCTTATACAACCGGCTGGTAATAATGCCTACCAAAAAGAAGATCAACAGGGCTACTCCTATGGTGGCCAACATCATCCAGATGGAATAACTACCGGTTAGCGACATGAGGGCTCCCGTTTGAGAAATACATGGTACGGCGAAGCAAATCATGGTTGTTACCATCAACCGCTCTTTGCGAGTAGTGGCCGCCCGCGTACCGATGATGGCCGGCACAGCACAGCCGAAGGCCAACATCACATTAATCAAGCTACCGCCTTGGACTCCCACTTTGCGCATTACGTTGTCAAACAAGACAGCTAACCGGGGCATATAACCGGTATCTTCAAGGAAAGTGAAGACCACATAGAAGATAAGCACGTAAGGCACGATTAAAGCCAATATCCACTCGAAGCTGATGACGAAAAAGCCATATTCCCCTACCAAGATATTGAGCAACACACCCGGAGGAATAAAACGACTGAAAATACTTCTAAAGAAGGGAACCAATAAATTGTTTACCAAAGGCAAGAGCAGCACGGCCCGCAAGGCTTTGCCGGCACCCACCACAACTCCGAGAGATGCCAGGACCACAAGTAAAGCAATAGGAATTCCGGGCCAGGGCCGCATCATGGCTTCGCCTAGCCGATCTAAGAAACTAGGCTTCGCATTGACATCCGTTACCACTTCCCGCGCGATTTGCCGCGCCCGCTCCCAGTAGTAATCATTATCCTGCGGACGCGAAGGACAGGGTAAATGGCAGGAGGCACAACCTGCACTACAGGTGCTATAGGGCAGGATAGTTGCGTCGGCTCTCCCCTCTTCCTTGCTAGCAGGAGCAGCCGTGACCACCCGCTGCAGGGCTGCCCTGATCTCGGCGAACCCCTCCCGTTTAACAGCTATAGTAGGAATAACCGGGCCACCCAGTTTTTGGGACAAAAGGTCGATATCAATTTCCAAGCCTTGGCGTCGGGCCACGTCTACCATGTTGAGGGCATAAACAATAGGAACATTAAACCGTTGCACTTCTAACGCCAACCGCAATCCACCCTCCAAGTCGGTGGCGTTTAAAACAAAGAGAACCGCCTTCGGGTCACTTTGCATAAATCTTACCGCTACTGCCTCTGCCTCCGAAGTAGCGTTCATAGTATAAGTGCCCGGCAGGTCGATGAGATGATAGGTCTTATCCCCCAGTGGCATCTCACCTTCCATAAAGGAAACGGTCGTACCAGTATAGTTGGAACTGACCACATAAACACCGGTGAGCTCAGAGAAGAATACACTCTTTCCCACATTGGGGCAGCCCATAAGTAGTATCTTGTTTTCTCTTTCCAGTACCGATGGGTCCTCGGCCACGGTACAGTGCCTACTCATATCTACACCTCCCGGACAATAATCTGGCTGGCGATATCTTTACCGACGGCTACTTCCCGGCTACCAACCTGTAACAAGACCGGACCGCCCATACGATAACAATACTTCTTACGAACCACACTCTTTGGACATATACCCAAGCAAGAAAGTAGAGCGGTCGCTGGTACTTCTTCTACCGTGTATTGCTTGCCTACACAGGCGCCATAAAGATCTCTAGCCTTACCATGACCATGCTGATGGCCTCGACGGCCTCCTCTGTGCCTTCTTCTCATGTTCTCCTCTCCTCCCAGTCGTTTTCAGTGCATCGCCCAAAAATTAATCTTGAGAATCATTCTCAATATGTCCGCATAAATTAAATCGGCATGAAACCGATTCTCAATTTCATTTAAATTGTACTAGATCACTAGGTCTTTGTCATCATCTTATATAAAAAATATAACTCGGGTTCCAACAATATTGCTGGAACCCGAGGACAATTATTAGCCAGGAACCTCTTGCATCTGCCGTGGCTTACTCTTCAGTTCTTTGTTTTTGCCTTTCCCTTTCTTCTCGAACTTCTCAAATCTGTGCTTTAGCTGCCATTCAAAACGCTCATCCAGCTTCTGCTTGTATTTTTCACCCTCTTCGGCTGTCAGCTTGCCGGCAGCCACCAATTTATCAATAACCTGTTTACGCAGGTCATGAATTTGACGCCGCAGAGCCAATATTTCTTCTGCCAGCTCCTCATCGTCGAAGGCGGCTAGCACGGCGGGGGTAGGAGTAAATGCTACCATAAATAGAGCTGCAAGCAATAGGACGGCTAACCCCTTTTTCAAGCACTCACCTCCCTTCACAGCTATTGGAGCCTGTCAGCCATGCTGGGGCAAGGAGTCGTGCTTTACTCTGCTGCACGCCGAAGATCTATTATTCGCCGCTACCTTTAATTACGGCTAGCGGTACCACCCGAGCCACCTTTTCCACCATACTGATATCGGCTAGCACATTGACCACCCGGTCGATATCCTTGTAGGCGGTAGGCGCCTCATCAACAATTTGACGGTAATTATCCGCATTGGTGATGATGTCGCCCATGCTTTGCTGGAAAACCTCTTCCCCAATACTGCGTCGGGCTTCCCGTCGTGACATAACCCGGCCAGCGCCGTGGTTGACTGAACAGAAGGTCTCCACCACCGGCGGCTTGCCGACCACCACATAAGAAGACGTGCCCATGCTACCGGGCAACAAGGCAGGATGCCCCGTCTCTTTGTAAACGGCCGGATTTTGTTTATGGCCGGGAGGCAAGGCGCGCGTGGCCCCCTTACGATGCACTAACAGGCTTCTTCCTTCGTGTTCCTCAAACTTGGCGATATTATGCGCCACATCGTAAACTACCTCCAGACCCAAACGAGTATCACTTTCGCCAAATACTTCAGCAAAGGCCTGGCGCACAGCGTGGGTGATGATTTGGCGGTTGGCGAAGGCATAGTTAACAGCACAGGCCATAGCACCCAAGTAGGCCTGCCCCAATTCGCTGTCGATGGGTAAGGCAGCCAAACCTTTATTGGGTAGCTTAAGACCATGCCGCGGCGCTTCTTTTGCCATCAAGTTGCTAAACTCGGTGCAGATTTGATGGCCAAAACCACGGCTACCAGTATGGATCATAAAGACTATATTACCTGCGGTTAGACCAAGGGCTTCGGCTAAAGGGGCAGAAAAAACTTCCTCCACCCGCTGGGCTTCCAAGAAATGATTACCGCCGCCTAGCGTGCCTAACTGAACAGCCCGTTTTCGCATCCGCTTGCTCAAAGCATCCGGATTGGCGAAACGCAGACATCCATTTTCCTCCGTGTGCTCCACATCCTGCGGTCGTCCATATCCTTCTTCCACCACGGCTCGACTGCCTTTAACGAATACCTCTTGTAAGACTTGCCCCCGCCAGGTGCGATCAGGAGTAGCTGTGCCAATACCAGTAGGTACGCGGCGAGTGATGGCCCCCACCAGTTGTTCTAAATGCTTAGTTGTAACTTCTTTAGCTGGAATATTTGTTCTCAACAAGCGTACACCGCAATTAATATCCATACCTACCGCCCCGGCGGAGACCACCCCTGTTTTAGCATCGGTGGCCATCACCCCACCGATGGGTAGACCGTAACCGCTGTGAATATCGGGCATACCTAAAACAGCCCGATAGGTGCCGGGTAAGCAGGCGGCATCCCGCAGTTGCTTTACCGAATCTTCATCTAACGACTCCTGCAGCAGCACCTCGTCGAGATAAATCATAGCTTCCACCTGCATTTCTCCCATTTTGGGTAGGCGGTAGCGGTTTTTACCCGCCGGCTGCAAGAGTTGCAATAGACTCATACCATATCCCCCTTCTATTTAGTGATAAAAAGGCGACTCCGTCGTGGAAAAGCTGCGGCGGGGTCGCCTAAATGTACTTTTATAAATCTTTTCAAGGAAACGCGGTGACAATGGCCGAGCCGCCCTAACTAGTAACTTATCGCTAACCCGCTTACTGGTCTGACTAGGCCAAACAGCGCGATTGCCGTCGCCGCCCTTGGCGAACCTAGTGTATTGCGCAAGCACTTAAACAGGCCTAGCCAATGAACCAGGCATTAGCGCTTAAGATAGGCGATGCCGTCAGGATGGATACCCACATCGATGCGCTCCACTTCCTTCAAGGTGGCCACATCGATCACCGAAATATCATTGGTCTTATTATTAGCCACATAGGCATAACTGCCAGTTTCATCAAAGACCACACCGCCGGGCCATACTCCCACCCGGATACGCTTAATCTCCCAAGGCCGCTGGCAGTCAATGATCGATAGATCGCCCGATTCCCGGTTGGGCACGAAGGCATAGCGCCCATCGGGGCTCATAACTAGTCGAATAGGCAGGGTGCCTAACTTTAGGGTGTGTAACACCTGGTGATCCTCCGGGTCCAATACATACACATTATTATCATGCTGGTTGGCCACGTAGACCTGATTGCTGTGAGGATGCACCGCCACCCCCTCCGGGCCGCGCCCCACCGGAATATGGGTCACTATCTCTTCCTTTTCCATATCAAAGAGGGTCAAATTATCCGATCTGATATTAGCGATATAGGCCAAACGCTCATCGGGAGTCAATGATACCATATGTACCGCTTCTTGTCCTGTAGCATAAACCTGCTTAACCTCTAGGGAAGGCAAATTAAAGATGAAAAACTTACCCGAGCGGGTTGATGCCAATAGTAGCCGTTTCCCATCGCGGGTAATGGCCAGTCCATGCGGAAAGCGGAAATCGGGGTGGGTAACTCGCTTGGTTAGGGTCATCGTTTCATTGTCAAAGGCCAGCAGAGTGTCCCCACCGGAGCAAGTGACGTAAGCCTGTTTACCGTCGGGACTGATAACAACTTCATGGGGATTCTTGTCCACCGGGATGGTTTTAACTATCCGGCGGGCAGCGATATCCACATACATAACCGTATCTTCGTCCTTGTTTAGCACCAACAAATGACCGGTTTTCTCCACCACTGTCCCTCCTTTAATGGCGGTACGAGCTAAATAATCACAACGTTCGTTACGCTGGTTGCCGGCATGGCCGGCCACCTTTACCCATTTAACTTTACGTTTTGCAGCCAGATTTAGAAGCCGCTGCCACAGATCCTGGTTAGCTACTGGATCGCCCTTAGCATTTCGCCAGCCATTTCTTTGCCACTTATCTAGCCAACCATCATGCCAAGCTCGTATCAAATAGGCGCTATCGCTATGTAGGATCACCTCGCTCCCTTCGGGGGTATTTTCTAAAGCCACCACCGCCGCCAACATTTCCATCCGTTGATTGGTGGTTCGCTCCTCCCGGCCAGAAAATTCTTGGATGCCAGCTGCACTCTCTATAACCACACCGTAACCACCAGGGCCCGGATTACCGGAACAGGCCCCATCGGTGTAGACAATTATGGGCGCTTTACTCATCTGATTTACCTCCATTAGTTAATACACTGGGACATATTGTGGACAAAGGACAGGTATCACAAGCGGGACGCCGCGCATAACATTGGCGCCGTCCATGCCAAATAAGCCAATGATGGGCCTTAATCCAATGTTCTTCCGGCAAAAGGGCCGTCAACTCGGCCTCCACCTGATCGGGGGTGCGCCCGGTGGCTAAGCCCAGGCGCCGACTAACACGCAATACATGGGTATCTACCGCAAAGGCCGGTATATTAAAGGCGTTGGCCAGCACCACATTGGCCGTCTTTCTACCGACCCCCGGAAGCCGCATGAGGTCTCCCCGAGTACGGGGGACCTGGCCGCCATACTCCTGCAAGAGGATTTGACAAGTAGCAGCGATATGTTTAGCTTTATTACGGAACAGACCTACTCCCCTAATATATTCTTCCAATTCTTCCACAGACAAGCGGGCCATATCTTCCACCGTGGGATGCTCGGCAAATAAGACCTTAGTCAATTTATTAACCTGCTCATCGGTGGACTGGGCCGAAAGAATGGTAGCCACCAGCAATTGAAAAGGTGTTTCGAACTGCAGCTCGCAATGGGCATCCGGATATACTGAAGCCAGAATGGCTATAACCTCTTGTGCATGGTCACGTAAATTCATAGCTCTCTCCTTATCTCGCTCGTTTGGGAGGTAACTCCGCATGGAAACATTACCCGTCGATTTCTATTTAAATAATGATACGGCTACTATCGCCCGTAACCTATTGGGAAAAATACTTATCCATGAAACGGAAAGGGGCCAAGTGGGCGGCATGATTGTGGAAACTGAGGCCTATCTGGGCCAAAATGACCCGGCCAGCCATTCCTACCGAGGCAAAACACCCCGTAACAGTTGTATGTTTGGACCGCCGGGTACCGGCTACATTTACATCAGCTATGGAATCCACCACTGCTTCAACGTGGTTTGCCAACCCCATGGGGTAGGCGAGGCGGTACTTATTCGAGCTCTGGAACCGCTAATGGGCCTGGATATAATGGCCGCAAACAGAAAGGGAAAGCCGCTTGAACAGCTGACCAACGGGCCAGGAAAGCTATGCCAAGCCCTGGGCATTGATTTGAGTCTTAATGGCCACGATCTCACCCAACCGCCCTTGTACCTTTTGCCGGGGAAAACCCCTCATGCCGTGGGCACCAGTGCCCGGATTGGAATCAGCGTAGGCCAGGAGCTGCCTTTACGCTTTTATGTCAAGGGCAATCGATACGTGTCTCGTTCGCCAAGGAACTAGCCTACTAAGTTGAGAAAAGCCTCAGTGTTTGCCTGAGGCTCTATTTTTTCTCCAGTTCAGCTCGCCCATAGGAATCAATATTATCTGAAACCTGCTGCAAAAGCCCGATAAATTCATTAATCTTATCTATCGGTAAGCCGCGCGCAGCAATGGCCAGAAAATCCGCATAGACACTTTGTATATATTCTTCTTCTTGCCAAGCTTGTTCCGTCAAGTGGATCAGGTTAGAACGCTTGTCATTAGGGTTCGGTTCTCGTACGATGTATCCCTTCTTCTCCAAGGAGTTGATGGTGCGAGAAATAGCCGGCTTGCTCACATCCACTCCGCTGACGATAGCGTCCTGACTTACACCGTCGCCGTTGGTGTATAAAAACATAAGGACATTGGTTTCCGCACTACTTAAGTTTTTTTCTTTAAGGACCTGATTCAGATAAAGCTGCGCACTCTGTACAATGTTGCTGCCCACATTGATTAGTTGCTTAATACTGTGCATATTGCATCTCCTACTCACTGAAAAGCAAATTCTCTATATATTATGTTGCCTTATTTATCCCATATAATCAAGCTAAAAGTCGACCCCTCTAGTAGCGGCGACTAGAGGGGCCGGAAAGTATTCAGTGCAGGCGGCGCACTATTAGATATTGCTCTTCCCCGTCCTCACTACGATGGGGCTGATAGGTATACCCATTAGAGGTCAGCAGGTTAATCAGTGATCCGGCTCGGGGTGAGTCGGTAGAATCTAGTCGGATGCGGAGCCCTTCATCCTGAGCAAGCTCGGCTAGCCGGCGTCGTAAACGGCGCAAATCCGATTCGCTAATGCCGCGACTCATATCGAACGTATATTCCAACCATCTACACCTCCTTGCTTTCCCTTAGCTTTTGCCACTTGCCCAATAAAATACGGCACAGCACCAATTTGGCGCCGTGCCGTCAATTTACAATAGTAGCTAATGGCGACTGGCGAATAGAAAAACGAGGGCCGTAAGGGAAAAGCATATACTAATTAGATACATGAAATAGACGGTTTGGACTTGATTGAGCCCCCAGCGCTGCAAACGGTGATGGGTATGGCCCAAATCGGCAACATAAAAGGGCTGACCATTCTTGGTACGTCTAATTACATTGATAGCCGTATCCACAATCGGCAAACCAAGGGCCAATATGGGCACCACCATACCAACCAAAGTAGCACTCTTAAAGGACCCACCTACCGAAATGGCTCCCAGCAAAAAACCTAAGAAATTGGAGCCCATGTCTCCCATAAAAATGGAAGCCGGATGCTTATTAAAACGCAAGAAACCTAATGTGATACCAACCACGATTACTGCTAAAGTGGCCCAGGCACTTTCATTCATCTGCCAAGCCACCAGAGCCAGCGTACTGGCGGCAATACAACTGATGCCGGCTGCTAAACCGTCCAGTCCATCCATAAAGTTAATAATATTCATGACCCCGACTACCCAGAGCACTGTCATCAGGTAGGACACCAACGGAGAAAAGAATATCAGCTTATTAGGGGAAAAGGGGTTGTTGATATGGAAAACACGCACCCCGCAGTTGGCCAGTATCAGGGCCGCTAAAATTTGTCCTAATAGTTTAGGCAGAGCCCCCATTTCTTTGCCCCGGGATTTGGTATAATCGTCAACTAAACCCACGGTAAAGGCCACAATGGCACCCAACAGAATACCTAAACGGGAACCCTGTAGAGGTACGGCTACTAGAGAGGTGATTATAAAACTGATCAACATGGCCCATCCACCCATTAGGGGTGTAGGTTTAGCATGAGGTTTACGTTTACTCGGAATATCTATAAGCCCTAAACGATAGGACAGGCGCTCGGCTAGAGGTGTAAAAAGCCACACCAATAAAGCCGATAGGGTAAATATAGTTATATAGCGTAACAAGGTCTATCCGCTCCTCGTTTAATCTATCTAGCTCCATCTATTATCCTAATTATATAGGTATTTCTCTACAATAGCCCGATGTCCTCCAATTCTATTTTGACAATACTTGCCTATACTTACTACGCATTTCCTCCCGAGTTAGCTCGGGGGGCCATAATTCGATCTCCGTGAGTGGCAGACGCATAGCCGCGCTGAGGTTGCTGTAAATTACCGGGTTTTCTGTTTCCAAAGTGCACAAGAGATCTTTCACCCGCTGACGGGTGGATTTACCGTCCAACGGACAACCGGTAGGCACCGGCTCCCAATCGAAGAAACTCCTGGTGGCCCGAATCTGGGCTTCACGCAAATAGATAAGAGGGCGTATTACCAGCAAACCACTCCTATCCTGCCAAGTTACCGGGCCGAAGGTCTTGATTTGCCCCGCATAAAGAATACTCATTAGAAAGGTTTCTACCGCATCATCATGATGGTGGGCTAAAGCTAGGCGATTGTACCCTTCCCGCTTGGCGATGCGATTGAGTGCTCCCCGACGCAAATAGGCACAGCGGGAACAAGGATTCTGATTACTAGGAGCAAAGGCAGCAGCGGCTAGATTAGTTCGTTCTAGAAATAGTGGTACCCCTAGTTGGTCACAAAGCTCCTGTATACGGGCAGCTGGGAAATTGGGATCAAACATGGGGTCAATAGTGACGGCAGCCAAATCAAATTGAAAAGGCGCCTTAAGTTTCAGGGCAGCCAAGGCGTAGAGCAAAAAGGCACTATCCTTCCCCCCTGAAAGTCCAACCAGGCAGCGATCCCCCGGACCCAACATGGAAAATTCCATGAGAGCCCGCCATATGATACGACTGATTTTCCGCGGCAATTGTGGCTGCACAACTTGTCCCTCCTCCCTAATCATAAGAGTATAACGCGATTAGCTTGATTCCTCAAGAGGAGGGAGATTCCAGATTACAATAGCCAGCCCAAGGCCCAGACGTGTAAGAGACTTAATCCTACCATCTGCAGTTCCCGACGCGCCATGTCTCGCCGGCTAGTGGCATTTTGCCGGTAAGCCAGCAAACCTCCCAGGGCGGCTAATAGGGCTGTGGCCAGCAAGCGTCGTTCAACAAAACTAAGGGCAAGAGCTAAGAATGTGGTAAGCAAAAAATAGACGACAACGACCAACCGACCGGCCTGGACCCCAAAGCGGGCAGCCACGCAGGCAACAGTGGTGCGCTTAGGAGGTGAAGCCTGCAAGTCCCGTTGCCAATCGGGTAGATGATGCTGCATTAGCCAAGCTACGCAAAAGAGACCGTGGGCTACGGCTGCCGCCACCGAAAAAAAATCGAGGCGCCCCTCCAGCCCCTGATAAAAAGCCAAACTACATGCGACTATGGCGGGAAAAGCGGCCAACCATTCGCCCAGAAGGGGCGTATAAGCCAAACACCAAGGCGGCTGACTATAAGCAATCGCTCCCCAAAGCCCAACAAGTAGATAGACATAGATCATATAATTGTTTGTCTGTCCATGGATAAGACCGGCTACCAGAACAACACTCAGGCCAGCTATGGGCAGCAATTGCTCCGCATCTAAATAGCCTAGCCTCAAGGCCCCACTGCCACCGGACAAAACCTCTTTAGCGGCCACATCCGTTCCGCTTCGCCAGTCCACCAAATCATTTAAACTATGGGCCAACCAGCCCTGGATTAAACCTGCCACCGCCAGTAGCCGCAATAGGGAAGCAAAAGAGACCCGCACCCCGGCGCGTCCGACCAATCCCACAGCCAATAAACAGGCACCCCCCGACCAAGATAGTACTGGCAGAGGGCGCAGCAATAACAATAAACCCTTTAGCATTTCCCTCCCCTTGGTCATAGGCAAGCCCCCTCACGATACCCGATTAAGCACAGAGTCAGCAATAGATAAGAGAGCCGTTTTAGCCTCATGTTCGGGAGCAGCCGCCAGACTCCTTTTGGCGCGTGCGATTAACTGCTCGATCTGCTGCGCTACGAATGCAAAGGAACCGGCTTCACGCATGCAGGCCAGAATCAAGTTGACGTCATAATCGCCTCCACCCTCTATCAGAGTGGCCAGCTCCTCGCGGCGAGGATGGACTTTAAGAGTGTGGATGATCGGTAGAGTGACCACCCCATCCTTTAGGTCATGCTTGGTAGGCTTACCCATGGTCTGTTTATCAGCCGTAAAATCCAGCAAATCGTCTCTCAACTGGTAGGCTAAGCCCAGATTCAAACCAAAGGTATGTAGTTCCTCCGGGTCTACGGGATTGCCCGGGCTATATAGTCCACCTAATCGGCAACATTCGGCAATAAAGGAAGCAGTCTTGCGGCGGATACGCTCCCAATACTCGTCCTCGGTCACCGATGGATCATAACTACGCTGAAGCTGTTGCAACTCACCCTCCACCAGGCTGCTTATCACGTCGGAAATAACCTTTACCGCGTCCAGGCCAACCTGCCGGGCCAAATCGAGGGAACGGGCAAAGAAAAAGTCCCCCAGCAGCACAGCCACTTGATTGCCATAGGTAGCGTTGGCAGAAGGCCGGCCGCGGCGCCAAAAGGATTCATCTATAATGTCGTCGTGCACTAAAGAACCCAGGTGTAACAGCTCTAAAGCGGCGGCAATCTGCACCACCTGTCGCGTTTTAGCCTGGCCCAGTTTGGCTGCCAAGATGGTCAATAGAGGTCGTAGCCTTTTGCCGCCGGCTTGAATAAAGGACATGGCCGCCTCCTGCAAAAGAGGCGTAAGAGTACTAACCGCCCGGCACATTTCTGCGTTGACCGCTGCCAACTCGGCCTGGGCGGGACGATAAACTGACTGCAAATCAGAGACCATGCTTGCACCTCCCAAGTCTTACCTTTTAGTATCAGCCAAGGGAGGTGCGCTTATGCCGTTTAGTTATAGCAACCGCGCCTCTATCTGATCAATAACATTGCCGGCGGCCAAAGGCTTCCCCAAGGCGGCAGCCCGCTGCCCTAGCAGCAATAACCGTTCTTTGTCTTGGAGCAGTTGGGCCATTTTTAAGCCCGGCCGCTCATCGGCCGCCAACCGAATTGCACACCCCTGCTCGGTCAGCCAGCGGCTATTACGATCTTCTTGACCGGGAATTGGAGACATGATGATTATCGGCTTGCCCTGGCTAAGGGCCTCCGCCGATGTAACCCCTCCCGGTTTAGTCAATACTACATCGGCGGCCGCCATCAATTCGTTAACAAAATCAACGAAGCCATAGATGTGGAATCGGTTGCGCCAGCAACGATTCTTAAGTTCGTTATGTAATATTTCATTGCGGCCGGTAACCACCAACACCTGACTTGCTTCCGCATATTCATCAAAACTTTCAACCACCTGTCTTATCTCTCCCAGCCCCAGCGAGCCACCCATCACTAAAACCGTGGGTAAGTCATCCAAACCATGTTTAGCCCGCACCACAGCCGGCTCCTGTCGTTGTGCAAACTTAGCAAGAATCGGTATGCCGGTGGCAGCAACTTGAGAGCGGGGCACCCCCAATTCATCCATTACAGAGGACAGTTGTTCGTGGGCTATGCAATAAAGATCGATACCTTCATGGAGCCAGTAGGCGTGTACCGTAAAATCGGTGATCACCGTTGTTAAGTGCTGATCTATACGTTGCCGCTTTTTTAAAGTCCCCATCAGACCGGCAGCAAAGGCATGGGTACAGATGATAGCATCGGGGGAATAATCGCGTATAACTTTAGTTAAAGCCCTAGATAACAGCCGATAAGACAGATTAATAATATCTACAGCCTTCTCGCCGCCCTCGGTCCTTTCATAGAGTTTGCCGTAAACCCCTGGAGTGAACTTAAGCAAACCTAAATATCCTTCCAGCAACAGTTTATTAAGTACCGGACTGATATAGCTAATAGTATCCACGATGGCCACACGGGCTTGCGGATAGCGCCGCAAAATCTCTTCTCGCAAAGCCCGCGCCACCTGATCGTGCCCCGCACCAACGGAAGCAGAAAAAATGAGAGTATCCATCAAATCACTCCCTAAAAATCCCTCTAAAGGGGCATACTATACCCGTTATAAACTACGAAAGGGTGATCAAATTGCCTGAAGAAATCATGGTAGGCAAACCGGCCCCCGATTTCACTTTGCCCGATCAAAATGGGCAACCGATAACCCTCAGTGACTATCGGGGCAAGAAAAACGTGGTTCTACTATTCTATCCGTTGGATTGGACACCCGTTTGAGCATCCGAATTGCCAGCTTGCGAAGAACTTGGTGACAAGTTCGCCGCGCTGGATACCCAGGTTCTGGGTATTAGTGTCGATAGCAGCCCTTCCCACAAGGCTTTCGCTGAAAAACTGGGCATCACCTTCCCCCTGTTGAGCGATATCCATCGTCACGTAAGCGCTTTATATAATGTATTGGTAAAAGAGGAGGGAATTTCCGCCCGCGCTACTTTCATTGTAGACAAGAAGGGTATTATTCGCTACCAGTTGATTAACGACCCGGATATTCGCCGCGACGAAAACGAGTTCCTGCGTATTGCCGAGGCACTACAGAAAAAGGGACAATAGTCGAGAGAAGCCAAGGGGCTGCGCAAAACCTGTTGTTTTGCAACAGCCCCTTTTAGGCGCCAATTATTGCTTTCACGCGCGCAATATCCCGAGCATAATCGCGATAGGTCTTGACGGGAGTTTCTAAATGCCACGCTAACTGCCGAATAAAGGGATGGTTTAATAGGTTAGCAAAACCCTCTTCACCAATCTCTCCTTCACCGATATTAGCATGGCGGTCGCGCCTGCTACCGCTGGGCATCTTGCTATCGTTGAGGTGTAGCACCTTAATTTGCTCTAAACCCATACTGGCATCCAGATCGCTTACTAGGCGCTCCACCTCCTGGGGCTTAGTAAAATCATACCCGGCGGCAAATAGATGGCAGGAATCTAGACATACGCCTACCTGTGCAGGTCGCCCTAGGCTATGCCAAACGGTAGCAATATCTACAATGCTACCGATTTCATTTCCTTGCAAAGCCATAGTTTCCAATAATAGACAGACAGGACTCTCACTTTCGTCTAAAACCCGATCCAGCAAACGGATAGTACGTTCCAGCGCCGCCGGCCGCTCATCACTGGCGCTCCCCGGGTGAACTACTAAATAGTCGATATCCAGGGCTGCCATACGTCGCAGGTCATCGGTCAGCACCATATGGGCAAATTCAATAAGCTTCTCCTTATCGCTGGCCATATTTACCGTGTAGGGTAGATGTCCGCAAACTTTCGCTATATCTGCTTCTTCACGCAACTTCAGCCAGCGATCGATCTCCGCCTCGCCAATGGTTCGGGCCGCGCCCCCGCGGGGATTGCGAGTAAAAAACTGAAAGGTGTTGGCCCCAATTTCTAAAGCCTGCGGGACCACCTTATCGATACCTTTGGCAATAGAAAGAAAGGCACCCAGTCGAATCATAGACTACCTTATTTAACTCAGCATCTCGCGCACACGAGTTGCTATGTAATCGACCAAAGGCTGGCCCGCAATGTTTACACCACCGGCAAAATCCGGTTGCAGGCGGAAGAAGTTGATGATCAGCGCATCAGGTTTCACGTAAGCTTCTTCCAAATGCAGAGGGGCGAAGTAAATGGTGATAGTACGATCGACCGCAGATTCCTGCGATAGCTGGTTGGCCAACTCATCAAGATTGAGTTGCTTAATCGGCCGGGCCATTTCGGCGGTCAGCCCCAAATCTTCTAACATCCACAAATTATTGTTAAAAAATCTCCCTTCCTTCCGATTGGCGGGCCGGATAGGCTCCCGGTTAGTGATGCCGCTGAGAATTCTCCGCACCGATTCGGCGTTAAATTCATCATCATAGACCATTTGCATGACTGGGAGTTCGGCCAAGTTATTCAGAAACAGTTCATTTACCTTTTCTTTATCACTGGTGGCCTCCCAGAAATAGAGCATCGCTTCAATGGCTTCTAAGTTGGTTTTAAGCGATATCAATAGCCACACCCCACTTTTTGAATTTCGGATGCAATCCGTATGACCCCTTTATTATATCACTATCGATCAGCGGAGCACTGCTATTTTTCTGGCACAAAGCCGGGCTTAGGGGGGCCGGAGCTGGCATTAGCTATCTTTTCATTGAAGTAATGCAGTTCCCCCACCATCCGCTCTAACCATTGGAGACTAGTCGTAATCAACTCACCATCGACTTTTTCATCGGGAACCTGCCAAGCCCCCATTAAGTTCTCTAAGGTTTCCTGCATGCGGTATCGGCAAGCCTTGCGGTATTGTTCTTGATTCATGTAGTCGATCATGGTCTCTAACCTCCAAAAGTCATATCGTCATCCATAGGTTGCACCTAAGCCCAACTAAAAAAACAAGAGGGGCTATCGCAAAGCAACGTTTTGCGATAGCCCCGGTTTTTTCAATCAGTTATGACCGATGAAAGGCGGCATGTATATCTTTCAAATGCTCCCTGATAGTAATGTTCTGCGGACAAACCGATTCACATTGGCCACATTCGACACAGAGGTCCGCACCCTTTCCATCCTCCACCATACGTCCATAATTTCTAGCTACCACATCCGGATCTAGATTATAGATGGAGGCTTCATTATATAAGGTAAACAGCTGTGGAATACTTACCCCGGTGGGACAGGGCATGCAATAGTCACAACCGGTGCACTTTACTTTAGTGCGCTTTAGATAAAACTCCTTAGCTTTGTCGATAATATCCAGCTCCTCTTCTGTTAAGGAGTTGGGCTTGGCATCGGCTGCCACCCGCAAGTTTTCTACCACATGATCCATGGTACTCATGCCACTGAGCACCACACTGACTTCCGGTTGGTTGAGCACCCAGCGTAGCGCCCATTCGGCGGGGCTTCGCTTAATTGGGGCCTGATCCCAAATGGCCTGCACTTCGGCGGGCACATTCTTGGTGAGGCGTCCACCGCGTAACGGTTCCATAATAACAACGGCTAGGCCCTTGTCGGCGGCATAACGCAAACCTTCAATACCCGCCTGATATTCTTGGTCCATATAGTTAAGCTGAATCTGACAGAAATCCCAATCGAAGGCGTCCACAATTTCTTTAAACACCGGCAGCTCATCGTGGAAAGAGAAACCTGCATATTTGATACGACCATCGGCCAAGGCACGGCGTACGAAATCTAAGACGTTAAGATTCATAGCCGCATCCCAGCGCTCCTTATTGAGCGAATGCAGCAAATACATGTCTATGTAATCGACTTGCAGGCGCTCCAACTGTTCATTGAGCAGCTTATCAAAATCCTCATGGGTTTCGGCCAGCCAAACGGGAGACTTGGTGGCCAGTTTTACCCGCTCCCGATAGCCATCTTGCAGCGCTCGCCCTACAAAGCTCTCGCTTCTTCCTCCATGATATCCGTAAGCCGTGTCAATATAATTGACACCCTGGTCAATAGCATGACGCACCATGCGCATCGCTTCTGCTTCATCGATCTTAGCTGTATCCCCGTCTATAACCGGTAGACGCATACAACCAAAACCTAACGCGGAAACTTCAAAATCCAGCTTCCCAAACTTCCTATATTGCACCGAGCCTTCCTCCTTTTTCTAAACCCTAGCTTTCTAGATAAATTCGATGGCAACTACTGCAAATCCTTTCGCCTAGCGAAGATTTTATCTAAAGGGCTCTTCGCAAAAGGTGTTTGAGGTGGACATTTGGTTGCCTGTGCCGAAGGGTCTGCGCAGGCACAATTGGCGCTAGCCAGTGCTCTACGGCTCATGCTGTTTATGGGACATGTATCCGGCTCTAGGCCCTTAAACGACTGGGGCTGTTCGCACCTCACCGTGAGGTGCGAACAGCCCCTTGGTTGATTACCTATTTATCGAGCACCAATTTAGCAAATCGCCGTTTGCCCACCTGAATGATCAGCTCCGATTCTAAGGAAAATTCCTGCCAACTATCCTCTACCCGCTCCTGATTAACCCGCACGGCCCCCTGCTCCACCATGCGTCTACCTTCACTGCGGGTGGAGACTAACTTGGCCGCCTGTAAGAGATCAATAATATTGGCCTTTGGCTCACCTGTCCAAACAACTTCCGGGATATCTTCCGGCAAATCGCCTTGCTGGAAAACGGTACGGAAATGCTGCTCTGCCTCGTTGGCCGCTTCTTCCCCATGGTACATGCGAACCAGCCGGTGGGCCAACCTCATCTTCGCATCGCGGGGATGGACGCTACCATCGGCTAAACCGGCAGTGAGGGCCTGCAACTCTTCCGGACTGATATCGGTGGTCAGCTGATAGTATCTCAACATCAGTTCATCGGGAACCGACATGGTCTTGCCATACATTTCCTTGGGCTCATCATTGATGCCGATATAGTTACCCAGGCTTTTGCTCATCTTCTGCACGCCATCTAGGCCTTCCAGCAAGGGGAAGGTCATAATAACTTGCGCCGGCAGGTTCCGCTCCCGCTGCAGGTGCCGACCGACCAATAGATTAAAGGTCTGGTCGGTGCCACCAATCTCAATGTCGGTTTCCAAGGCCACCGAATCATACCCCTGCATCAGCGGATAGAAGAATTCATGCAAACCAATAGGCAGGTTTTCGGTGTAACGCTTTTGGAAGTCATCTCGCTCCAGCATGCGGGCTAAAGTCATAGTGCCAGCTAGCCGAATCACTTCCTCAAAGGTAAGCGGGGCCAACCACTGGCTGTTGAAATAGACTTGAGTACGCTCCATATCTAGGATTTTGCCATACTGCTCCACATAGGTACGAGCGTTGGCCCGAACCTCCTCTTCCGTGAGGGGCTTTCTTATTTCCGAGCGCCCGGTGGGGTCACCGATGCGCCCGGTAAAATCGCCGATAACCAGCTGCACCTGGTGTCCCAGATCCTGAAAATCCTTCAGCTTGCGGATAACAACCGTATGTCCCAGGTGAATATCGGGAGCCGACGGGTCTAACCCCAGTTTGACCTTAAGCGGTCGCTGTTCGCGAATAGAAGCGGCCAATTTGGCCTTAAATTCATCTTCGGGGATAATCTCCACCGCCCCCGCACTGAGAATAGCTAACTGACGTTCAAATTCGGCCCGCTGGCTACTAGATAGATTCTTTGGCATCGTTCATTCTCTCCCCCTTAAAAACTAATAAACAAAAAACTCGTCCCCCTAGAAGGGACGAGCTATACTCGCGGTACCACCCTTGTTGGTAGGACATAGCCTACCCACTCCAACCCGGTAACGGCGGGAACCGATAGTAGCTACTACATTTCACTGCTATAGCTCCGAAAGGTAATTCGCCACCCACATCCGTATCGGTTTGCACCACCCACCGACTCTCTGCAAGCAAAATGCAGGCGCTACTGGCTTTCTTCCTCGCTCTTGTTGTCCAATGAATTTTCTAATAGGATATCATGACCAGCCCCCGGTTACAAGTTCAATTTTAAGTTGCCCGCGGCACTCTGAACTAATTCCACCAGTTCTAGTATGACCAACAAGCTGCCTGTGACTGAAGACCAGGTCTATGAGATAATACAGTCAGTAAAGTACTGGGGGGACTAAAAGTGAAGTTAGACCAATTCTTTGACCAATTAGCCCAAGCCGGGCTGACCCTTAACCAGCAACAGCAGGCCGCCGTGGCCCAGCTGCAGGGCCCCCTCATGGTCATAGCCGGCCCCGGCAGCGGCAAAACCCGAGTCATCACCGCTCGCACCGCAGCTCTGTTACACAGGGGCGTCTCCCCACAGCAAATACTGGTACTTACCTTTACCCGTGCTGCCGCCAAAGAAATGAAGAAACGACTTACCCAGCTGCCTATGTTATCCCAACAGCAGGTTAAGGCAGTAAATATGAGCACCTTTCATTCCCTATGCTATCGTATTCTCTGGGCTTTTCAGGGCCAGCGCCCTGCTGTCGCTAAGGAGAAACAACGACGCCATTGGGTAAAGGAAGCCCTTTTGCGCCAGCAGGAAGAAATAAAAGATGATCTGGTAGACGAAATGCTCCACCAGATCAGCTTCCATAAAAATAGTAATCAGGATCTAGAGCAGCTACAAGTTCTGAACACGTTGACTTCCCGAGTATGGGCCGATTATGAAAAAGCCAAAAATAAGGCAGGTCTATTGGATTACGATGACCTTTTACTAGCCACCTTGAAATTATTACAGCAATATCCGGAGTTGTTACAGTCGCTACAACGGCGCTGGCAATTCATTATGGTAGACGAATTTCAAGATACTAACCTGGTGCAATACGAGCTACTAAAACTCTTAGCCGCGCCCCATAACCATATTTGCGTGGTGGGCGATATCGATCAAGCTATCTATGCCTGGCGGGCTGCCGACCCCAAGCTTTTGTTACAGTTTCCGCAGGATTTTCCCGGTGGCCGCCGGGTGGAACTGATACAAAACTACCGCTCCTTACCCCCAATAGTTGAACTGGCCAATCGGTTAATCGCCCATAATCAATTGCGCCATAAGATCACTGTCCAGCCGATTCGCCAAGGCGACACCCCACCCCGCCTCATGCGTCCCAGCGATGAGTGGGCGGAAGCCAAAGCCGTGCTTACCATGCTGCGCCAATGGCAAAGGGGAAACACCCCCTTAAATGAGTTGGCTGTACTCTACCGGGTAAATACCCAAGCTCGCCCCCTAGTAAGTTTGTTGGTAGAAAGCGGGTTTCCTTTTAAGTTGCACGATAAAGGCCAGGCCGGCTTGGAGCACTGGGTGGTGCAAGAATGCCATGCTTTTTTACGTTTACTGAATGAACCCAACCATATGGAATCCTTCCTGCGGGTGGGACGACGCCAACTGGGGCTCACCGTCGAGGCCAACCAGTTTCTGGAGCGGCTGGTGCAGCAAAGAGGGCTCACGCCCTTTGCCGCCTATCGGCACCTGCCTATTCGTTTTACCGATCTGGGCAAACTCCAGCGGCTGGAGCAACATCTGGCAAAAGCCCGCCAACTTCCACCCGGCGAGGCTCTTAAATATTATCTGCATCGCATGGGTTTCGGCTCCTATTTGGAGTGGTATGCAGTCCAGCGAGGCTATCCGGCCGATGAATTTCTAAATATCGCTGAAGAGTTGGTAACAGACTTGCGCCGGTTCACCAACACGGAGGCTTATCTAACGCATTTAGACGACATGCTCTCGGCGTTACAAAATGAACAGCAAGAACCGGGCGTAAACCTAATGACCATGCACAGCGCTAAGGGCCTGGAATTCAAAGCCGTTTGGATTTTAGGCGTAATCGATGGTCTCCTACCCCATAGCCTGAGCACATCGGCGACCCAACGGGAGGAAGAAAGACGCCTGTTTTACGTTGGCTGTACACGGGCTAAAGATTATCTTTACTTGCTGGCTCCTAAGTCCTATCGGGGCCAAGCTACTATAGATTCCCCTTTTCTAGCTGAAGCAGGGATAAAACAAGAGCCTGCCACCCGAACAGCTGGAGGGCGAGCAATCACGGCGGCAGAAGCGATGCCCACCCTAAGCACCCAGCCCCCTCCTCCTGTGGGGCAGTTGATTCGGCATAAGGATCTAGGCATAGGTACAATCACTGGCTGTACGCAAGAAAAAGCACGTGGACAGACATTCCACGTGCTCACAATCAATTTCCCCGCCCGCTCAGGATTTAAGCTCCATTGGGAGCTGAGTTTACAAATGGGCTTCATCCAGCTCCTGTAATTGACTAGCGTGCTAGCACCAAATAGATGAAGCCATAGATACAACCGGCGATCAACAAAATGGGGATACCAAGGGTGAGAAAGGCGGCAATCAGCATAGCTAACATATCGCCTTTCTCCAATTTAATCTCTTCTATTTTTCGATAATGCTCATCCAGTTCCTCAGGACTTTTATCCTTAGGAAGAAGCGATCTTAGCTTCCTCAGCAACTATTTCACCTCTGTTTACTAGCGGGTAGTGGCAGGCGACGAAATGGCCCGGCAACAGTTCCCGCCACTCGGGCACCACTTGTTTACAGTGTTCCTTAGCATACTTGCAGCGAGTGTGGAAACGACAACCGCTAGGCGGATTGATGGGGCTGGGGATATCGCCTTCAATTACTGCCAATTCCTTCTTCTCTTCATCCGTTGTAGGAATAGCCTCCAGCAGGGCCTCCGTATAAGGATGTAGAGGATTTTCAAAAATCTCGTTGGATGTGGTAAGCTCCACCAGGGTGCCCAGATACATAACACCCACCCGGTCGCTGATAAACTTAACCACACTTAGGTCGTGGGAAATAAACAGATAGGTTAGCTTCTGCTGCTCCTTCAGGTCCAGCAAAAGGTTAATAATCTGTGACTGTATGGAAACGTCTAGGGCACTAACCGGTTCATCACAAACCACGAACTTAGGTTGGGGGGCCAGTGCCCGGGCGATGCCAATCCTTTGCCGTTGCCCACCGGAAAACTGATGGGGATATCGGTGCAGCATATAGTGCTGTAGCCCGCACTGCTCCATAAGATTAAGCACATATTGCTCTAGCATGCGGCTACCCGGTTTAAAAATACCGTGGGCCGTTAGAGCCTCGCTGATTAGCTGCCCCACTGTCAGGCGAGGATTGAGGGAAGAGTAGGGATCCTGGAAAATTACCTGCAATTCCCGGCGCAATTCTCGCATTTCACTGGCAGTCAGTTTCGACAGGTCGATTCCGTCATCCTGCATTTCCTCCAGCCGCTGAAAATCTTCTTTGCTGGCGTAACGCTCTTTTAATTTATCTATAACCGCTCGTTTTGTTTCAAACTCGGCTTTGGCTTTGTTCAGCTGGGGCATCAACGTTTCTATCTCCCGCTTACAGTCGGCCAAACGCTGATTCTCCTCCATACTGCGGTCACTCAGCTCTTCCAACGCATCCCGATTCATTTCTAAGTCGACCAGGCGGGCAGCTAAAGGAGCATAAACGGTACTGGCTTCATATTCGGCCTGCAGAGCCCGTGCCACTTCATGCAAATCGTCGGCTAGCACCAAACCGCCGGCTATGCGGAGAGCATCTTCGTAGCGGGAGCGCACCCTACGGGCTCTACGATCCAGCGTATTGAAATCGGCAGCCAGTAGTTCCTGCCCCTTCTCCTGCACCAAACGCTCATAATCAGTCACAATACTCGGCAACTGATTTATCACTCGCCACACATATTTAGGCTTAAACTCTTGCAAAGTACGCCCGTAATAGAGGGTGGTACCACTGGTCGGTGGGTATAGTTGCAAAATCACCCGTCCTAAAGTAGATTTTCCGCAACCACTTTCGCCTACCAGCCCCAGGGTCTCGCCTTCATAGATGTCCAGGCTAATATTATCGTTAGCTTGCACATACAGTTGCTGCCGTTGAAAAATTGACTTCTTTTTTATAGGAAAGTGCTTGGTTAAATTCTTAATACGGATGAGTACTTTCTTATTCTCCACTACTTCTCACCCCCTTCTCGGGATAAAAGCATCTGACCGATTGTTCAGGACAAACCTGCACCAAATCCGGTTCGTGCTCATGGCATTTGGCCGTGGCGTACTTACAACGAGGAGCAAACTTACACCCGCGAGGCAAAGCCAGTGGATGGGGGACTGCCCCCGGAATAGCTTCTAAACGATCACCTTGATGGCCCTTAAGCAATGGGATTGACTTAAGCAGCGCCTCTGTATAGGGGTGTGAGTAGTTGCTACGGGGCCTAAAAATATAATCAACCGGTGCCATTTCCACCACTTGTCCGCAATACATCACCGCCACGTCGTCGGCCATCTGATTAATTACACCCAAGTCATGGGTAATGAACATGATAGCCGTCTTGAACTCTTCCTTTAGCTCGTTCATCAGGCGCAAAATCTGAGCCTGAATGGTAACATCCAACGCGGTGGTGGGCTCATCGGCGATCAGCAAACGGGGCCTACAGGCCAAAGCGATGGCTATCATCACCCGTTGACGCATCCCACCGGATAGCTGATGGGGGTACTGATGAGCAATCTCTTCCGGATTGGAGATCTTCACCGCTTCCAGCATTTCTACCGCCCGTTGATGGGCTTCCTGCTTGCTCAAACCCTGATGCAATATTAACGATTCACTGATTTGGCGGCTGACAGTAAATACCGGATTTAAGGAGGTCATCGGCTCCTGGAAGATCATCGAGATAGCGTTACCCCGTATTTGGTACAACTCTTCCATGGATAAGTGGGTAATATCCCGACCATCGAAGATAATTTGGCCCGAATAGATTTTTTGGTTCTCTTCAAAGAGTTGCAGTACGCTGAGGGCCGTCTGACTCTTACCGCTACCCGATTCGCCAACCACTCCTAGAGTTTTGCCTTCTTCCACCGTCAGTGATACTCCGTTAACCGCCTTTATCA
>JAMNZE010000132.1:0-6752 GCA_023622465.1 Bacillota bacterium | reverse complement strand
CTATTCAAAACATAAAAGTTCCCATCTGATTTTTGCGTATAATCCTGAGTGATTTACTCAGAATAAGGTGGAGAAATGGGGGTATGGTATGCGGTTATCTACGAGAGGCCAATATGCGGTACGGGCCATGTTGGTGTTGGCCATCCGTCAGGCCGAAGCCCCTATTGCACTTAGGCGAATTTCTGAGCTGGAAGACATCTCGGCCCAATATTTAGAACAGATTTTTGTAGACTTACGGAAAGCCAAGTTGGTGGAAGGTGTGCGTGGCGCTAACGGCGGGTATAGGCTAGCCCGACCGGCGGACCAAATTACGGCTGGCGACATTTTGCGGGCTGTAGAAGGCCCGATTGCGCCGGTGGAATGTGTGCGCCATAGCGATCCGGAAGCCTGCGAAAGAGCTAATATTTGTATCACCCGCGAACTGTGGAAGCGTTTGCGGGATAGTATGTCGGCAGTACTCGACACAACCACCTTGGCTGATATGGCTGCTGGCAAGATTTCCACAGAAGAAACTGAGGAGGTTTAAGGGAATGCGTTCAGTTTATCTTGATCATGCGGCAACGACGCCGGTCCACCCGGAAGTTATCGCAGCCATGTTGCCCTATTTTAATCCTACCTTTGGCAATGCCTCCAGCGTACATGGATTCGGACGCCAGGGGCGCATGGCCATCGATAACGCCCGCGACACATTAGCAAAAGCCCTCGGTGCCCAGGCCAATGAGATCTATTTTACCAGCGGTGGTACCGAGTCGGATAATATAGCCCTCAGAGGTGTGGCGGCAGCCATGGCCGACAAGGGGCGGCATATCATCACCACCAGTATCGAGCATCATGCCATTCTGAACACTTGCGCCCACCTGGCCAAGCAGGGCTTTGAAATTACTTATCTGCCGGTGGATGCCGACGGTTTAGTCGATCCGGAGGATGTGAAGGCGGCTATCCGCCCCGACACCATACTCATCAGCATTGGCCATGCCAATAACGAAATGGGAGCCATCCAGCCGCTGGCCGAAATCGGGGCCATTGCCAAGGAGCATGGGGTTTACCTGCATACGGACGCGGTGCAATCTTTCGGTACGCTGCCCATTGATGTGAACGAATTACAGGTGGATTTACTATCCCTATCGGGGCATAAGATTTATGGTCCCAAGGGAATCGGTGCTCTCTACGTGCGCCGTGGTACCCGGGTGCGCCCCATCATGTTTGGCGGCGGGCAGGAGCGTAAACTTCGCCCCGGCACCGAGAATGTGGCCGGCATCGTCGGTTTAGCCAAAGCGGTAGAGTTGGCTATGGCCGAGCGGGAGGAGCGGGTGAAGGAGATGACCCGCCTGCGCGACAAGCTGATCGACGGCCTGTTGGCGGTGCCCCATGTGACCCTTAATGGTCATCGGGAAAAGCGGCTGCCCGGCAATGTAAATATTAGCGTTAAGTATGTGGAAGGCGAGTCGTTAATTTTAAGCCTAGATCTGCGGGGGATTGCCGTTTCGTCTGGCTCGGCCTGCACTTCCGGTTCCTTAGAACCTTCCCACGTGCTGATCGCTATGGGACTCGATCATCTGCAGGCCCACGGTAGTTTACGCCTCACTTTGGGGCGCGACACGACAGATGAAGATATAGATTATGTTCTAGAAGTTTTCCCGGAGGTAGTTGAGCGCTTGCGGTCCATGTCACCGCTGTACAACCGTTTGGAGAGGGAGGAGGAAAAATAAATGAGCGCTTCTTTATACAGCCAAAAAGTAATCGACCACTTTTCTAACCCCCGCAATATGGGTACTCTGGATAATGCGGATGGAGTAGGCGAAGTAGGCAACATCACCTGTGGTGATATAATGCGTATTTACATTAAGGTAGATAAGGATGGGGACACGGAGCGCATTGGCGATATTCGTTTCCAGACCTTCGGTTGCGGTGCCGCCGTGGCCACCTCCAGCATTATAACCGAGATGGTTAAGGGAATGACTCTCGAGGAGTCGATGAACATCACCAACAAGGATGTGGCCGAAGCCCTAGACGGACTGCCACCGGTTAAGATGCATTGCTCTAACCTGGCCGCCGATGCTTTGAAGGCTGCCATTAATGATTATCGCCAACGTCAAAATAGCAAAGAGTAAGAAAGAGGGCGCACCCGACGGTGCGCCCTTACAAGTCTCCGCTAGCTTAGGTGTAGTCTATACCGATGCTTTGTAGGCACCGGTTATAAGTATAACACCCCTAGCGGCGACTCCATTCCTATTATGGCTGGTGTTGCCCTAGTTATTCTGGTATTTTTTATGAAGGTGCAAACCGGGTTCTTCCTGGACCTTCAAGGCGGGCCGACCACCGGGCGGCCCCTACAGATGGCCCGGAACGGTAGGTGTGTCTGCATTTTGAAACATTCATATAGGGGTGCCCCGATGGCGCGCCCGTTGAATTTTGCCTACACCTGGCAGGTGCCGCCTGTGAGCTGCTTAATGTTCCAATACACGTTTTGCGAGGCGCTAGGGTAACCTTTGTGAATAACTTTCGTATAAACTAGTAAGCGACAAAGAAAAGGGGGGCGTGCAGATGTCTTACTCGGAAGAGCGCGAATTACGGGAAGCCATACAAGCCGGGCGAGAGGTGCTTTATCATCTGGACGGCGTCAGTAAAGCCCTCAACTCGGCTTCCAACTGGGGCCTCTGGGATATGTTTGGCGGCGGTCTGTTTGTCACCTGGGCCAAGCATTCCCGCTTGAATGATGCAAAGCAGCAGATCCGCAAGGCCCAGGATGCCTGTCGTACCTTTGCCCGGGAACTTAGGGATGTGCAAATGCATCTGGACATAAATTTAGAGATGGATGGTTTTCTTAAGTTTGCCGACTACTTCTTTGATGGTTTTTTGGCCGACATTATGGTACAGTCGCGTATCAATTCCATGCGCGACGATGTTAACCGCCAACGGGCCTATATTGAAAGTACGCTGTGGAGGTTAGAGGATAGGCTGCGGCAGATACGGAATAATACCCAATGATAGACAGGGACCTGTGTGGGTTGAGCCAACGAATATCTATTTTTTTGGCTTATGTACGCATCCTTGATATTTCGTAGGGGCGCTGCGGTGCAGCGCCCGCTGAGCCTTAGACTAAGGTTGTGCCTATAAATTAGGAAAAACTACAGACTACAGGTGTGGAATTATTCGGGCCGACCAACGGGCGGCCCCTACGGATATCTCTAAGATTCAGGTTTTGCACGACATCTTTGCTGTACATATGAATCGCGGGGTAAACCGACGAGCCGATCACCGATCGGCCCCTACGAATTCTCCAGGTCGCAGGATGAACCACTATTAAGAGATACCTGTGACTTGCGGTAGATGGCCTACGTGTCCCCTACGGATATATTGCAGCCATGCGCCGCACCCGGCCCAGGCATTGGATGGCAATGCCTGGGCCTTTTATTACGGCACCAACCTTTGCCTATCCCTGGGGAACAGGGTGGCTTGGCGCACGTTGGGCAGCTCCAGCATGCGGGCCGTTAAGCGTTCCAGACCGATGGCAAAACCCCCATGGGGTGGTGCCCCATGGGTAAAGGCCTGGAAGTAAAATTGGTAGGCCTCCGCTTCCAAGCCCCGTTCCTCGAGGGCTCGCACCAATTCCTCTGGCCTATGGATGCGCAGGCCACCCGTGGTAATTTCCAAACCGCGGAACAACAGGTCGAAGGAGTGGGTCAGCTCCGGTGCCTGGCTATGCCGGCGGGCATAAAAGGGGCGCACCGCCGTCGGATAATCGGTTATGAATACCAAGGGGCCCCATTCTTGCTGTGCATACTGGCAAAGCAGCTTCTCCCCGGCCGGATCTAGGTTGCCCGGGGGCGATGGGTGGCCATATTCCCGCTCCAAGATATTCTGGGCTTCCGCCAGCTGCAGGCGGGGAATGGCCCCAATCTCTGGTAGGGTGGCCCCTAAAAGCTCCAGTTCGCGGGCGCACTCCTCCTTCACGGCAGTAAATATATGCTGTAACAGCTGGGTTTCTAAGTCCATGAGGGCCTCTATATCGTCTATGAAGCCCATCTCCAAGTCTAAGCTGGTGAATTCGTTGGTGTGGCGTGAGGTATCGTGGGATTCGGCCCGAAACACTGGGCCGACTTCGAAAACCCGCTCAAAGCCGGCGGCCACCAGCATTTGTTTGTAGAACTGGGGGCTTTGGGCCAGGTAGGCCGGTCGGTCGAAATATTGTACAGGAAATAATTCGGCGCCACCTTCGGTACCGGTGGCCACAATTTTGGGGGTTTGCACTTCTAAGAAGCCGGCCCTTCTTAAATAGGCCCGGAAGGCTTGCAAAGCAGTGGCTTTAACGCGGAAGATGGCCTGGTTGCGGCTGTGGCGCAGGCTTAAGACTCGGTGGTTGAAAACCTGCTCGTCGCCGGCCTTAATTTCCTCCTGGTGTAACTCAAAGGGTAAGGGAGCGGCGGTGGCTAGCACCTGCACTGCGTTGGCCTGTAGTTCGCACCCCTGCTGCGATTTGCCGGCTACTGCCTGCCCGCCGATGGCCACCACGCTCTCCAGAGGTGGAGCATTGAGGGCCAACTGGCCGCTGACTACCACCTGGGCCCAACCGCTGCGGTCGCGCACTATCCAGAAGGCCAAATGGCGTCCCACCTGGCGCACCTGCTGCAACCAACCGGCTAAACTCACTTCCTGCCCGATATGGGCAGCCAACTCGCTGCATAAAACTCTCCTTGTAAACAAAAATAGCACCTCCAAACAAAATACCCCTCTCTCGTACTTAGGGACGAGGAGGGGTTACCCGCGGTGCCACCCTAGTTGATGCCCCACGTCTGGAGCATCCGACTTTGCTTTCGCTAACGGGAAATCCCGGTCTGCTTAATTCACAGACAGCTCCTTCGGTGTCCTTCACTAGGTGGGTGCCCTAAGCTTTCACCGCCCTTAGGTCGCTGGTTGCCCCCAGGCTAGCTACTCTCCGAAGTCATTGCCAATTTGATTTATTATACTACATTTCTGTCAGATGTTTGTCAACTTAATTAAGAGCGATGGAGGCGGGTCCTTTGGGCTCCGCATCCGGTTCTTTGCCCAGCAGCAGATGGGCCACCCGATAAACATCGCCGGCCCCCATGGTGAGCAGCAAATCGCCCTTGCGCAAGCGGCGCCGCAGGTAGGCGGCCGCATTTCTTATGCTCCCTGCGTAGTAGGCCTGCGGGTGTCTCTTTTGCATCTGGTCGGCCAGGTGGGCCGAAGTGATGCCGGAAGTGTTTTGCTCCCGGGCCGCATAAATATCTACCAACAGTACCAGGTCGGCTTCGGCAAAGGCCTCGGCAAATTCCTCCAGCAGGGCTTCGGTGCGGGTATAGGTATGGGGTTGGAAGACGCTGATCAGGCGCTGGGGCGCGAAGGTACGGGCGGCGGCCAAGGTGGCCTTAATTTCGTTGGGATGGTGAGCGTAATCATCGTAGATAAGAGCTCCATGATAGGTGCCTTGTAGTTCAAAACGGCGGTGGGTACCCTGAAAATAGGCGAAGCTGCCCACGATATCTTCCATACTTAAGCCCACAATATGCCCGGTGGCTATCGCCGCCAGCGCATTTAAGATGTTATGTAAGCCAGGAACTCTTAACGATACTTTGGTCAACAGACGGCCTTTGTAGAGTACATCGAAGTTACTGCCGCCAGGAAGCAACCCGATATTCACCGCCTGCCAATCGGCTCCTTCATGGAGTCCATAGGTGACTACCTGGCACTTTAAACCTGGCAAAATATTGCGCACATTGGCATCATCGTTAAAAGCCACCAGGTGCCCGGAAGCAGGAATTAGTTGGGCGAAGCGGCGGAAAGCTTGCTTGACGCCCTCCAGGTTGCCGAAATAGTCTAGATGGTCTGCGTCGATATTGGTAATTACGCCAATACGGGGCTTTAGTAAGAGAAAGTTATCGTAATACTCGCAGGCCTCGGCCACCAGGTAACCACCGTTGCCAATTTTCACGTTGCCATGGATCGCTTCCAGGTCGCCCCCCACCAGCACGGTGGGCTCCAGCCGGGCGTGGGTCAACATAAGGCCGATCATGGCCGTTGTAGTAGTTTTTCCGTGGGAGCCGGCAACGGCAATACCGCATTTGGCTTCCGCCATTAAAGCCCCTAGCAGCTCGGCCCGAGTAAAGACGGGGATTTGGTTTTTGTGGGCTGCTACCAGTTCTACGTTATCCGGTGGTATGGCCGAGGTATAAACCACATATTTGGCCCCTTCTATGTGGGCCGCATTATGGCCTATATACACGGTGGCACCATGTTGAATGAGCTTATCTGTTTGGGCCGATTGTTTGAGATCGGAACCGGAAACTTGCCACCCGCGCTGCAGTAGAATCAGCGCCAGCGCGCTCATGCTGATGCCACCGATACCGATGAAGTGAATCCGCAACGGTTTACTCAGGTCTAAACGCTTAGGCATGGTTCTTAACCCCCCTCTGGTTAGGCATGAGTCGGATAAACCATTCTATGCCTGAGGTGCCCAGAGGGTGAAAAAGGGGTAAGTCCGGTCCGGTTGCGGCGATGGGCAAAATGCTGCAATGGAGAAATATTCGTAGGGGCCGCCCGTTGGTCGGCCCGCTGCGATGCACCTTTGGGAAACGTATGATATGTGGGTAAACCGCCCCAATGCGGGGATATGTGTAGGGGCCGATGGGTGATCGGCCCGCCGGTTTACCCCGTCTTAAAGGCAACACCGGATTGCGGTTTTACCCTACAACGGGGAAAGGTGCGGGCGCGCCCCCGGAGCGCCCCTACGC
>JAMNZE010000092.1:0-6802 GCA_023622465.1 Bacillota bacterium | reverse complement strand
GTAAGGACGCAAAACCAGTAGGGAATTCCTAAAACCGGTGCCAAATAAATGCTGACCAAAAACCCATTCAACAGAATAGGCC
This sequence comes from Bacillota bacterium, assembly GCA_023622465.1. GTDB lineage: Bacteria > Bacillota > UBA994 > UBA5500 > UBA5500 > UBA5500. The sequence goes on along the minus strand of JAMNZE010000092.1, from coordinate 6,720 downwards.
AGAGATAGGCCAGCCAGCTACTTCTTGTCCGATAGGTCAGATAAGCGGCGATTAGGGTAATTAGACTGCCGCCAAATATATCAATCGGTCCAAACCCTCCCAGCAAATTCGCCAAAAGTACACCAATGTAAAGGGCAACAACCGATTCGGGATATATGATCGGTAGCACGGTTAGGGCTTCGCTGGCTCGAAACTGAATATGCCCAAAGCCCACCGGGGCAATTACGAAGGTAATAGCTACGTAGAGGCTAGCGATAACAGCCCCCCTCACCAATCTTTTGGTCATCTGCTTCTACCCCCTGTCAATTTTCCTGGTGCAAACATAGTCTAGTAGAACACCAACTAAATAGCAACTCTTGCACCATCTGGCTAGAAAGTACATATTATGCAGCATCTACAGGGTCAAGAAGTGGGGTGGAACACTATTTTTCTACTGCTCATAAGATGGTTTGAAAGGGCTGCACAAAGGGGTGTTGTGCAGAATGAGCAAAGGAGGGAAAAGGAAGTATGTGGAACAACACCAAGCTATCAGGCGGTCTGCGCGAAATAACGACCAAAGCCACCTGCGCCAAAGGCCAGAAGCGGTTCCGCCAGATACATAGTATCGTTACCGCTAATCCTGCAGAGCTTGTATTAGGAAGCAGAATTACTAGCCACTCTTATGTGGCTAGCCCGTTGGCTAACTCTGTGGAGATAAAAGGGTCCTACGATATCCATATCTGGTATACCTACGCCGACGGTACTTTGACGGCAGTTGAGAAAAAGACGGTACGTTATATGGAGCACCTCCCGGTTATCGATCTGGAAGGGGAGCGGCTGGGGCAGGAAGAGAGCGTTGAAGCTACTGTAACGCGTGAGCCAGAAGTAGTCGGAATGCATGTGCGACGGGGCGCAGTGCAGGTCGAGGTGGATTTGGAATTCTATGTCGAGATCGTCGGTGAGACTAAGCTTTGGGTAAAGGTCTATGAACCTCCCTTTGCTGATGACAAGAAGGCCAAGGCGCTGGACCTTGATGTTAGCGGTGACTACTTTGATGAAGATGCTTTCGACGATGATGAATATGACGATGAATGGGAGGATGAAGACGAGGATTACGTTTTGTAATCCCTCCTGCCTATTGTACTCCAGAGGAAACTCTGGAGTATTTTCTTATTGCAGAAAAAAGCACCGCCCAATGGGCGACTTCATATCTTGAAGCAGAACTCCATATGACTGGGGGTAACATAGCGTTGGTTAGGGTACAGTTATTTACATTGCGTAACACAGGAGAGGTGCACCTCCCCGCCAGCCTAGGTAAAGATCTCCCCTTTGCTACTTATTTCGGTAGCGTTTCTTTTGGTCAAAGGCAAATAGAAGTAGTCTTTAAATCCCCGGTTGATTCTCCCCGTGACAATAGATTAGGGATGGGAGCAGATGTGATGCAAGCGTTAGGTCTGCGCTCGGGAGCTAGACTGCGGGCAGTGTGGGATAGCAAAAAGAATCGTTTACGCTTGGGGCCGGTGGTAGCTATTATGCTGTGGCGTTATCGTTCGCTACCATCTTTTTATCTCTTCGGTCCAGCCACCGATATGGCTCGCATGTTTGTGCGACTGGCTCGTGCCCGCGGTGCTGTTGCTTATGCCTTTTCCCCAGCAGACATTCATTGGGAAAGCAAATCGGTTATCGGGTATACGCCTGTTGGTAGAAGGTGGCGCAGGGTGCGGATGCCGTTACCCGATGTGATTTATGACCGTATTCAGAGTCGGTCAATTGATGCTAGCCGGCGAGTACAGGCAACCAAGCAGCAGCTAATGGCAATGGAAGACCTCCATTATTTTAACCCATGTTTTCTCGACAAATGGGAGACATACGAGGCTTTAATACGGGATCCGGTGGCTAGGCAATACTTGCCAAAAACGGAGCGGCTGACTTCACTGGATCAGCTGGGGCCCTGGCTACGAAATTACCGAACGGTATTTATAAAGCCCACCCGGGGCTCTTTAGGCATGGGTATTGTCAAGATTAGCCGGATGGCTCGCGGTTATCGCTATCACCGTATCCGTATGGGGGGAGGCAGTAGGGCTGGTGTCTGCGATTCGATGCGAAAACTGCAGTCCCGTTTGCGAGCAATCTTGCCCCGCCGCACTATGATTATCCAACAGGGTTTGCATTTGGCCCGTTATGGGGGGCGCCCCTACGATATTCGAGTGATGGTGCAAAAAACACCCCGAGGCAATTGGGTTTGTACCAATATGATTGCGCGTGTGGCATCGCCCGGTAGCGCTGTTTCCAATGTGGCAGAAGGCGGTACCATGATCTCTGTGCGCAGAGCAATTCGTGGGTCACTGAGAATTAATTCGCGGGTAGCAGTCCAACGTATTCGGCGTGGGGCCCGTACTATCGCCCGGGCAGTGGAGGAGCAATTGGGGCAGGAGTTTGGCGAGTTTGGAGTTGATATGGCCTTAGATAGGAGAGGGCGATTGTGGTTGATCGAGGTAAATGCCAAACCCGGGCGACAAAACGATTTTCCCGGCATTCCACCGTCCATGCGTAGAGTAGCCCGTTATGCAGTTGCGCGGGCCAGGTTTTACGAAAGGGGGTGACTTGGTTGGCGCAAGGCTTAGTCATCATGCCTAATGAAGTAGCTGGTAGCCTCTTATCCGAACTGCTGCCCGACGTGGCCGTTAGCGCCAGTTACCAACCGGGAAATTGGAACTTCATCATCCGTTTCGGTGATGCCACTGGTTCCGATGACAATGCCTTAGTTCTGAACAGGGCTTCCATTTTAGCCACACCCGACCTGATAAGTGAAGCCCAATCCCATTGGCGGGCCAGTTCTATACGCTTTCTTGCCCCGGGTAGGCGCATCACCTTTTACAAACGCTATCGGGTGCAAGTTTTTGACCTGGAACCGATTTATATGCAAAAAATTGAGATTGGGCGTCGGCGTACGATTATAGTTCGGCCTAATAGTTCGCAGGAAGCGCGCCGGGTAGGAGAGTTGGCGGTGAAAGCCCTTTATACTGCCGGCCTTGATGTGGGGGCAGTAGAAATCGGCATCAGCAGTAGAGGGACATTATATGTCATCAATATCAATGCCTGTCCCCGCATGGGAAGGGCGATAGCGTCGGCATATGCAAAGCATATTCAAGCATGGGTGAAACGCATGGAGGTGTATTGGGCCAAGGGCTTCTTAACTTCTTTCATGCACAAATGCCCCTCTTATTTACTCGGCGCTGATCCCGAATTTGCACTACGTGACGCCCGTACGGGGCGTATGATTTTTGCCTCCGACTATTTTCCCATGCAAGGTACTGTCGGTTGTGACGCCCGGCGGGTAAAGGTGGGGCGTTCCGGCTATCCATTGGCCGAGGTTAGACCTACCCCAACCGAGTGCCCTTTAGAGCTTTATGAGGGTATTATCAAGGCCTTACGAAAAGCCAATCGCATGGTGCCGAATCCTTATATTCAGTGGCGGGCAGGAACCTTGCCCTTTAGCCAGCTACCGGTCGGTGGCCATATCCATTTTAGTATGTTGCCTACCAGTCCCTTGTTGCGGGCTTTAGATAACTATTTGGCCGTTATTTTTTTGATGCTAGAAAATCCAGCAGCGGCGCGTAGTCGCCGCAGGAAATACGGATGGTTGGGCGATTATCGCCGGAAGACCCATGGGGGCTTTGAATACCGGGTGATACCCAGCTGGTTGGTTAGTCCGGTCTATGCCCGCGGTGCCCTTTGTTTAGCAAAGGTGATCGGATGCCATTGGCACCGATTACGCTATGATTTTTTTGCCCGGCCCGAGGCCAAATTGGCATTTCGACAAGCCGACCAGGAATACTTTCGTGCTGAAATACCGACGATCATGGCCCACATTCGTTCCTTACCCACCTACCAGAACTATGCCAATGAAATAGAAGCCCTTTTCCGTTATATAGAGCAGAACAAACGGTGGCGGACTTCCAATGATATTCGCCGGACTTGGCGCTTGTTGAGACCGCGGAGGCGGCGTCGTGCTTGAGCACAGGGTTTTTACTAAAGCATATATTGTATTACGGTAATGTCATATCCTTGTTTCTGGAATTAAAAGGAGCTTACGTGAGGGGTGGATAATGTGGCGGCAAGCCGAACATTAGTGGGAGTAATGACTACCCGTAGACCAGGTGTACGCCCCTTTCCTGAAGGACGGTTTTTACGGGAACTATCTTATGCTGCTCACCAAGTAGGTATGCGATTGATTGTTTTTAGCCCCCTAGACATCAACTGGGGACAGCGTCGAGTACTCGGTTTTACTTACAGAAGGGGTGTCGGTTGGCAAGGAAGATATTATCCGGTACCACGCATAGTCTACGACCGTCTATTCCCTAGCCGCGGAATGTGGAGCTTGTATTTCGGGCAAGTAGCGCGTATGCGCAAAGCTTTTCGAGTGACTATGATGGGGCGGGGGTTGCGCGGCAAGTGGCAAATGTATCGGATTGTTCGTCGTTATGAAGATCTGCGCCCCCATTTGCCGGAGACCAGGTTAGCCAGTGTTCGTAATCTGGCTCATATGCTGAGCCGTTATGAGACGCTCTATGTCAAACCGATTTACGGCAGTGGCGGCACAGGTATCGCTTGTATCCGCCATTGGCGAGGGGGTTATATTGTGGACCGCGTTGGGCGCCCCCGCTTACGGGCCCGATCATTGGCGGCGGTAGTTGCATCGCTGGGAGGATTAAACCGCCGCTATTTGATTCAACAAGGGCTCAAACTGAACTATTTGCACGGCCGTCCCTTTGATATCCGCTGTATAGTCCAGAAAAATGGCGAGGGAAAATGGCAAGTGTCGGGGAAGGCAGTGCGGGTTGGCCGCCCGGGACGCATAACCTCCAACTTGCACACCGGAGGGCGAGCCTATTCGGTACCAGGCCTCCTGCAGCGATATTTTCCCGAACGGGCGGAGCAAATGGAACAGGAAATCGATGCCTTGGCCCTGAGGGTGGCCGAGGTCATGGATCGACATGCCGGGCCCCTTTGTGACCTGGGATTAGATCTAGGAATAGATAATGAAGGGAAGCTATGGATTATCGAGGTCAATTCCAAACCGGGGCGTAAGGTCTTTTTGCTAATGGGAGACCGGGCAGGGCGACAAAGGGTGGTACGTACTCTGATGGAGTATGCCAAATATCTTAGTGAACAACGAAGTAAGCAACAGAGTCGGGGGAGGTGAGCGGCGGATGGGGCACACAGGTGTGGTAAGGGTTATTGGCCGTAGAGAATCTACTTGCATCTTGCCACGGAGCCTATTGGCACAGGCCGGCTGGCGGACGGGGGAAATTGTCACTTTTGCTTTCGGCAGTGCCCATCGCCGGATGCGAGTGCAGGGGGGAGAGGAAGATGTTTGGCAACTGCCCGCATCTTTATTACGTGCGCTGAGGTTGGTTCCACGGCGTTGGTTTTACCATTTAGATGGGGAACGGCGTTTAATTCGTTTTGGCCCGCTGATTGGTATCATGACCACATGGCAAATGACACCCTATTTCCGGTCGGTAATGAGGGCGGCAGCTAGCCGCGGTATGATGGCGGTGGTATTTCGGCCCACCAGCCTACGGCCGAGTGTACGAGAGTTAGAGGGTTGGGGGCTAGTAAATGGAGTAGTGCGGCGAGTTAGGGTCCCTTGGCCCGATGTGGTATATAATCGGATTCCTAACCGGGGAGGAGAGCTGCTGCGCAGTACCAGGAGTTGTAAGCGGACCTTGGAGCGGGCCAATATCCCCATTTTTAACCGCCGGTTCTTTCATAAATGGCGTATTCATCGGCTGCTAAGGCGCGATGAACAAGCACAAAAGTATTTGCCCGAAACCCAACCCATGCTCAACATGCAGCAGGTTCGTCATTTTCTTGGCCGCTATCCGTCGGTCTACTTAAAGCCCAACGGAGGTAGCAAGGGGCAGGGAATTGTGCGGGTTATGCGGCGGCGTCGGCAAGGTTATCAGGTGTCCTTTCGTAAGGCGAACAGAAACTACCAGCATGTGGTGGGCAGTTGGGCGCAGGCGGCAGCCCTCATTCGCCGGGCTATGGCACCCCGTAGCTATGTGATACAGGAAGGAATCGCATTAGCCAACTATCGGGGACGCCCCTTTGACGTCCGAGTGACCCTCTATAAAAATGGTCAACGGCAATGGGTTCCCTGTGGTTCGTCGGCTAAGATTGCCGGCTACGGTAGCATAACTACCCATGTGGCCAACGGAGGAAGAGTAATTCCCTTAAATCGGGCCCTGCGCTATGCCTTCGGTAATCAGGCTGAAGAAATACGAGAGCGTATAGAAGCTGCTGCTATCGACTTAGCTTTAGCGGTAGAAAGGGTAACGGCCCTAGAATTGGGTGAAATTGGTTTAGACATTGGGCTGACGGCGCAGGGGCGGGTGGCCATGTTTGAAGCCAATAGCAAGCCCGGGCGGGCGGTTTTTGCTACGGCCTGGAATCGGCAGGATCGCTGGAAATCAATGCTCTATCTATGCGATTACGCAGCTAGTTTGGCTGGTTTTGATAGGGGAGTGAGTTGATGCGGAGGCCAATTTTAGGTATCTTGACGGCCGGTAAAGGTCCGGTCCCAGGGAACCGGGAAATGTTCCGCTTCGTGCAGCAGGCCTGTCGTGAGGCAGGTCTGACTGCCTATGTATTTACACCGGACCAGGTCAATTGGTCGCGGGGGGTAGTAAGAGGTTATCGCTATGTAGGGGGTAGATGGCGGGCAGGTAACTT
>JAMNZE010000111.1:0-7356 GCA_023622465.1 Bacillota bacterium | reverse complement strand
GTCGGCCGCGTTCTTACGTACACCTTCAGGAAAGGATCGGGAGAATACGTGGCGCGGCTCCACGCTACGACGTTGAAGTTCCGTCTGGAGTCCTTTGAATTCGGGCTGATCAAAATCGGCATAAGCTAATGCTAACACCACTTGGCCCTCCTTCTGCGCCTCCCGTTTGATCAGGTCGATCAGATGCCCCGGTTGGCTAACTAAGCCGTAGTTGTTCTTAAGACTCCAGTATACGTTCTCATAATCGATAAACAAGGCTACATTTTTGACCACGGATCAAGCTTCAACTCCTTCCTCTCTTCTTATGGGGTCCATGCCAGCCGCGGCGGTCGTTTTTTTGCTACAAGCACTTCTTTTTTGCGCACCTTCTGTTAAAATAGTGCTGGTTTGCGTTAGAAATTTATTTTGCCTAGCCGACAGGAGCCATCAAAACTTTTTGCCGACATAGTGTATCATTCCTGTGAATACCCAGGAAAGAGGTCTGAAGCAATGAACCGCCTAACCCTTTGCCTGAACGGACAATCGTTTCCCATCCCACCCCTCTGGCGCTGGCTCATTATAGTAGCTTACGTACTAATAATGGCTGCAATGCTTTTCAGCCCCATCCTAGTGACCAAATCAATACCAAAAGACAAATCGGAAGAGCAAAAACTACGTCGCCAATCTTTAATCAGCACCATGGCTGCTGGTACTATCCAGGAGATTCGTAGCCCCCTAACGGCGGCCCGTGGTTTTGTGCAGTTAATCAACGCCCTTTCCCAAGATGATGAACGAACGAAAGAATATAGTGAATATGCACTTCTAGAAATGGATAGAATCGAGCAACTGCTACAAGAGTACATGCTACTTTCTAAAGCGGTTGCACCTAAATCCCAACCGGTAAACCTGCTAGACGTGGCCCATGCCACCTACCAAATGATGGAGGCAGTAATGGCGGAAAGAAATATTCGGTTGAGATTTGAAGGATCACAACCCAGCTGCATCTTAGGAGATCCCTTTTACTTACAGCAGGTGCTACAGCATTTGCTCCTTAATGCAGCCGACGCCACCCCACCGAAAGGTGTGGTTTCTATCAAGTTATTTAGCAGTGATAAGGAAGTGACCTTAATTATAAGTGACACCGGCGTAGGTATGAGCCAGGAAGCTCTCGAACACTGTTTTGATCCCTTCTATAGCACTAAAGAATCGGGCACCGGCCTAGGGTTAGCCATCTGCCAGCGCATGGTCACCGACATGCGGGGGCGCATTGAAGTAGATAGCCACCCTCAGTCGGGCACCACCTTCACCATTACCTTCCCCCTTTACCAAGAAATTGCAAGCAAAGAGGAGCTTCCGCAAGAATAATTTGCGCAGCTCCTAGCATGTGAGAACGTATATTATGAGGGTTGCGGGATATTCCGGCAAGAGCGGTTGGAGTCTGCTCCTACGCCCCTAAGCACTTCCCGCAGCCCTAAATTTTTTGTTAAGCTCTATGTGCCAGCTCTTTGCTACCGCTTCTGTAGGTGTAGCGTAATCTCTTGCCGATTATGCCAGAGGTGTTGGGCATGGCAAACCTCTAAACTGTCATCCAACATATTAAGGACCCGTTCTATAGTGGGCAGGGGTTTCTTCCCCATTAACTTAATGGTCATAATTACTTGTCCACCGTTCCGCAAATTGCCGATCAGGCCATTTAATAACTTGGCAGTAAAAATGGGGTCCCAGCTCATGTCGCAGGTGATGAGATCAAATTGATCCTGCGGAGACAAATTCAAGTTCTTAACGTTAGCACGCAAAAACTTTAACCCCGTCGCCCCTTTTAGGCGCGGGTCCAATTCACCCGTATCAACGGCCAAAACTTGTAGCCCCCGAGACAAAAGTTCCTGTGTCCAGCCTCCGGGAGCTGCTCCCAAGTCTAGAGCCCGGCCACCTACCGGCAAATCCAAGCCAAAACGCACTATGGCTTCTAGTAACTTAAATTTGGCCCGCGAAATATCATCGGCCTCCTTGCGGAAGTGGATCATGCCACCGGTCCAATCGCATAGATTGCGTTCGGCCACATCCAGCCCATAATAAACTTGCTTTTTTGCCTGGGTGACGGAAATAATCCATTGGGGGTCTTTAATAACCGGCCGGTAGCCCTGCTCTCGTAGTACCTGATCGCAGGCAGCTTTCAACTCCCGGCCTTGCCATTGTAAGCGGGTATTGATCGCTCTCGCTTGCACTGCTACGCTGGCTCCGGCCGGAACCTTCCCCAGGTCCCCTTCTAGGCGTTGAATAACACTGGCGAACAGTTCCTGTTCATCATTTACTAGCCACGCCTTGGCCCCATGGATATGCCGCACAAAGATGGGAGATTCAGCAAGCAAACGATTTTGCACCCCATCCAGATCATCACCCGTATGTAACCAAAAGACCGCCGGGCCGAGCACTTCTTGGCTTAAATGGGGGAAGTCCCTCTTCACTTCCTCCATAGCTGTGGGCAAGAATTCTTCGCTGGCGGTTACTACGATGCCCTGCATACCCGACACACCTCCCCTGTTCCTTAATCTTAGCTCCCAACTCTAATTCTAGTCAAATAGCATTAAGGGCCAATGGAGGCGGCGCCAGATCCAGCCGTCAGTGCCACACCCCATCGGCCCTGTTCATCATCTAATTGTCATTTGCGCGAGACCAGCCGAACCTGGCGTTTCTTGCTATCCCAAAGGACATTCAGGCCTAAGGCTTCCGCTAAGGCACGCACCGGCGCATAAGTGACATCACCAATTAGGCGTCCAGTAACCGGGAGAAGTTTTCCGTTCAGCAAAATGGGGACAAGATCGGGAATCTGGGGGCCAACATAATCCTTTATGCCATCGGCTATAGCCGTAGCTAACAGTTGACGAAATTCGGGGGTTTTGAGTAGGGCTTCTTCAGTCGGGTTCGTATGAAAAGCACATTCTACTAATACAGAGGGCATCTTTGCCTCGCGAATAACATGGTAATAGTCCCGCCCATCGGCTAACGCCCGCGTTCTTACGCCCCGGCTGGGCCGCCCCACGTTACGCAAGGCTTGCTCAATGGCCACTGCCAGTTTGCGACTTTGATCGTCACGCACTGAGCAAAAGACGGTACATCCATGGGCGCGCGGATCCGAATAGGCGTCGGTATGAATACTGACAAAAATGTCGGCACCTTGAGCTGCGGCAAATGCAGTACGAGTAGCCAAAGAAACGGTCACATCCCGATCTCGAGTCATCACTACCTGCAAGCCGGCGGCCTGTAAGAGAGTGCGAGTGCGCAAAGCGATATCTAGCACGCCATCGGCCTCCACATAACCGGTGGGACCCCGATTAGCTCGGTCATTGCCACCATGTCCCGGATCTAAACAAATAAGCATGAGAACTCCCCCCTTCCGTTTTAAGAATATCCCTAAAAAATGTTGCCGGCAAAGCGAGCTTTAATATAAAGTGAGACTAATAGCCATTAATCCGTGCGTTAATTTTTGATGCGTTGATCCAACCCAGGATATCATGCAATACGGTGGCCCCCCCTACCATAAAGACTGCACTGAGAACAGTACCTACCTCTGACCAGGCAAACTCCACATTTACAATTTCAAAGAAATCTAGGCGGGCTCCAAAGGCCAAAATTAACGATAAGACAAAGGACAGCAGAACCGGCACATCCACCCCTAGCACCTGCTTCTTATCGAGCCGAGGGATGAGGATCAGAACCAACTCCACTATTCGTTCCACAGTAAAAGCCATAAAGAACCAGAGTGTAATCGTATCCATACGAAAAAACCTCCTTTCCTGCTATACTAGGTGCTATATCAGCATATTGCAGGAAAGGAGGTTTTGTGCAAACTGACAACTAGAGTTTTGTTAAGTCCACCTTTTCTAGATTGGGATTATCGTTGGCAACTCGGCCAGCCTTCGCCAACGGATACCAATCCTCTCCGATTTTAACACGCACAATATCAGCGGTAAAATCGTTGTTAGTGCCGGTGGCGCGGCTATTTTCCAGTAGAGAAGAACCCACACCATAGGTGTCAACCGGAACAGCCAGCTCTTCAAACTCGCGAATTCGTTTGGCATCAAAGCCACCGGTGGCCACAATCTTTACTTGCTTACACCATTCGGCCGCCACCGATTCGGCCTCCGCCGGCAATGACCAGGAGGTATAGGCCTGATCTATAGCTTGGCGTACAATCCATACCAGCCGCGGGTTGACGCCACAATCAAGCTCCTTCTTACCCAGCGGCGCCACCGATACGTCTCGCATGCTGCTAGACGTATCCAACCTAACGGCTGCCAACTTATATTTGTTAGCCTCGGCAAAATCGCCAGCCGCATAATGCTCCCAGTAGCGGTCAAACATGCGCTTCATAACTCGTAATGTATCCCCCACACAGTCATTATGGAAATCCACCAAGGCGATACGCGGAACGGAAACGGGTAAAATGCGACTAAACTCCACCATCGCCGTGGCCGCATCTCCTAAGAAGCAGGCAATCGTGGCATGGGCCATAGTACCATTCCCGCTGCCACCCCACCAGCCGGCCTGATCATATGTAGAAACGAGCACTTGGGATTTCTTACCGTACTTGGCATTATAGGCTTGTACCGCCAGTGAATAGGCGTAGCCATGAAGGGCCTGTATTTTATAGTGGGCAAAACGGGCGGGGAAAAACAAAACATCTTTACCCCCGGCTGCCTTTAATACTTCGTACACATTGGTGGCTACTCGGGTTGTTTCTGTTAATGTTCCTAGAATAGGCGTCTCTAAAATAGCAAAATCCCGGTAACGTCCCCGAATCCTAATAACCGGCTCTACCTGACGGGGGTTGCCGTCATAAAAAGCAAAGGTACCATCTTGCACCGCCTCTACTTCCAACTGGGCAGCCGTGTTTACAAAGTTGCCATCGGCGGTAAAGTATCCGGTGCAGCTTTGCAAAATTGCCAACGCTTCATCGACGCCAGCGATTAATGAGTACGGTTGGCGGCGAGCAAAAATCTGCATTTCCACTTCCAGATCGCCGTTCTTCACACCTTGCACTATCTCTTGTGGTAAATCGCTCTCACCCTGAAAGGTATAGCCCTCGTTAGCCAAGGTCTGTAAAACTTTAACCGTATTAGCGAAATATTCATCCGAATACCAACCACGACGCATACGTTCCGCATCGATTCTAAAAATTTCCGGGTTCAAACGCTTGCCGTCAAAAATACTCATGCGAATCCCTTCCTTAAACTTTTCTTCTTTAAGCATACAAAAAACCGCACACAATAGCAATGTGTGCGGTTAGTTAGCTGCTTGGTGTCGGAGGGGGGACTTGAACCCCCACGGTTACCCATACGCCCCTCAAACGTACGCGTCTGCCTGTTCCGCCACTCCGACAAATATTGGTGCCGAAGGTGGGATTCGAACCCACACGAGCGTACACTCACTGCGCCCTGAACACAGCGTGTCTGCCAGTTCCACCACTTCGGCATTGCTTGGCTTGCATGTCACGCTTATTATCTTAAACTTTTAGCGTGAAATTGTCAAGTAGGTTTTATTCTACCGGGGCCAATCATAAATCCGACTGTAAATTTCATGCTGGGCTCTTACTTTTAACACATAGCGCCGGGTTTCGCCAAAGGGAATGGCATCAATATTTTCTTGGCTACCATCCCAAATACCGTCTTCCAACCAACTTTTTACATTACCACGGCCGCCGTTATATGCGGCTAAGGCTAAGATTTCGTTGTCGCCAAATTGGGTTAATAAGTCGGCAAGATAACTAACACCCAACTGGATGTTGATTTCCGGGGAAAATAGATCCTGTTCTGTGACAGGGCCCTGCCCGGTCTTTTCGGCAATCCATTCAGCGGTGGCTGGCATCAGCTGCATCAATCCTTTTGCTCCCTTGCGGGAAACCGCGTTGACGCGCCAACGGCTCTCCACATTTATCACTGCCGCCACCAGACTGGGATCCACTCGGGCCTCCTGCGCTTCCCGGATAATAATCGATTGATAATCTAAAGGATAAAGCAACCGCCATGGATAGGGCGTTAAAGCAAAAACGAAAAGCAGAAAGAAGAAGATAGCCCCAATCAGTATTAAGCGCCGCAGGGCTTTGGCTACGAAATAAAGCATATTTGTTCTCCTAACCTTTAGTTGCTCGTTCTACTGCCTCCAACCAAAACTTGCGCACAATTTGTTCAGTTGCTTGTAAACTGCCTGCGTTATCAATAAGGCGATGGGCATAGCGTGCCTTTTCCGATAGCGGCATCTGTGCCTCAATGCGCCGCTTAGCATCGGCGGCTGTCAGTCCGTCCCGTTGCATAAGGCGCCGTAGCTGGGTTTCATAATCAGTAACCACCAACCATACTTCGTCAACAGAAGCGGCCATCCCCGCCTCAATAAGTAACGGGATATCGAGGACCACTGGTAATTGATAGCCACCAGCAGCCAACTCCCCTATTATGGTTTCTATGCGTTCGATAACTCGGGGATGCGTAATTTGATTTAAAACCTGCCTTTGGCCGGAATCATTAAAGATCTGCTGGGCTAACCAGGGGCGATTTAGCTGGCCATCGGGCAATAGCACTTGTGGGCCGAAATGCCTAACTATATCATGATAGGCTGGACACCCGGGCCTAACTATTTCCCGGGCAATCTGATCCGCATCAATTATATAGGCTCCTAGACGACGCAGAATGTTAGATACAGTACTTTTTCCAGTGGCAATACCACCGGTTAGACCAATTCGATACATTAAAAACCCCACCTAACGTAGCATGAATAGATTCGCTATGCCTAACAGAATCAATATCAAGCCGGGTAAACGCTGCCATTGGGTGCTCATCTTGTGTTGCAAATTGTACCCCAGCTCCCAGCCTAATAGCAACGAAATTAGCGTAACCAAGCCGGCTAAGAAAGCTGTAAGTCCAGGCGTCAAACCGGTCATCGCCGCCCCGATACCCACACCAAAGGAGTCTAAGGAAAGGGCCAACCCCAGCAGGAAGGATTCTTGCCAAGTAATAGCCCCACTTTGATCCACATCAGCTACTGTGGGATCGCGCAAAATCTGCACTACCAATCCGAAGGCTTTGAGATTGAATTGCACGACCGGTCGTTCCCCGCTGCTATTATTTGTCGCAGCTTGCCGGGGCCTGCTGGGCCTACCTTGTTGATAAAGCAAATAGCACCCTAGAACTAGTAACAGCAGGGCTCCAAGGTATTCGGCCACTATCGGTGGTAAGAACCGGCTGATAAGCCGCCCCACTCCCATGGATAACCCCATCATTACTGCCGATGCTAAGCTTACCATAAGCACGGCCAACGGTGTCAGGTAAATTTTGCGCACTCCATAGGCAAAGGCGGCGGCTAAACCATCGAGACTGACTATTA
>JAMNZE010000118.1:0-7711 GCA_023622465.1 Bacillota bacterium | reverse complement strand
GTAGCGTTTCATGCGGCATCCCCTCCCTTATGTACTAGTAATGTATATGCAATGACTAGCCCATTTGGAACGAGATTAGCCTATATTTTCGTAATGTCGAAGGGCTTTAACCCGGTAGGTATGGGGCTCAAAATCAACGGCGATTACGTCTAATCGCAGCCCATAATGAGGGGGGGCCTCCTGTTGCAAATAGCAACTAATAGCTTGCCGCAATCGGCGCAACTTCTGGCTACTGATAGCTTCTTCCGGTGTGCCAAAGCGGGTACTGGTGCGAGCTTTCACTTCAACAAAGACTAACTGACGCCCCCGTTGCATGATTAAATCCAATTCACCATAGGGGCAATAAAAATTGCGCGTAATAAGCCGATAGCCCTGCTTCTGTAGAAATCGGAGCGCAGCTTCTTCCCCCAAACGCCCCACTTCTCTAGTGTTCATGGGAGCCCTCCTCAAAAAATTTACGCAGGAAGGACTGCCTATGGATCGGCGATGGCCCCAACTGCCGCAAAGCCGCATAATGCTGGCGACTGGGGTATCCCTTATGTTGGGCAAAACCATAACCGGGATAAACCCGATCCAGCTCGGCCATGAGCCGGTCTCGAGTCACTTTAGCCACAATGGAGGCGGCTGCTATGCTACAAGAATGGCTATCGCCATCTTGTATGGCCTTACAGGGGAAACTTAGGGTGGGCAAGCGGGCCTGATTACCGTCCACTAGCGCCAAATCCGGCGCCAATGCCGCCACTGCCGTGTCAATAATTCGTTGATAAAGCTCCTGCCGTTTCTCCGCCGACAGCTGCTTGGAATCATTAAGGCCCCAAATGGTGGGCCTAGACGGCGGAAAAATCACGGCAGCGGCCACAACGGGCCCGGCCAGGGGGCCACATCCGGCCTCGTCAACCCCGACCACCAGCTTAAATCCTTCTGCCCACGCCCTCTCTTCTAGGCGCCACATGCGGGCCAAACGTTGTCGTTCCGCCTGTTCCCGGGCCTTCTGCAACTCATAGCGGGCTGCCAGCCGGCGCACTCCTTTACGCCGATCTTGTCTAAGTAGAGCCAAGTCCTGGGCGCTAATTTTTCCTTGTTTAGCCTTCAGCCAGGCCCCTATTTCCGCCACTGTCATGTCCGTAAAACTAACCATGGCTATCCCCCTGAGGAGGTACTTCCAGGGTAATCGGGCCCAACTTACCGGCGCGGAAATCGGTCAAGACCAGGTCTGCCGCCCGGTCCAAATCCACCTGCCCTCCCGCCACCAGACAGCCGCGAACTCGCCCCACTGCCTCCAACAGTTGGTTACCGGATAAATCGGTATCCTCCAGTTTATAGCGCCCCAACATATGGGGGAAATGGTTGCCCAGGTACTTTAATAGCCAGGTGGCCAACTGATATTGGTCAAAGCCACCTTCGCCGATAGCGCCAGTGACTGCCAGTTGACGAGCCACCAAGGGGTCATCCAAACGGGGCCATAAAATACCGGGAGTATCTAACAGCTGGCTACCATCCCGCAATTTGATCCACTGTTTGCTACGGGTTACACCGGGCAAGGCACCGGTCTTGGCTATAGCCCGACCCGCCAGTGTATTGAGCAGGGTAGACTTACCTATGTTGGGTATTCCCACCACCATGCTGCGCGCCGGACGAAGTGGAAAATTACCCTGCTTGCTGCGCGGCACTAAGGGGTCAGCTAGAGTCTTAATCTGCGGTAGTAACAGGCGATTGACTCCCTTTCTATCCCTGCCATCCAGGGCTACTGCCCGCAAATGTTCCGTTTGTTCAAAATAGGTCACCCAAGCCCGGGTTTGCTCCTTATCCGCCAGGTCGGCCTTGGCTAAAACGATGATGCGGGGTTTACGGCCAATAATTTCTGCTAACAAAGGATTGGCGCTGGCTTGAGGAATGCGAGCATCGCGCAACTCTATGACCACGTCCACCAGTTTTATATTCTCTTGCAAAAGGCGTTTGGCTTTCGCCATATGCCCAGGAAACCAATGTATAGACAAAGGGTTCACCTCCCCCCGCCTTGTCCCTAACGCCGCAGCAGACGCAATGCTTTCAGCGGCCAATATACGATAACTGCTCTACCCTTTATACTTTCCAGGCTCACCATATCTACCTGGGAATCGCGGCTATCCATGCTGATGTTGCGATTGTCACCCAATACAAAGACGGTACCGGCGGGCACAATCTGCGGTCCATAACTGCCCAGCGTGGGGGCGCTTAAATAGGGCTCGTTTTGGGCGATGCCGTTGATGAACAATTTCCCATCTCTTATTTCTACCTCATCGCCTTCCACACCCACTACCCGTTTCACAAAATCCCGCCAGGGCTCGCGGGAATATTGAAAGACTACGATATCTCCCCGCTCTGGCTCTTTCCCTAATATTCTATCCAACTTGTATACCAGAACCCGCTCCTGATCGTGCAGGGTAGGCAGCATGGAATCACCATCGACAATATAATTATCCACTACAAAAACTCGCAGGATCACCGCTAAAACTACCGCCAAAAGCAGCGCTTTGATCCATTCTTTGAGCTCCTCTTGCCAATGGGGCATACCATCACTCCCTTGTCGCAGCTGAACGCCAACTGTGCAAAAAGGGACCTTAATGGTCCCTTGTTGATTTTACTATCGACGTTGGGCTTCTTTAATGCGAGCCGCCTTACCCCTGAGATTACGTAGGTAATAAAGCTTGGCTCGACGCACCCGGCCATGGCGCACTACTTCTATCTTAGCAACCCGTGGCGAATGCAAGGGGAAAACCCGCTCTACCCCAATGCCATAAGACACGCGACGTACCGTAAAGGTCTCACGGATACCGCCGCCGCGGCGGGCAATCACAACCCCTTCAAAAACCTGAATGCGCTCGCGCGCCCCTTCCACAACTTTAACATGCACACGCACAGTGTCGCCCGGTTTGAAATCGGGGATATCTGTACGCAATTGACTTTGCTCTAGGGTTCGCAAAATATCCATTGACTAAACCTCCCTCCTGCCGCCAAATTATATCATATTGGGCATACAGACATACATAAATTAATTCAATTCGTAGGCCGCTGCAGTTGTTCCAAAAAGGCCCGATCACTGGCTGTTAGGGGTGCTTTGGCCAACAGGTCAGGCCTGCGCTCCCAGGTGCGACGTAGCGATTCCTGACGCCGCCAGGTGGCTATTTTCCCATGGTGTCCCGACAGTAGAACCTCGGGTACTGGCAGCCCCTCAAATTCATAGGGACGCGTATAATGGGGATGCTCTAATAAGCCGTCACTGAAGGAATCTTGGGCCGCCGATTCGGGTGAACCTAAAACGCCTGGCAAAAGCCGCACCACCGCATCGACTAAAACGGCCGCCGGCAACTCTCCGCCGGTTAAGACAAAGTCACCGATGGAGATTTCCTCGTCCACGTATCGCTGGATTACCCGTTCATCCACGCCCTCATAATGGCCGCAGAGGACGACCAATTGGGGGTAAGCCGCCAGCTCCCGCGCCTTTTGCTGGTTGAACACCTGACCTTGGGGGCTCATATAGATTACGCGGGCATCGCTGTTGGGCTGTTTGGTAGCCCTAATTGCCCGGGCAATAGGCTCGGGCTTCATAACCATACCCGCTCCCCCGCCATAGGGGTAATCATCCACCGTCCGATGCTTATCAAGGGCAAAATCCCGAATATCAACCGTATTCAATGCCACCAGCTCCTTGGCAATAGCCCGGTGCAAAATACTGGTAGTGAAAATGCTCGTAAAGAACTCGGGAAACAGGGTCAGTATATCAATCCGCATCCGGTTCACCCGCATCATCGAATAAACCAGGCAAAGGTCGGACAAGCATACGCTGCTTAGCCAAATCGATATCCAGAACGACTTGCTTGATAGCAGGAACTAAAAGCTCCCGCCCGGTTTCGTCCTGTACCACATAGACATCATTAGCACCCGGCTGCAGCACGTCCGTTACCCGGCCCAACACTTCTCCCTCTTCCGTTTCCACCTGTAGGCCAAGAATCTGGAATATATAATACTGGCCCTCCGGGAGAGGCAAGATTTTATGCTTGGGGATCTGCAACTCGCCGCCAACTAGCGCTTGCGCTTGCTCCCGAGTCTCGATCCCTTCCAGCTTGATGTGCCATAGGGATTGGCGTTGTTCTATGCGAACTACCCGGTATACGTCTCTGATCCCGTTATGATAAACAAAAACCTGCATTTTTGCTAAAGCATCCCGACGGCCGGGATGATCACTTTCGGGCGTCACCTTTAGTTCACCATGCACACCAAAAGTGCCGCTAATGATCCCAACAGTTACAAACATGAGCCAATCTCCCTGTTTGATGAATTTCTTGCATCGGGCTCTAGCTTTGGCCCACTAACACTAGGACAGGATATCCACCATGACTCGTCTCGACTCATTGCTGGAAGCTGCCTTAACCAAAGAGCGGATAGCCTGAGCGATGCGGCCCTGCTTACCGATTATCTTGCCCACATCCTCGGGCGCCACCTTAACTTGCAGAACCAGACCGCGCTCGTTCTCTATCTCAATGACTTCCACTTGTTCGGGGTGATCTACTAAGGAGCGACTGATAAAAAGCACTAATTCACGCACGTGCACACCTCCCAGTCGTCAATCAAGCTTCTACTCCAGGATCCCTGCCTGGATAAACAAACGACGGACTGTATCAGTCATTTGCACCCCTTGCTTGAGCCAGGCAGCTGCCTTCTCGCTATCAATTTTGATCGTGCTGGGTTTGGTGGTCGGATCATAGTAGCCGATTTCCTCGATGAAACGACCATCCCGCGGAGAGCGAGAGTCGGCAACGATGATTCTATAGAAAGGCGCCTTTTTCGCACCCATTCTGCGCAAACGGATCTTAGTAGCCATCTACACTTTCACCTCCTTTCAGGGTTAGTTTTTATTAAAAGGGAAAGGGGAATTTGGCCCGCTTACGGCCGCCCTTATCCCCGAATTGGCGCATCATCCGCTTCGTTTGCTCAAACTGCTTAAGCAAACGGTTGACACTTTGCACACTGGTGCCGCTACCGGCGGCAATCCGCCGCCGCCGACTACCGGTGATAATTTCCGGCTGCTGTCGTTCGGCTGGAGTCATGGAGTAGATAATGGCCTCAATCTGTTTCAGCTGCTTTTCATCGGGCTGTAAATCCCGGAATTGCTTGGACTGGGCCATACCCGGAATCATACCTATCAATTGATCCAGCGGCCCCATATTTCGAACCTGTTGTAACTGCTCGAGAAAATCTTCAAGAGTAAACTGGGCCGACCGCAATTTCTTGCTGAGCTCGATAGCCTTCTTCTCATCCATGGCGGCTTGGGCCTTTTCAATCAAAGAGAGCACATCGCCCATGCCAAGAATGCGAGATGCCATGCGATCGGGATGGAAAACTTCTAAGGCATCCAGCTTTTCGCCGGTGGCCGCAAACTTGATTGGCTTGCCGGTCACCGCCTTGACCGAAAGGGCTGCCCCACCCCGCGTATCACCATCTAACTTGGTCATGATTAAACCGTCTATTCCCAGCTGCTCATTAAAGGCGTTAGCCACATTAACCGCATCCTGGCCGGTCATGGCATCAACGACTAACAAAACTTCATGGGGTTTGACCTCGGTCTTAATGCTGGTTAACTCCTGCATCAATTCCTCGTCGATGTGTAATCGGCCGGCGGTGTCTATAATTACCACATCCCGCCCATCTCGCAGAGCTTGTTCTACCCCCGCCTTGGCAATATGGACCGGGCTCAGTTTATCACCCATGCTAAATACGGGGACTTCGGCTTGTTTGCCAACCACATGCAGCTGCTCAATAGCTGCCGGTCGATAAACGTCTCCGGCCACCAACATGGGTCGCCGCCCGTTCTTACGTAAGTGCAGTGCCAGTTTACCAGCGGTGGTTGTTTTTCCTGCCCCCTGCAGACCTACCAGCATAATAATCGTGGGCGGCTTGCTTGCCATCTGCAAACGGCCAGCGGTGCCTCCGAGAAGTTCAATCATCTCCTCGTGGACAATTTTGACGATCTGCTGCCCCGGCGTGATGCTCTCCATTACTTCCGCTCCAATAGCCCGTTCTTTGATGGCAGCAACAAAATTTCGCACCACTCGATGGTTAACGTCGGCTTCTAGTAAGGCCAGACGCACTTCCCTCAGGGCATCGTTTACATCTTTTTCAGTTAGCTTGCCTTTTCCCCGCAAGCGCTTAAAAGTGGCTTGCAATTTTTCCGCTAATCCAGAAAACGCCACGCTGTTCTCCCTCCTATCTACGCATCACTGCCAGCAGCTCAAACACCCGCTGCCAGCGGGAATCGGTATCTTCCAATTGTCGGAGCAAGCTCTCTAGCTCGGCAAAATGTCGCTGTTGTTCTTCGTAACGCCGGGCCAAACCCAGTTTTTCTTCATAATCTTGCAAAGCCTGCTCGGAACGACGCAATAAATCGTGAACAGCCTGGCGGCTAGTACCCATTTCCTCAGCGATTTCGGCTAAAGACAGGTCATGGCCATAATATAACTCCACGGCCTGCCGTTGTTTGGGGGTAAGAAACTGGCCGTAGATATCATAAAGCTGGTAAACCCGCACAAAGCGTTCCATAAATACCACCCTGTTAAGTTGTGCACCTTGACAATGATACCAGCCGCACCGTTTGCTGTCAAGCTAAAACCCTTGTCACCCGCCTATTAATCTTCCTCGGCGAACAAGGCGGCCACAAATTCATCGGGTTCAAAGTCGCGCAGATCATCCAGTTGTTCACCCACGCCGATCAGCTTCACGGGTAATTTTTGTTGACTAGCAATAGCAAAGATAATACCACCCTTAGCGGTGCCATCCATTTTAGTCAACACCAGGCCGGTTAGGGGAACACTCTGCCCAAATTGCTCCGCTTGCACTACCCCATTTTGACCGGTGGTGGCGTCGATGACTAGCAAGACCTCATGGGGAGCCCCCGGGCACTCGCGTCCTACAACGCGTCCAATCTTCTCTAACTCCTTCATCAAATTGCTCTTAGTATGCAAACGCCCGGCCGTGTCTACGATCAAGACGTCCATTCTACGGGCCCTGGCCGACTGTAAGGCGTCAAAAACAACGGCTGCCGGATCAGCTCCCTCATGGTGACGGATAACGGGCACCCCTATCCGATTGCCCCAGATCTCCAATTGCTCAGCGGCGGCGGCTCTAAAAGTATCTCCTGCCGCCAAAATCACCTTCCGCCCTTCCTCCTTAAAGCGGTTGGCTAGTTTGGCAATGGTGGTGGTTTTGCCCACCCCATTGACCCCAACCACGAGAATCACATTTAAGCGCCCCGCCTCAATATTGAGTGCCTCCGGCTCTCCCAGCAGGTGACGCAATTTTTCCTTGAGCAAGCCGCGCAATTCCTCGCCTTCCGTTAACCTTTTCTCCTCAGCCTCTTCCCGCAATTCCTCCACCAAATCTAAAGTGGTACGTACCCCCACATCACTGGTAATCAAAAGTTCTTCCAACTCTTCAAATAATTCCTCATCGATCTTACGGCCGGTAATTAATTGTTCAATCTTACCGATAAATCCTTGACGCGTCTTTCTTAGACCTTGCTTTAACCTATCAAAGAAGCTCAAATCCAACCCACACTCCCTCGCTAATTCTCTTCGTTACTCAATTCAACTGAAATCAACTGGGAGACCCCCTGCTCGGGCATAGTCACCCCGTAAAGCGTATCGACGGCCATCATGGTTTCTTTCGAGTGGGTAAT
>JAMNZE010000057.1:0-7075 GCA_023622465.1 Bacillota bacterium | reverse complement strand
CACTCATATCGGAGCAAAACTCTTGCATCGTTTCCAGTACCCGCCGATAAAATCGCCTACTCCCCCGCACCCGCTCTAACAGCTCTACTTTTCCATCCACATTATGTAAAAGCAGTTTAATGTTAAGGATATTGGCTAGCGTGCCTTGAAACTTGCTTAGTCGCCCACCTTTGACTATGTTCTCCAAGGTGTTTAGCAAAATCAAGATCTTCATCTGCCGCCGACACTCGGTCAGTTCCGCAATTACCTCATCTACGGTGCAGCCGGCAGCGGCCATTTTACAGGCCCGCAAAACTTGCAGGCCGTGGCCCAAGGAACCGGCCCCTGTATCAAAGACGGCGGCATCCACCCCTGACAAATCCCGTCCTAAGCAGGCCGACTCGTAGGTTCCGCTTAAGCCGGAGGAAATGGTTAGGCAAATGACCGGGCCATACTCAGCTCGCTCACGAAAAGCGTCGGCGAAAGCTGCCGGCGGCGGTTGCGATGTCTTGGGCAACTCCCGGCTGGCCGCCATACGGGCGTAAAAGGTCTCGGGGGAAATATCCATCCTTTCCAAGTAGTCACGACCGTCCACACTGATGGTAAGGGGTATAATACGGATGTTATGCTCAACAACCAGCTCTTCCGGCAAATCGCAAGAGCTATCGGTTATTATCTGCAACATAAGCAAACCTCCTTCCTTTTTAATACATATACGCCAAAAATATTCTCTTCCCTTCCCACCTGAGGACACTGGTCATGGTACTACCTCTCCTGTTTTGTCCAAGAGATGGAAAAACTGCCGCCGGTGCCTTCGCCCCTAACTTTTACAACATACCTACCCGCCTCTTCTGCTGTCAACTTAACAGTTTGCTCCGCGTCTTGCTCCAGATTTACTGCCAGCAAGGCATCACCCTCAGGTGGTAACACCTCAATAATCAAGCTGCCCTTGTTGACCTTAGCCTTATAGGTTAACTCGAGCACATCATTTGCTTCTAAAGTGATCAGCTTTTGTTTGCTACCACTCCAATGGGTATATCGGGCCCGCATGGAAGCAATACTATCACTCCCTGCCCAGCCCAAGCGAATCCCGCTAGAGCAGCCTGTCAGCAGTATGGCTACACAAATTAAGACACAGAGCCCCCACAACCGCCATTTTTGGCCCACGCTTTCCTCCCCCTATCAACTTATAATTCCTCGTTCATAAAACGGCGCTCTGCCGCGAGCAGTACGACAGCGGTGGCTATCAGAAAACCGAGAGCGGTCAACCAGGGAAACCCGGTTTCGCCGAAAAAATAATCGGCAGCCCGCATGTGATAAAAGGGGCTCAAAACTCGGGTAGATTTCCAAAATCCGAGTACCGATCACAAGCCAAACAAAATAGCGCAGGCGATACCGCTCCAGATCCGCTCTTTCACCAAGAGGGAAATAAAGAGGCTTACCGCCATTACAAAGGCCAGGCTCAAACTGGCCACCAGAGTGGCCGGTATCTGACGTAGATGACGCAAGGAGTAGCCAAAGGCTCGGCTAAAGGGCCCTATTAACACGGTAACAACCATGGGTAACACTATTAGAGTCACAACAGCCAACGTGGTTTTTATCCAGAATACCCGTTTACGGCAAACGCCGTTGGTCAGCAACAGAGTAATAGTACCGCTCTCAATTTCTGGGGCCAAGAGGCCTATGCCTAACACAATGGCCAGCAAGGTACCAATCTGTGGTATATTCTTATCATTAAAATTAGACCACATGGCGGTGGTATAATCACCAAGACTCTCCAACATTTCTGGTGTAACAAAGGGCGGCAGTTGAGAAGTATCCTCCGGCAAGACTAACTGTATTTTCTCGTACATTAGGATCATCAACAGGACCGCACCTAGGAGAGCCAAAAAGCCGACCAACAGTTTCCACCGTAATTCCCTTAATTCTTTAGCGATCAGTGTTCGGTTCATGCCCCTCGCCTCCCCCATAAATCATGAAAATGTCTTCCAAGGCCAAATCATAAACCTGGAGCGCTACCGGTTCCATAGTCCGGAGTTCGGCTAAAACCTTTTCCACTCCCCGTTCCACCGTTAGAATCCACTGGCCATTATCGCCTTCTATGCTGCGTACCGGTTGTTGCAGCTGGAGTGAGTCTCTATTGGGTAGAACCACCCGAATACGTTTCACACTACACTTAAGCTCCTCCAAAGCACCCGACACTACGAGACGACCGTTATATAAGATACCGATAGTATCGGCTACCCGTTCCACCTCGGTCATATTATGGGAGGAAAAGAATACGGTTTGTCCCGTATCAGCTACTCCCTCCATCAAAACTTGCAAAAACTCTTGTCTCTTAATTGGGTCCAGCCCGGAAGTCGGTTCATCAAGAATAAGCAACTCCGGCCGCGGTGCCATAGCTAAGAGCAAGGCCAATTGACGTTGCATACCTTTAGACAACTTACCTACCCGTTGCTTCAGGGGCAGCTCAAACAAGCTCAGCAGATGACTAGCAAAGCTGTCATCCCAAGTGGGCCGCAACCCCCGCACCAACTCGATGGTGGCCTGCACCGTCCAATGGGGATAAAGGTTACCAAGCTCCGGCACATAGCCCACCCGCTGCCCAATCAGATGACTTTCTCTACTGCTATCAAAACCCAACACTTGGGCAGTGCCCCTAGAAGGCGTTCGCAGCCCCAAAAGCATTTTCACCGTGGTACTTTTTCCCGAGCCGTTGGGACCTAAGAACCCGAAGACACTGCCCCGCTGAACGCTCAAATCCAGGTCAGCAACGGCTATTTTTGCGCCATAAATCTTAGTTAAGCCTCTAGTTTTGATTACTTCCATTTTCCCCACTCCCCTCTTCTTCCTCTTCGAAAACTAGTGACAGCCTTTCCGCAAATAGGTCATTTACCTCCCGCCGCCCCATACCCAAGCGCCGTGCCTCCCGTAACAGGCCATCTAGCCGCTCACTAACTCTCAGGCGACGAGCTAGGGGGGTTAGAGCTTCGACCTCCGCCACAAAAGTGCCGCGACCGCGTAAAGTTTCAATCAAGCCCTCCCGCTCCAGCTCCTGGTAGGCCCTAGCAATTGTGTTAGGATTGACAGCTAGTCGACCCGCCAGCTCCCGCACCGAAGGAAGCTGATCACCGGGCACAAAAACCCCGCCTGCTATCGCCTGTTTGATCTGATTTTGTAGCTGCACGTATATGGGAATCGGACTGCGGTGATCCAAATAGAACAGTTTTATCACCCCGCCTATTAATTACGGTGTATTAGAGTAATGGTGTACTAATTCATTAATACACCCTTTACCTATCCTTGTCAAGCTTCTTATTCCCCCTAGCACCGTTATCCACGGGCATGCACCTCCCTCTTGCTTTACCGCATAAACTACCGCAGGAGGTGATAATCATGGCTAGAGCACCACGTCAGCCCCAATCTTGTCCCCCCGGATGGTTAGGCCGCTATCGAGTTGCCACCGGTGACAACCTGATTTCCATTGCCCGCTTTTTCCGTCGCTCCCCGAGTCAACTACGGAAAGCCAACCCGCATATTGGGAATCCGAACCAACTAGTCCCCGGTGATGTTCTGTGCGTTCCCGGAAATGTTCCCTACCCTTGCGGCATTTTGCTTAAGCCAATTGAACCGGTGCCCCCCGCTACTGAAGGTGTTGCTTTCGTACATATAGAGCCCCAAGGAGGCCAGGCAATCACACTGGCGGCTGTTTTGCCGCCGGCCAGCCATTGGGGCAACTATAATCAATATTTGGCTGAGGCAAGAGTTAGTCGGGAAGCCGGTAGCTTTTCGCAGCGCCTTTCCCAAATATCGCCCGCGACAGCCGGTTGGTTTTGTACCATCTCCCTACCCACCGTTGTTTCCCTGCTGCCCGCTAGTTGCGTTCGTATTCTCCCCGTCAATGGAGAAACAGGTGACAAAGGGCCGATAATTCTACAAGGTCAACTGAGAAACTGCCGACGACCCACAATAAAACGAAAAAGAAGCCGCAAAAGATGCCGCTAACACTAGGTAAATAAACAACTAGCAGGAATATTGGCTACTATTGTCGAATTTTTGTGCAAGGATAAACTTAACAAAGTAGCTGCGCAATAAAAGTAACTGGCTACTACGGCGAACTAAACAGAACAGAGGGTGAGAAGAGGGTGAGATTATGAAGAGTTTGTGGAATCGCCTGCGGAAACAATCGGAGACGGAATCGCATACGCAGCCGATACCAAAGGAAGAGCCAACGACGAGTCAAGCCGCTACTCAGGCTACCGTCATTTTTCAGCACGATGTGGCCTACAAGCGACTAAAACATGCCGTAGGTGAATTGCAGGATGCTGTCAAACAATTGGAATTGGGGCTAAGGGAAATTCAGGCAGGGCAATTGCAGCACGAGGATGGTCTGGATCAAACCTTGGCGACGGTAGAGATGCTTTCAGCCACCACCCAACAGGTGGCCGCCTCGGCCCAAGAGTCGGCCAGTGTAGCACAACAGGCCGATGCGCTGGCGCAGCAAGGGCGGAACGCCGTAGAAGAAGCCCACAACCAGATGGCCCGCATCGCGGCCACGGTGCAGAGAACGGGCGATACGGTCATTCAACTGGGCCAACGGGCGACAGCAATTACCCGCATCGTCGATGTCATTCAAGAAATAGCCAGCCAAACCAACTTACTATCCCTCAATGCTGCCATTGAAGCAGCCCGGGCCGGCGATGCGGGGCGCGGTTTTGCGGTGGTAGCCGACGAGGTACGCAAGCTTTCGGAACAATCGGCAGCCCAAGCCCGGCAAATAACCGCTGTTGTTGAAGAAATCACCGGTGAAATACAACAGGTAACCACCCATATGGACGAAAGCTTACAGGCCGTAGCCGCCGGCAACGCGGTAGTTGACCAGGCGGGACAAGCCCTAAACGACATTGTAGAAGCCGCCGGCCAAGTAAGTGAGATGGTGGCCCAGATCTCGGATGCGGCCACCGAGCAAGCCGAGGGCTCACAGCAAATAGTGCGGGTGGCTAATTCTCTGGCCGAGCTAGCGGCAAGAGTCAGCTATTCTATCGATAAGGCCATCATGGACGCTTCCCAGCAGCAGGCCGCCCTTACCCAATTGGGTATGCTCACGGAACAGATGGGGGCCATTTGTGCTAGTTTGCCGCGTCCTAAAGACGTCATCCGACCCAAACAGCGCTTCTGTTGGTGCGTGGGCAGCGACCCCATCACCCTCGACCCCCAAATGAGCAATGACATGTCAACCACCAATCTGCTCCATGAAGTGTTTGTGGGCCTGACCCGCTTCGGTCCCGACACCAGCATCGTCCCCGGACTGGCCCAAGCTTGGGATTTGGCCGCCGATGGTCGCACTTGGACCTTCCAGTTACGTCGAGGAGCCAAGTTCCATAACGGACGGGAAGTAAAAGCCCATGACGTCAAATATAGCCTGGAACGCGTACTACGCCCAGAAACCGGTTCCCCCAACACCTGGTTAGTAGAAATGATTGAGGGCGCCAAGGAAGTAATGGAGGGCAAAAGTCGCCATGTGCGAGGTATTGTCGTAAAAAATGATTATTGTGTGCAAATCACTTTAGAAAAACCCTACCATCCCTTCTTAGCTAATTTGGCCTATACGGGTACTAGCATTTTGCCACAAGAAGTGGTGGAAAGTGGTCAACATTTAACCCATCCCATCGGCGCTGGGCCTTTCCAGTTTGTCACCTATGAACCGGGGGAAAAGGCGATACTAAAAGCCTTTGACGATTTTTACGGGGGCCGCCCCTTCCTGGATGAGATTGAGGTCTTAATGGCTCTGCCCGACGGTATGAGCGAACTGGAGGCCCTAACTTCCGAGACCATCGATCTTTTGCAGCTAACCGCCCGTAGTGATCTAAGCGCCATCCAAGCCCACCCACTCTACGGCCGACGGCTGGAACGGGGCCCCGTGTTGCGCACCGCCCATATTGGACTCAACTGTGGCAAGGGCGGACCTTTAAGCAACCCTAAGGTAAGACAAGCCATCAACCTAGCCATCAATAAGCAAGTGATTGTGGATGAAATCTACAACGGCAATGCCCGCGTTGCTGCCGGTCCGTTACCTCCGGGCTGCACAGGCTATGATGAGCGCCTGGCTCCCTATCCCTTCGACCTCAATGCTGCCAGAGAAAAATTGCGGGAAGCCGGTTATCCCAACGGACTGCCGGAACCGCTGGTTTTACATATTCGCCAAGGCAACCAGGCCCAAGCAAAACAGGCGGCCCTTTTCCAAGAATGGCTGGGGCAAATCGGCATTCGTTTAGACATAAAAGAACTGCCTTGGGCTGAGATGGTTTCCACTTCCGCCATGCGCCGTTGCGACATGCACATGCTGACTTGGATCGGCGACACCGGTGACCCGGATAACTTCTTGCAGCCTCTGTTTAATACCAGCAACCAAGGTGACATGGGCAACCGCACCTTTTTTAGTGACCCGCAAGTTGATCGGCTCTTGGAACAGGGACAAGCCATCCGCGACCCCGAGCAGCGCAAACAACATTATGCCAAACTCAACCGCCTGATTGCCGAGCTGGCACCGTGGGTCTTCCTCTGCCATGACGACCAGCTGTTCATTACCCAACCGCATGTAAAGGGCTTCTCGCTCCACCCGCTGGGAATAGTACGGCTGGAAAATGTATGGTTAGATAGAAGTTAAATCTATGACCACAGGGGCGGTTCGCTAAATTGCTTTTGCGAACCGCCCCGTAACTATTATGGCTGACTATTTAATGCTCTCGCCTAGTTGGCGACCAATTTCCTGCAACTCTTTGCGGGCCTCCGCATCCGGCTTCCAGC
Organism: Bacillota bacterium; assembly: GCA_023622465.1. Classification (GTDB taxonomy): domain Bacteria; phylum Bacillota; class UBA994; order UBA5500; family UBA5500; genus UBA5500. The sequence continues at coordinate 289 of JAMNZE010000057.1, read as the reverse complement.
GCATGGCTACCCCATCGGAGATGCGCTGCATACCCGCCTTATCCAGATACTCGTTTATCGCTTTGACCGCACCGCCGCCCCATCCATCGGAGCCGAAAGCCAGGGCCTTCTTACCTGCCACCCGTAATCCTACCAGGTCATCCAACAAGGGAGTAACTGTGGGCAAAATACCCCGGTTAATGGTAGGCGAACCGATGACCACCGCCTTAGCCCGCATAATTTCCTCGATAACGTCGTTGCGGTCCGTTACCGGCAGGTGGTAAATTTTATAGGGCACACCGGCCGCCTC
>JAMNZE010000055.1:0-2678 GCA_023622465.1 Bacillota bacterium | reverse complement strand
ATCAGCGAGGTCTTAGACGGATTACAGCTGGGTGGTGATTTTAGCTATGGAATTTATGACTGCTCTCAGGGCCGGATAGTGGCGCAAAAACATGTGCCTAAAAAGCAGCTAAATATTATCGAAGGCGTCTATAGTATGCACCCTAAATTTGGTGATCCTTATACGCTTAAAGCTTTTATGACGATTGATCCGAACACTCAGAGTGAGCGCATTAAGCAAAGAAACGGTGCCAAAATGCACCGTCGCTTCTTGGAGGAATGGATTCCCTTAGAAAACAAGTATTTTGCCACCTATAATATTGTTCAACGGGCCGATCTCATTCTTTCTCTATAAGAAGTTGTTCCACTTCGGCCACCGCCAAAGCCACCGCTTCGTTGAGGCTGATCTCCTTCAGGCCCACGATGGTAGTATGGCATCTATTAACAGGCAATAATATTTTTTGTGCCCGACTTTGACATATGGCTTGCGCCATCTTAGGCGTTATTTCCCCTAACAAAGCGTCGGCGATGATGATGCCTAACGGCCCCACAATGACATGCGCCTGCCGAGCATTGACAATGACCGGGTTTTCACCGGTTGCTCCCGCGTCGGCTCCCGCCTTCAGCATGGTAGCGGTGGCTATACTATTAGTGCCAATAGCAATAAGCGGCACCTGGGGCAGGCGGGCTTTTAGCTGTTCCACAAGCATCTTTCCTATTTTGCCACCCTGGCCATCTATAACTACTATCATATTTTCACTTCCTTAGTGTTATTCACTTATTCAAATTATACCATGGCAACGTTAAGTAACGGGGACTTCACATTTAACCTGTTTACATTTAACCTGTTTAATTGTTAGTATAAATATAGTTTCTATTAGAGGGGTGGAGAGCCATGAACCTGAGTATCTTTGACGTTATCGGGCCGATCATGATTGGTCCTAGTTCCAGCCATACGGCCGGGGCGGTCAAACTGGCCCGGACAGCGTCCCTGATTGCGGCCAAACCTTTTACCCATGTGGACTTTGCCCTTCACGGCTCCTTTGCCAAGACGGGAGTTGGGCACGGTACTAAGCTGGCTCTTTTGGCGGGGGTCTTGGGTATTACTAAGGATGATGAGCGCATAAAGAAGAGCCGGGACATCGCCGCGGCCCAAGGTATTTCCTATACCTTCTCTGAGGTAGAGCTGGATGATGTGCATGAAAATACGGCCATGATCACCTTTACCCATACCGACTCAACCAAGAGTACTATTATCGGTTGCAGCATAGGCGGAGGCCGGATTTTAATCACCAACATTGACGGTATGGCTGTGGAGTTGGCGGCCGAACAGCCCACTCTGGTCATCCAGCAACGCGATGAGCAGGGAGTTATTAGCCAGGTTAGCCAAGTGCTAGCCGATAATAACATCAATATTGCAATAGGAGGCGGGAGCATGTATCATTCTCTACAAGATTTGATTGATCTGGCCAATAGTAGGCAGGTATCTTTAGCACGCATAGTACTAGAAAATGAAATGGCTCTCTCCGATAAGACGGAGGAAGAGGTATATGAACTCCTCGACCGCCATTATGAAGTAATGGTAGCCAGTGCCCAGCGGGCCTTGACCCAGCCGCAGGAGATGGTGGGGGGGCTAATTAAAGGGCAAGCTGCTCGGCAGTATAAATATCAGAATCCCCTCTGTGGCGAATATTTAAATAGGCTGATGGCCATGGCCCTCTCTGGCAGCGAAGTCAATGCCTCCATGGGTTTGGTGTGTGCAGCCCCCACCGGTGGGGCTAGCGGCATATTGCCAGCCGTGCTACTGGCCACCGGAGAAAAATTAGGTAGCAGCCGACGCCAGTTGTTGGACGCCCTCTTGGTAGCTTCCGGCGTAGGCGCGGTTATCACTAAGAATGCCACCGTATCCGGAGCCGAAGGGGGTTGTCAAGCCGAGTGCGGGGCCGCGGCCGCCATGGGGGCAGCAGCCGTTGTCTTCTTATCTGGTGGTAGCCCTGAGGCTTGTGCCCATGCGGTAGCCATCGCTTTGATGAACTGCATGGGGCTGATCTGCGACCCGGTGGCCGGCATGGTACAGCTACCCTGTGCCTATCGCAATGCTTCCCAAGCTGTTAACGCCATCATCAGTGCTGATTTGGCTTTAGCGGGGCAGAGCAGCGTTATTCCTGCCGACGAAGTAATTGAGGCCATGTACCGGGTAGGCCGCGCAAGACGGCGAAGGAGATCGCTAAACAGCTAGCAGAGCAGGACACAAACGATTAATTGGTCAGAATTGTCTCGCCTAAAAGGCTTTCATATGTTACTGTGAAGAAAAGAGGAGGAAGGGGCGAGGCATAGTGTGGAAGGAATTTAAGTCTTTTGCTTTTAAGGGCAATGTTTTAGACCTAGCTATCGGTGTAATCATCGGCGGTGCCTTCGGTAAGATAGTTACTTCTTTGGTTAACGACATCATCATGCCTTTGTTCGGAGTTATACTCGGAGGTTTGGACTTCACCAGCTTACAAATAAAGGTGGGCGAGGCGTCCATCAACTATGGGCTTTTTATACAGTCGGTAGTTGACTTTTTGATCATATCCGCCTGTATCCTCTTGTTTATTAAGATGTTAAGCCAGCTCAAGCGGAAAGAGGAGGAGAAGCCCGCTCCGCCGCCGGCTCCTAGTCCAGAGATTGCGCTGCTGACCGAGATCCGCGATTTATTAA
>JAMNZE010000084.1:0-12603 GCA_023622465.1 Bacillota bacterium | reverse complement strand
GTTACACTCCCATTGACTCGTTAGAGAGGACTGAAACGAAATTGGTACTGTTTGTATGGTAGTTACAGGTGGATTAGTTAAAACTGCTCTGACCCGTTAGAGGGGACTGTCTGCTGCAATTGCTGGCAGCATTTTTGGCTGAAGAGTTAGCAAAACAAGAGTGCCCCGCTCTTTTGGTGCGGGGGCTTTCGTTTTAGGTAGCAAAGGACAGGATAAATATAGGCTATCACTAACAAGTCAAAGAAACTGCGGGAAAAACAAAAACACCACAAGGTGAAATCCTTGTGGTGTGTTTTATGCTTATGGTGGGAGCAACAGGGATCGAACCTGTGACCTCTACCGTGTCAAGGTAGCGCTCATCCCAACTGAGCTATGCCCCCACGTTATTAACTATATTTGGTGCCGAGGACCGGAATCGAACCGGTACGAATCTCAACGATTCGCGGGATTTTAAGTCCCGTGCGTCTGCCTGTTCCGCCACCTCGGCTTGTCTTTTATATGGAGGCGGCACCCAGATTCGAACTGGGGAATAAAGGTTTTGCAGACCTCTGCCTTACCACTTGGCTATGCCGCCCCGATAGCCGAACTGGCAAAAAGGACAAAAGATGGAGCGGAAGACGAGATTCGAACTCGCGACCCTCGCCTTGGCAAGGCGATGCTCTACCACTGAGCTACTTCCGCTTAACTAAAGTGGTGCCTCAGGCCAGATTCGAACTGGCGACACACGGATTTTCAGTCCGTTGCTCTACCAACTGAGCTACCGAGGCACGTTGGCGGTGCCGAAGGGACTCGAACCCTCGATCTCCGGCGTGACAGGCCGGCATGTTAACCACTACACCACGGCACCGTATGGTGGGCACAACAGGGCTCGAACCTGTGACCCCCTGCTTGTAAGGCAGGTGCTCTCCCAACTGAGCTATGCGCCCATGCAATTATCAATTATATAGCAAGTTCCATTACTGGTCAACCCTGCTCTGCGCTGCGCCTATCGCGGCGGCGCAGTATCTACTATAGCACGAATTGAGCCAGTTGTAAATGGAAATTAATTGGTGTTAGTAAATGGTACGCCCGAGAGGAATCGAACCTCTGCACCCAAATCCGGAGTCTGGTGCTCTATCCACTGAGCTACGGGCGTACAAATTCCTTTATTATTTTAGCGGAAAACTACTTAAGATGCAAGTTCTAATTGAGCTGGTGCACCAGCTCTTTAAATGCGCGACCGCGGGCTTCAAAATCTGCGAACATATCAAAACTAGCACAGGCCGGTGACAAGACTACTGCGCTACCCGGTCGCGCCTGTTGCTGGGCCCACAGCAATGCATCTTGTAATGAATCGAATTGCTGCATGGGTAAACTGGCTCCTTGAGCCGCCAGTTCTTCCTTAAGGGCTTGCTCGATGGCCGGTGCCGTTTGACCGATCAAAGCTAAGGCATCTACCCGCCCCACAACGGCTTTGGCCAAGGGCTCAAAAGGAATTTTCTTGTCGTAGCCGCCGGCAATCAGCACTACCGGGTAAGGCAAAGCTGCCAGGCCAGCTATTGTACGCGTTGGAGAGCTGGCGATAGAATCGTTATAATAACGGACACCATGCAGTTCCCGCACCAGTTCTAAACGGTGCTCCACGCCGGCAAAGGTGGTTGCCACCTGCCTTATGGCTGATAACTTGGCACCTTTGGCATAGGCGACTATGGCGGCCGCCATCATGTTTTCCACATTATGGTCACCAAGAATTTTTAGCTCGTCGGTGGCACACAAAACCATCTCTTGTTGCCCAGCGCGCAAAATAATGTGCCCATCGCGCACAAAGGCACCGGCCGCCACTTCTTCTTGGCGGCTAAAATAATAAATCTTGCCCTGAGTTAAGCTAGCCAAATCTTTTGTTAATCGGTTATCCCAGTTCAAGACGGTTATATCATCCTCACCTTGAGCTCGTATCAGGTTGGTTTTTACATGCACATATTCGTCAAAGGAAGTATGGTAGTCCAGGTGGTTAGGACTCAAATTGGTGATCACCGCCGCCTGCGGGCTGTCGGTCAGGGTCATCAATTGAAAACTGCTCAACTCTAAAACTATTTCCGCCGAGGCGGGAATGTGTAACACTTCTTCAATTAATGAATAGCCGATATTCCCTCCTAGGTAAACTTGCCTGCCGTCGGCTTTTAATATCTCACTGATTAGGGTTGTGGTTGTTGTTTTGCCATCACTGCCGGTAATGCCGGTTATAGGGGCCGAAGCTAAAGCAAAAACTAATTCAATTTCACTGGAAAGACAAGCCCCCCGCTGGACTGCCGCCTGCAACTCGGGCAGATCGGGACGCATAAAGGGGGTGCGAAAAAGCACCTGGCAATCGCTCAGGTAGGCCAAGTAGTCCTCCCCCAACCGCAATTCTACGGGAATGTCACCCAACTGGGCCAAAACGTCCTTCAGCTGCTCCTTTTCCTTACGATCGCAAGCCACAATTTGGCAGCCAAGCCCGTGCAAAAATCTAATTAACGGCACACCACTGCGTCGGCCAAGCCCCAGTACTCCTACCTTTTTGCCCTTTAGTTTTTCGATTACTTGTTGCTGTCTGCTGGTGAGCATTAATGGCCCCTCCTCGTAAATGATTTACCCTACTGCTAAAGGCTGCCCTATCCGAAGGGCAGCCTTTAGGCGCCAAAATAGGCTAAGTTTCTTCTGGTTCCAACGGAATTATTATTGCTGCCACAATATATGCTAATAGTCCTGTACCGTAAACTAGTACTGCCAAAGCCCAGATCAGACGAATGATGGTCACATCGATGCCGAAGTAGTCGGCCAGCCCACCACATACGCCAGCCAAGCTTTTGTCTCGCCGCGATCGGTAAAGTTTCTTCTCCAATGGCAATGCCCCCCACCTCCTACGCCTTAAGCATTTGGCGTTGTACAGCGCCCAGCCCAGGCAAGTTCACTACATATTTACGCAGTTGATACCGGTTGTAGTGTCTGTTCCAACAATTGTAGTGCACTTTCTGGATGAGATGAGGCTAGTAGTCCAGCAGCAAACAGTACATAGTGGGAATCTAATAAGAAATCACCTTCGGTTGGTTTCATAAGCTGTAATTCGCCAGTCTGCTGCAAAGCTCCTGCCAAGATATAGCCCGGGTTGGGGCTATGCTTGATGGCTCCGCCTATACCGATAATTTGGCGCAGGGAACGCAAATCTTTGCCCCGCAGCAGGTAACTCCGCCCTTGAGGTGTTGCCACGACTTCCACCTGGCCCACATGCCGGTTCACCGCCAGTTGCACGCAGGCGCGGGCTAAGAGCTGCTCTTGCAGACTTTCTAATTTGTTGCTAGGCAACCAGGTGGGCCGGGAAATGGTGGCGGCAAACTTGGTCCAGTCACAAGCCGGCAGATCGGCCGCTCGCGCCAACCGGGCTAGTAAATGGCCGCCGCCGCTAATAACACCCTCCGCACCGCTACGCATACCGATGTCGGCTTCCACGGTGCGGTAGGCCAGCGGGGGCATTAATCCTACACTTTGCATTGTATCATCGGTGGGGTAGCCGGGGGCAATGGAATAGACATCGGTGGTGGCGCCGCCCAGATCGATGGCCAGCAAATCACCTTTCTTGGCGGCAAAAAGCTCCAGTCCGGCTAGTACCGCCGCCGGCGTAGGCATAACCACCTCGCCCAGTTGGTCTTCCAGTTCCTTCAATCCTTTGGCTAAGACAATGCGCTGCAGAAATAGTTGGCGAATAGCTTGGCGAGCGCTATCCACCTCCAGCCGCCCTAACCGGGGCAGCACATTGTCGGCCACCGTACAAGGGTAGTTGGCACTCTTTAAAATTGCTTCCGCTTCCGCTGCCACTTCCCGATTGCCGGCAATCACAATGGCCGTGTCCAGCCGACTAGTGGCTAGGGTGACCGCATTGGCCAACAGGGTGTCCCTATCCCCGCCGTCGGTGCCGCCGGCGAGAAGAATAATATCGGGGGCCAGCTGGCTAATTTCTCGTACATCGCTGGCCAACAGACGATGCCCATAGACTTTAAGTACTTTGGCCCCGGCCCCTAAAGCGGCCATCCGCGCCGCCTCACCTGTCAACTCGGGCACCAGACCCACGGCCACCAGACGCAAACCGCCGGCGGCACTGCTGGCTGCTCGACGCAGACTGAAGTTGATACCTGGCGGCAACTGGGGTTTTAATTTTTGCCAGGCCAGATCCACACCGAGCCTGATATCCTTTTGGGTGGTCAAAACCGCACTGGTGCCCAGCAGGGTTCCCGTATCTAGATCAACAGCACAGAGCTTCGTATAGGTGCTACCAATATCTGCTAATAGAGCATACATTTTAGCCTAACGCCAACCTTTGCAGGCGCTCTTTCTCCGGCAGTGGCCGGCCGGTTTGGGGATCAACGGCCACACAAGCCCCATTGATCAAGCGCGTTTGCAGCCGCCCCTGCGCCACGTTGCTGCCTGCCAAATGGGGGGCATCGAGGATGCCAGCACGAATGGCGGCCACCAGCACCTCCGGATCGCTGCCTAAGGGCTTGTCCGGGTCGCCCAGATGCTTAATGGCGGTCAACAACTCTTGGGCCTCTGCCAGCAGTTCATTCTTGCGAGCAACAATGGCGGGATCATGCTCTATCGCCGGTAAGCCATCTAGGGCATTGTGTAACATACCGGCCACAATCTCACAGCTTTCAATTACATCTTGGGGCGTGGCCACATGATTGGCTTCACAGAAGCCGACCACGTGGATGATATCCGGTTTTAAGGATAGGGCCAAATGCATGGAGGAAGCCAACTGGCCTTTGGCCATATTCAGATTGGCATGGAAGCTGGCCAGGCCGCTGCGCACCTGCGTGTAGCTTTGGAAATTCTCATCGTGCAAGGTGGCAATGAGCTCCTTCTTGGCCAGCATTTTGGCCAGATCCATGTTATACCAGGTGCCATTGGGCGTATTGAACATATATTGGGCCACGTAATGCTTCACGCCTTGATGTTTAGCAAAGGCGGCCGCCAAGTAGGCCATCACGACTGCTATGGTGTCACTGGCCTCCCGCAAACTCCAGTGATGGGCCTCGTTAACCTCTAACGGTATATCTCGCTGACCATACCAGGCGATGGTTTCTAAATTCTCGGCAATGGCCGCTGCCAAGGGGCGGTTAGAGCGGCCATCTAATTCGCTATACCAGCATAGGGGAACGGCTCCCCAAGCGTTATTGAGTGTACTGCTGGCCAACTCGGCCCACTTTAGCAAGTCACGAGTACCCGCATAAATGCGCAATAGGGGGTAATTACCAGTACGACTGGCCTCATATAGGGTTTCCAGATCTTCCGCTTTACGTAACGGCACTCCCCCGGCCCCCGTCTGGTTGGGATCCATTTCTTCAGGGCGGAAGAAACTCTCCTGGGCATTCTGGTCGGGGCCGATAGATATGACATCCAGGACTTTAGCCTCGGCAATTTGCCTAATACCGGCAATGGTGTCTTCTAAGTTAGGCAAACCAAAATGATGGCGTAACAAAGGATAAGGCCGCTTGGCGGCTAGGCGCGACAGCAACTGATCGGGATAGCGCTCGGCTGCAGGTTGCTGATCGCGCCCCTGTAAGAAGGCAATTATCTCGTCGATGCCTTCCAGCCCAGAAAAACAACGCCGGAAAAGGCCCGTCTTGGCGGCCGCCTCCGCTGCCGGTGGGGTCCCACCAAAGACAAGTTCTATATCGCTAAGTCCGACCTCAACCAGAGCATTGTGCAAATCCTGCACCAGGTTAGGTACCAGCTCAGGGGTAAGACGATAACTAACGGCAAGAATATCGGGCCTGTATTCCTGAGCCGCCTGGATTATACCCTGCAAGCCCACGGCCGGACCTAGGAACTCGGTATCGTAGCCCTGTTCTTCAGCTAAGCGTAAGAACCGTAAGGTACCAGCCACATGTACGTCATGTCCCAAAGGAGCTCCTAATATCTTGCGTTTTCTACTCAATCCAATTCACCCTCCAAAACATAGCGACGAATTTCGGTTGCTGTTAAGCCGGCAATGCCCATTCTCTCCACCGTGCGCCCCTCCAGCCAGTAGTTTTCACCCAGCAGTAACGAGCCCAGGTGGATTATGGAACGAATGGTCGGCGTCGGTACGCCCAGCAATTCGCCGAGGGCGGCAATCGGGACCAAGCTCATAGGCACATCTTCAGTGATATAGCGGTGGTAAAGACCGGCTGGTGCTTTAATCCCCTTATAACCTTGATTATTTTGAATGGCTTCGTAGAGAGTACGGCCCGCCGCATCATAGGCCACATAGAGCCAGTTGCGGGCGCTCATGGCGGGAATACCTAGCGCAGCGGCGACGGCTACCCTCTCCGCATCCATCGCTTCTAAAACTTTAGCTACGGTTGGAGTAACACCTTCCATGTAGAACTCGAAGTCGCCACGGGTAGCTTCAATTCGTGCTGCATTTAGTATGGCCAACCCGGGATGGAAGATAGCTCCGATATTATCCAAACTAGTTTTTAATACATTATCTCCGGGAACAAACTGGGGCATCGCCACCCGCAAAGCACTAACAACGGCTGCGGTATGATGACCCGGCAGTGCGGCCACGGGGATGCTATTTTTTATCCCATAAATGGTCACTTGGGCGGGATTATTATTGCGTGCAGCGTAAATCAAGGTCTGCGCCTCGGCAATTGTTACGTCCACCTCGGCACCTGAAGATTTAATAACATGGGTAAACTCTAAGGCACCACCGGTACGCCCGGGATGCAAAACGATTATCTGGCCGTCCCGTAAAAAGGGCGCTACTTCTTTAGCAATAAAATAGTGGGCGTTAGCCGGCACCACCACATTAATAATATCGGCATCAGCAATTGCCTCTTCTATATTGCTGGTTACGACCTCTAGGGGACCAAAGCCGTTTATTACTCCATTAAGGGTGATACCACCACTATGGCGGATCGGTTCTAGACGTTCATCGGTGCGGTTATAAAGAGAAACCTCATAACCCAGGTAGGCTAGGTGTCCTGCCATGGCTTGCCCGCCATGACCGGCTCCAAGAGGAAAGAAACAGAACTCATCACCAATAAAATCACCTTCCTTTATTAGGGTTTCAAAATACATACAGATATTATAACAAAATCTTAATTTATCTGTAAAGTGAACCTTCACTTTAAAATTCCTAAGCCCTCCTGAGATACTTAAAAACCGGTTGACAAATTTGAAGCCCAGTTTTGACCCTAATCTGCCCATATATACGCAAATAGTCGACTGGTTTAAACAACAGATTCTTGGCGGCGAGCTCCGCCCGGGTGAAAAGGTAGCACCCGTACGCGAGTTGGCCCGGGATTTAGGAGTGAACCCCAATACTTTGCAGCGGGCTATGAGCGAATTAGAGCGGGACGGTCTGCTGTACACGGAGCGGACCGCTGGCCGCTTTGTGACCAATGATAGTGACCTAATTGCTTCTTTGCGCCAGGAAATGATTGCTACCATAGTGCAAAAATTTCTGGCCGAGCTGACTGCCCTTGGATGTTCGACGGCAGATGCTGTGCAGTTAATAAAGGAATTCGGAGGAGAAATAGATGAGTGAAGTATTGCTTGAGGTCAAGAATGTGAGTAAACGTTACGGCCATAACATGGCACTGCAAAACGTTTCTTTTGACATAGGGGCCGATAGAATTGTAGGTTTACTAGGCCCCAATGGGAGTGGAAAAACAACCTTAATTAAGATCGTCAATGCCCTACTAGCCGACTACGAAGGCCATGTGTCAGTTTGTGGCCATCGGCCGGGGAAAGAATCCAAGAAACTTGTCAGCTACTTGCCCGACAAAATGGCTCTTCCTACCTGGCTTACAGTCAGTGAGGCGCTAGATCTTTATAACAAATTTTTTACCGATTTTCAACTCACGCGGGCCCATGGGCTCTTAGATACGCTAAAGGTAGCTCAGAACAAGCGCATCGGCGAGCTTTCCAAAGGTATGCAGGAAAAGCTGATGTTGGTATTAACCATGGCCCGGCGCGCCAAGCTTTACGTGCTAGATGAACCCATTGCGGGTGTGGATCCGGCAGCCCGAGATCTGATCCTCTCCACCATTCTTGATAATTTCACCGAAGGCAGCTCAATTCTGCTCTCCACTCACATCATCTCCGATGTGGAAACCATCTTTGACGACGTTATCTTCCTCAAGGAAGGTCAAGTAAACTTGCTGGGGGAGGCAGAGACATTACGTAGCCAGTACGGCAAATCCATCGATCAACTCTTCAGGGAGGTATTCAAATGCTAGCCAAGCTAATAAGGTTAGACTTACGTTTCGCTTACAAGAAGTTCCTCACCATGGCGGCTCTTATTCTGCTATTAGGCATAGTCGCTCCCTATGCCAAGATTGATATTCTGTCTGTCGGCTTGGCCATTGTCTTTACCGTGACCTTTGCTGTAATCCCCATTCTCTGTGTATGGCTTGTGGTGCAACACTTTGAGCGGAACCTTTTCGGCCACGAGGGGTACCTGATGTTTAGCTTACCAGTGAGCGCCAGCCAGCTACTACTGTCGAAGCTGATCACCACCCTGATCTGGTTTAACCTCATGTTGCTGGCTGCTGTTGGCTTTATCGCACTACTCTTAAGAGTTAATATGCCCCTAATAGATTTGTTCAGAGCAGCCTTCACCTGGGATGTCATAAGCTATCTTCTCAAGTCGTTGCTACTAGTCAATGCTAACGCCCTGCCCATTATTCTGGCCATCTTTATGGGCATTGCCCTATCGACTGTGGCTGTTCGCAATCGGAAGTTGGGCACCTTTTGGGGAATAGCTACCGCCGCAGTTGGGATCGCCCTCTTTGTATGGATCTGTATCCAGACTGGCGGATGGCAGTATTTAAACGTGATGGCAGGAGATCAGGCGGTAATAACAATTACCGTAGCGGCAGCGCAAGGAATAAACTTGGCTATCGCAGCCGTCTTCTGCGCCCTCTTCTTCGGCATAACAACGTATATCATGGAGCGGCGACTAAATCTGGCTTAACTCAAAACAAAGGCGGCAATTAGCCGCCTTTGTTTTCATTATACTGCTCAAAAACCTCATAGAGCACCACACTAGTAGCCACGGCCAAATTCAAGGAGTCGGCCCGGCCTACCATGGGAATGCTCACCAATTGATCGCAGGCAGCCAACAGGCCCGGCGACAAACCCTGCCGTTCGCTACCGCTGAGCACCACCAGCGGTTGGGGGTAGCGGACCCGTCGATAGTGGCAACTGGCCCCGCCGGCAGTACCGATCACCGGCATACCAAGGGCCGATTTCCAAGCAATAAACTGATTTTCGGTAGTTTTTATCAGTTCCATAGCAAACAAGGACCCCATACTGCCCCGTACCGCCGAGGGAGCGTAAGGGTCGGTGCAGTTACCGATTAGGATCACTCCCCGGCAACCCACCGCGTCGGCAGTACGCATGATACTACCCAGATTGCCCGGGTCCTGCACCTCTTCCAGGGCTACCCAAAGGCCGGAGGTGCCTTTCTCCTCCGGTAAGGGATACCAACGTTGGTCTACTACCGCTCCTAAACCTTGGGGGCCATCCTTGTCCGACAGGCTGGCGAAAACCGGCGCCGTTACTTGTAAACAGGCCACCCCCCGCCCGGCCAGCTCCTCCACCAGCTGGAGACCAAAGGAACTGGTTAATAATTCGGGAGCAACCACCAAGGTTCTTATGGGGGCCCCTTGTTGGACCGCCTCCCCCACTAAACGAATGCCCTCCACCCAAAACTGCCCCTGCTGCTCCCGCCCCTTACGAGTGCGTAGGCTGCGAATCGTTTTGATAGTAGGGTTCTTGGTGCTGGAGATAATAGGGCCGTTTAACATTCGTTGCTACGCCCCGCCAAAAACTCGGCCCGTATTTGCCGACGCAGTTCCTCATCGGTCAACACATCCAGGCCGGTAAGAGCCATGGCCTTAGCTGCCACTAGCATGGCTTCTAGGGCATCGGATGAAGCGGCCGCCTGGCAAAACTCGTGGGTGTGGCTTACCAAGGTCTTAGGGCCGATTTGCATGCTGGGCTGGATGGCCGGTGCCACATGGCTCACATTGCCCATATCGGTCGAGCCCATATTTTTGCTGGGTGGTTCAATATCAGTTACTCCCAGAGCTTCTAAATGGTTCTTGAAGGTGGCCGCTAACAGACGGTTAGAGCGCAGGTTGTCAAAGGAGAGTTCAAAGTTACGCATTTCCAAACGGCACCCGGTGGCCAGGGCGGCACCTTGGGCCACTTTTTTCGCCTTTTCCACCACCTGGTTTAAGTAACTACGTTCGGCCGCTCGGAAATAAAAGCGAGCCACTGCGCGCTCGGGGACAATATTGGGTGCCACTCCTCCCTCCGCAATAATACCGTGAATACGCACGTCGCTGGTAAGATGTTCACGCAAAGCATTGAGGTTATTGAAGAGGGAAATAACCGCATCGAGGGCATTGATGCCTTCATGGGGTGCGCCCGCCGCATGGGCCGATTTGCCTAAGAAGGTGAACTCGATGGCATCCAAGGCCAAGGATGCCGCATCTACGTTGGTACGTGCTCCCGGATGCACCAACATAGCCGCATCGTAGGCATCGAATAGGCCGGCAGCCGCCATGGGCACCTTAGCGCCGTTGGTCTCTTCCGAAGGAGTACCAAAGAGAGTAACCTCGCCTGAAACGCTATCCAATACGCTGGCCAACCCCACAGTCGCCGCCATGCTGGCCATGGCGATCAGGTTATGGCCACAAGCATGGCCTATTTCGGGTAAAGCATCATATTCGGCCAAGAAAGCCACCTTGGCCCCCTCCCCGCTAGCTCGAGTGGCAGAAAAGGAAGTGGGCACTCCGGCTAGCCTCTTCTGAACATTAAGACCCTGCTGAACTGCATAGGAACACAACAGTTCCTGGGCAAAATGTTCTTGCCCCCCAACTTCCGGATTGGCGTGCAATTTCAATGCAATCTCTTTTAACCGGGGTGCTTGTGCCTCGATTTGCTCTATAATCCGTTGCCGCAGCAATTCTATCCGCATGTCTCTCCCATCCTTTCTGTTCTTCTCTCCCAGTTTAACACGGAGCCCCCGACTGTAAAACCAACCTAGTGCAAAATTAAGCGGGCCGCTAACGCAAAAACAAGGGGCTACGGTTAATATCATTATTACCTATTAAAATAAACCATCTGCCTACGGTTATTTGCACAATCGAAAGAATCTTTTATTATCCGCTATAAACCCAAATCTATGCTATACTTGCCTTGTTGGAGGTAGATGCTATGGGCAATAAGAAATCGATCAGCAATCTAAAGTTGTTTACAATCTTCTTCCGAGTTGGCGCTTTTACCTTTGGGGGCGGCTATGCAATGCTTCCCATTTTTCAAAGGGAATTGGTAGACAAACAGGGCTGGTTACAAGAGGAAGACTTTGTAGATATGATCGGCCTGACCCAATCGGCCCCCGGACCGGTTGCCGTTAACTCGGCTATTTATTTGGGTTACCGACTTAATGGGCTGGGAGGAGCTATCAGCTCGGTTATCGGAGCCGTACTACCGTCTTTACTGGTAATCATGACCATTGCCTGGGCCCTCAGCCGCTACAACCTTGACCTGTTAAACCACGCCTTTGCCGGTGTGCGGCCAACGGTTGTTTCTCTTATCACCTATGCGGCCTGGACCTTAGGAAAAAAGGTGGTCAAATCGAAGCAGGCCTTTGCCATGGCGGCCATTGCTGCCCTACTCATTATCCTGCTTAATGTACATCCGGCCGTACTAATCGTGTGCGGTGCTGTGCTAGGCCTGAGCCTAAATCGACGCGCCAGCAAGGAGGGGGCTGAGCAATGATTTTCTTGAAACTGTTCTTTACCTTCGCCTTTATCGGCTCGCTCGCCTTCGGCGGCGGCTATGTGATGATCCCCCTCATCGACAGTCAGGTTGTGGAAAAGCTGGGCTGGCTTACCAGCACCGATTTTGCCGATATAGTAGCCATAGCCGAGATGACCCCGGGGCCTATTGCCATTAATACGGCCACCTATGTGGGCTTTAAGATGGGGGGCGTATTAGGCTCGGTTGTTGCTACCACTGGTGTGGTGGCCCCCTCTTTTATCATCGTCATGATTTTAGCCAAGCTGGTTAATCGTTTTAGCAATTCACCCTACTTGCAGTGGGCATTAAGTGGTGTGCGCCCAGTAGTTGTAGGTTTGATTGCCAGCGCCGCCTGGAGTTTTGGTGCCAAAACTCTAGTCGACCTAAAATCTTGGATCTTAGCCGGGGTAATGCTATTGGCTTTGGCTAAGACCAAAATTAACCCCATCCTGTTGATTTTAGCCTCCTTTGTTCTCGGCATTTTGTTCTTTTAAATAAAGATAAAGCACAAAATTTGAACCCACCCCATAAACTGGGGTGGGTTCTTCTAGTTAAGGAGGCAGATTTATGGCAGATAATCTCTTTGATTGTCAACCCACCCTGGCCAACTATGAGCGGGCGGAGATACTAAAACAATTCTCTCTGGTGGCCCAAATGACAGGGGGCCAACTTCACCCCCATGCCCTCCGCTTAAGCAAAGAAAGCCAAGTATTGATAAGCAACTTGCGTTGGCACCAGTTCCCGGGAGAGGTAGTGTTACAGAGGTGCTGGGCTATTTTGGTATCC
>JAMNZE010000073.1:0-7125 GCA_023622465.1 Bacillota bacterium | reverse complement strand
TTCCAGCGAGGAGCATCGGTCTCGCCCCGTAGGACCGAGCCATCCTGCAGGCGAATGCTAACGATGCTCCCCCTTTTACCAAAGGGGCCGGTGCCATAGGCTTGGTGTTTTATCACCTTTACTTTTTCCCGCAGTGCAAGGTAACGCTTATCTTGCAGCTTCTCTGGGGTAAAGGCCTCCGGTGACAGCCGCCCTTCAATCAAGGCGTAGGCCACCGTATAACTCAGGGAGAGTCGAGCCGATGAGGGATTCAAATCGTCCCCCACACCCTGATCCAAATCATAGGAGTAGGGATAGGTGGCCACTTCCACCTCCACAATCTGCTCCGGATTGATGGGATGCCGGCTCAACAAATCGAGAACGACGGTCATGGCCGGGTGAACCGAGTAACAAGCCGGGAACTCTTTAAAGGAAATATCGTTGATAAAGAAATGGTCCCCTGGCGGCACATCCGTACCCTTTTCGCCGGCAAAGATGGCCTTTAGTGACTTGGGGCCATCCAAAATATGAATCGGTCCGGTTAGACCCTTTTTCGCCCCTTCCACAGCTATTAGACCTAGATAGGCTCCCCAGCCCCCATAGAAATCTTTAGCATCAGCCCCTTCAATGAAGCTAACAAAGGGGCACACGGGTAACAAAGAAGCTGTAAGGGCTAGGGCGTGGTGCAATTGTTCCGCCGTCAGATTGTAGATCAAGCCGGCGGTGGCAGCAGCTGCCAGGCCACCAACTAACCCGGGGCCATGGAGCCCCAGTTCCCGCACCTTATCGGTGGCCATCAGCCCCAAGCGCAGACAGATATCGTAACCGAATACTACCGCCCGCAACACGTCGGACACTGCGGCCCCCGTATGCTCATAGGCGGCAAAAACGGCCGACCAAACATAAACGCCCGGGTGGACCGACGCTCCAATACCTGAGCAATCATCCAGCTCGATATTAGACGTCCGGGCCCCATTAGCAAAAGCAGCTAAGGCCGGTGCAACCAGTTGGGGCTGCCCCCAAATGCTGGCCGTTCCTTCCCCCTGCCCCATGGCCATAATCAATGCCAGTAACTCGGGGCAACAATCGTGCTTGGCCGCATAGATACTACAGCCCAGGTAATCAATTAGCGCCCGCTTCACCTGATGGAGAGATCTGGCGTCGATATCCTCAACTTTGTAGCCATGAAAATACTCCACTAAATCCTGCAAATAGGTCTTCCCCATCGACTATACACCCTCATTCATTTCAACTTGGGATCTAGCGCATCGCGCAACCCGTCTCCAATTAGATTGAGTGTTATTACTGTCAACATGATAGCTAAACCGGGAAACAGAACCATATGGACATGATCCCGCATAAAACCACGAGAAGCAGCCAGCATGGCTCCCCACTCGGGGGTGGGTGGTTCTATTCCCAGGCCTAAAAAACCCAGAGTGGCAGCTAAGGTAATGGCCGTTCCCACCCCTAGAGTGGCCTGTACAATAATCGGTGCCATTATGTTGGGCAGAATATGCCGCACAATTATGCCCGGGTGGGTTGCGCCCAAGGCCCGCGCCGCCTCCACATATACCTGGTTCTTGACACTTAGGGTGGAGGCGCGGGCAATGCGGGCAAAGGCGGGCACCGAGCTAATAGCAACAGCCAGCATGGTATTGGTTAAGCCGGGGCCTAAGGTGGCTGCCATGGATATGGCCAAAACGGTGCGCGGAATAGCCATCAAAATCTCTACACAACGCATAATAACTAAATCAAGCCAGCCTCCAAAGTAGCCGGCCACTACTCCCAACAGGCACCCGCCCAGGGCACCTCCCGCCAGAGAAACAAAACCTACTTTAAGGGAGACACGGCCTCCATGCAGGATGCGGCTGAAAATGTCGCGCCCCAAATGGTCGGTTCCCATCAAATGTTGCCTAGAAGGCGGCTCCAGGACACGGGTATGGTCTTGGTAATCGTAGGGGTAGGGCGCAATATAATCGGCCAACAGAATCAGCCAGCAGATTAGAAGAAAAACAAGAAAACTGATAACCACCAACGGATTGCGGCGCATCCGTTTAAACACATCCATTATATATGTGGTTGTAATTTCACCAGTCATATCAATAGCCCCCCGCCTGGTTCTCTATCTCATCCCGGATGCGCGGGTCCAGCAATCCATAAAGTATGTCTAGCCCCAGGTTGAGGAGGCTAAAGAATAGGGCCAGCACTAACACTCCGCCCTGTACCAGGGGGTAATTTCTAGCCTTAATGGCATCGAGCATCATTTTGCCCACACCAGGAATGGCAAATATCTGCTCGTTTACAACAGCGCCTCCAAGGACGCTGGCCAACTGCATGCCTACCACCGTGGTTATAGGAATGAGGGCATTGCGCAAGGCATGTCTTAGTACCACTACCTTTTCCGCCAAGCCTTTAGCACGGGCAGTACGCACATAATCATGCCGCACCGTCTCTAGTAGACTGGAACGGGTCATGCGGGCAAAGGTGGCAATGGATACGGTACTAATACTGATTACCGGCAAAATATAATACTGGGGCCCATACATCCCCGAGGGCGGTAGCCAGCCCAAGCGGACGGCAAAGAATAAAACCAGCAACAGGGCCAGCCAAAAACTAGGCATGGTCAGACCTAACAAGGACAGTATCCGGGCCAGATTATCAATCCAAGTGTTTTGTTTGACGGCAGATACAACACCTAAAGGAATACCCACGACCATGGCGAAGCCGATGCTGAGCAGGGCCAGCCTGGCCGTAACCGGTAGCCGGGCCCTAATTTCCGCGGTGACGGGCAGTCCCGTTTGGTAAGAAGTACCCAAGTCACCGCGCAGTACCCCTCGCAAATAGGAGACGTATTGATGCAAGAAGGGCTCGTTGAGCCCCATTTTTTCTCGCAAGGCCTGTACCTCTTCCTCACTGGCCGTGTCCCCTAGAATGATACGGGCCGGGTCGCCCGGCGAAAAATAGAGCATGGTGAATACAATAAGGGTTAATCCCAACAACATGGGTAGGGTAATAAGCAGACGTTTAATTATTAGTTTGTGCATCGACTGCTTTTACCCCCCTTTCTATTCCGCGAAACGAATACGGGTTAAATCAGGACACAGGTTGGGATAAAAGGGCAAGTTTTCTATACGACTGCTAGCACCGTAGGCACTCTTAGGATAGGCCACCGGCAACGTATAGAGTTTGCTCCAGAGATAATCCTGCAACTCCTGATAGACCGCACTGCGTTCCTCCTGATCGTAGCTCATCTTGCCTTTTTCTAACAACTCGTCCACATGACCATCGTTATGCCGTAAAGAAATGGTTCGATGGGTAGGCCAAGCCAGCAGGGCCGCATCCGGATCAGGAATTACCGCCGTGTTGGTCATGAGTGAGACCGGAATTTCGCCATTGTTATTCATAGTGGTGAAGGTTGCCAAATCCACCACCTGCACCGTCGTGTTCACGCCGACTTGCTTCCACATGTTCTCAATTACTTCGGCGAAAGCCAAGTTGACCCGACTTTCATAAGTAATATAGGTAATATCTAGACCATCGGCATAGCCGGCTTCCATCAACAGGGCCTTAGCCTTCTCTGGATTGTATTCCCATGGTCCCAGTTTCTTGTAGCCGAAGATATTGGGCGAATAATAACTATCGGCCACATCGGCCTGCCCCTGCCATACGGTTTTCACCAATGACTCCAGATCTAAAGCGTGGGCCAAAGCTTTCCGCACCCGGATATCGGAAAACAACGGCATAGAATTGTTAAAGCAGAGGAAGGAAATACCGTGGGTCTTACCGCCGATCAGCTGTGTATTGGCCCCCTTATCGATCCGTTCCCAGTCGGCCGGTGCCAGATCGAAGGCAATATCAACGCCGCCCGTTTCCAATTCAATGCTGCGAGATGCGGCTTCCACTATAAAGCGAGCCGTAAATTTATCAAAAGCTAGCGGCTCTCCCCAGTAATTTTGGTAGGTCTCCAATTCAATGCGGTCACCGGCAAACCAATTGGCAAACCGCATGGGGCCGGTACCGATAGGCTTGCGACCCAACTCCTCCCGACTGCTGGCTTCGTAGACAGCTTTGCTGATCATAGCCCCCCGGTGGGAAGCTAAAGCCTCCAATATGGGCGCATAGGCATATTTAAGCTTCACATCGATGGTGGTAGGATCGTGAATCACACTGCCGGCGATATCCAGGCAGCCAAATAGATTCTTAGTAAAGGAGCTCTCAGCAGCCACTGCCAGCGAATATAAAACGTCCTCCGCTGTAAATTTGCTGCCATCGTGGAAGGTCACATCGTCCCTCAGCTTAAAACGCAAAGTAGTGTCATCGAGAAACTCCCACTCGGTGGCTAACCAGGGATAAAACTCGCCGTTATCATCCTTTTTGATTAGAGGTTCAAAGACCAGAGTGGTGCAGATAAAACCGTTTTGATTAGAATGGGCGTAAGGATCTAAAGTTTGCGGTTCTCCCGGCAAAGCAATAGTCAATGCCCTATCCTGCTT
Organism: Bacillota bacterium; assembly: GCA_023622465.1. Taxonomy (GTDB): domain Bacteria; phylum Bacillota; class UBA994; order UBA5500; family UBA5500; genus UBA5500. The sequence continues at coordinate 2,653 of JAMNZE010000073.1, read as the reverse complement.
CGCTCCTCCTTTACACCCCACCAAACTAGTTACAACCATCAGCAATACTAGAGTTGATACCAGCACTCGTTTTGTAGACAAACGCATCTATCTTTCCTCCATTTATCAACTACCCCTTGGCTATTATATTGCAAACCGAGCCGGTGAGCAAAAATAGAAAGATAATGCTGCTTACTGCTGGTCCCCACCATGGGGTGTCCTCTGAAAGCTGCCACGCAAAATGTTTGCACCATTCGCCACCAGGTAGATAGCTACGATTGTCGAACCCAACAAATCAACGTACCACGCCGCTGGCGTAGCTGGAGCAACAGCTACGACGGTGAGGGCTATGGTAACACAAGCATCCACCAACGACTTAGCCCGATAAAGCTTGCTTTGCCCTGCCAGAATGGGATTGGGGTCGCTTCGATTAAGTTTACTATAGCGCAGCCAAAACCAGGTGTTGGTTATCACCCCCAAGACTGCTATTACCAGTCCAGGGATAACATTTCCCCGCTGTCTGTTGGATGTGAGCAAAGCTATACACAGCATACCTATTCCCGATAAGACCATGGCTGCCCCGACGCATCCATTGGCAACCCTCTCCCAACGTTCCTTATAGGCATCATCGGGCTGCACCTGCCGGTGCACAAGACGGAAAACCATCCAAGATACAAAAAGGGCCACCAATTCGGCGGTGCGCCTAACAAAATCAGCCAACTGGGTGGCGGAACGGCCCGCCAGTAGCCCCCAGCCAACGACGATCGGTCCCGGTGCACTCATTAATACCGAAGCCAGAAGCGTACGCTCACCTGCTTTGGGCTGCAAAGGCTACACCTCCCAGAAACGGCTTAAAGAAATCAAAATGGTGGCAGCAGCAAAAGGGCAAGTCAGTGTATCCATACCACCTATGGTATACAGCTCCACGAGGGCACAGACAGCTGCCGTCAACATAGCCGTAGGCACATAGGCGTACCATTCCATCGAGCCATGGGTTAATAGGACAACGAGCACAGTGACAAACGATACCAGAAACATGGCTACAGTTCCCTCCAGGCTTTTGCGCCCTTCTACCAGCATCCCTTCAATATAGTGCCGGCCAAATCGTTTGCCCACCAAAGCCGCCGCCGCATCGCCAAAACCCCAGGCAAAGATCGAAGCAATCACCAGGTATTTCTCTCCCAACCAGCCCCAGCAGATGCCGATCAAGCCGGCAAACATGCTAAACACGACCACCAAACTACGCTTGATTTCGCCCCGTTTTCGCTCGACCAATAACTCCGAATAACCCGGGGTGCGCTCGGCCAAAGCCAGAACTGGGAATACCATGGCCATAAAGGTAACAGCCGCCGCGGCCGCCAACCACCAGGTGCTAAACCCATAGGCAAAAACTAAGATTGAGCCCAGAAGAATAAAGTGTAGAATCTTGCGAAACACCTCAGCCGGCATACGGACAAGTCGGCGCACAACCAGCGCACCTAAAGCACAAACGATAAAATAGCCGAGGAGCATCCCATAACCGGCCAGAAACTCAAGCCGCATACCCTATCCGCCTCCCCACAAACACATTTAAAGTAAATTCTATCAGCAAAATAATTGCCATGGCAACTATCCCCATAAAAGAGGGCTATCGCAATAGCTTCTTGCGATAGCCCTGTGGTAATTGCCGATTTGTACCCGGATCAAGGTAGGGTTAGACGGTTGCTTCCATCCGTTCTTTCAACCGGCGCACTTCGTTTTCTAAGCGATTTAAGCGTATCATAAGCATTTCCTTTTCATGGTTTACCTCTAAAAACTCGTCCAGTCTGCGAACTAAATCCATATGACCCTCAGCGATAATTCGTATGTTTTTGTTTGTTTCATTTTCCAGGGTCACTTGGATGTCTGTTACTTCCGCTTCTAGGCTATCTATTTTTGTTACCATACCATCAAATCTGGTTTCCATGCCACCAAGCCTAGTTTCTATGCCATCGAGCCTAGTTTCCATGCTCGCTATTCTAGTTTCTATGCCCTCCGTTTTTGTACCTATATGGTCAACTTTAACCAACAGCAGCTCTAACAGTTCTCTATCAGTCTTTGCCATTTGTTACCCCCTATTCGGGTTACTCACAAGGTACTTTCTTACCCTTATTCAATTCAAAGCCCTGCTTATCCTAGAGGCTAATTGGGCACCACCTCTAGAGTGAGACTCGGGAAGGCTAATGGGAGACCACAATACTCGGTGTAAACTATATCATAAACTAGTTTCTTACCTGCCAGAGTCTGGCTAGCTCCTCAGGCACAAGCTTGACAAAATCGTCCGCATCCATTCGTTCTACCAAGTCAGCAATGGCGTAGAATCGGGTGAAAACCTTTTGAATCTGTTCGACGTTATCGACTAGTCGTTCACTATAATAGAGATGCGTCAGTTCCAGCGCCACGTCCAACTTGTTTCTCTGCACTGCCAATTTATCCTTTTCAGCCATAATTACATCTCCTTCCAGGAGTTGTTTCTCACATCATATTATTTGACATTCTAACGGGAAGCCCTGCAAGGCAAAACAAAAATGCCAGCGATGGTGGGGAACACCATTAACTGGCACCGAGTTTTCAATACATATGGTGGAGGCGAAGGGATTCGAACCCTCGACTTTCACGTTGCGAACGTGACACTCTCCCACTGAGTTACGCCCCC
>JAMNZE010000103.1:0-7563 GCA_023622465.1 Bacillota bacterium | reverse complement strand
CCGGCGAATCAATGAACTGTTGGCTAGTCCAGAAGTGACAGGTGTGGTAGTAACCCACGGGACCGATTCACTGGAAGAGACGGCCTATTTCCTAAATTTGGTTGTCAAGAGCAGTAAACCGGTTGTCATTGTGGGCGCCATGCGTCCGGCCACCGCCCTTAGCCCCGACGGACCGCTTAACTTAGTAAATGCGGTATCCCCCGATTTAGGGGCTCTCGGCAGCATCTCCAGTGGGGTGGTAACCTTCTATCGTCAGGTAACAAGACGGCATACACTAGATACCGAGTTTGACGTGAACCATCTGCCCACCCTACCCCGGGTAGACATCGTTTATGCCCATTTAGGAGCCGATGGCGCCCTAATAGAAGCGGCCGTGGCTGCCGGAGCCCGAGGTCTAGTGCTGGCAGGCATGGGGCAAGGCGGAGGTACCAGCGAGCAGAACGCGGCTTTGCGCTGGGCCCAAGAACGAGGGATAATTGTGGTTCGCTCCAGTCGCACCGGAACTGGGCGCATCCTCCCCCCACCGGCGGAATGGCTAGCCCAGGGGCTTGCCATCACAGCCGACAACCTCAATCCACAAAAGGCCCGTATTTTATTAGCATTGGCGTTAACCCGTACCACCGACCCGACAGAAATTCAGCGCATGTTCACCATTTACTAAGACATCTAGGCTCTAGACAATGGGCCGCTCTTTGATATAATAAGTGTACAGAAGACAAGTGCATAAACTAGGGGGGGCTGGAATTGGCCAGCTGAGATTGTATCCCGTAAAGATACTGACCCTTATACCTGATCTGGGTAATGCCAGCGTAGGGAAGAAGTTTAATTTGCCTATTGGCCCTGTCCATGGCGCCTCCCAGTTCGGGAGGCGTTTTTGTCTTTCAGCACAAACTAACTAAGGAGGCCCTACAGCCATGCGTAAATACCGTATGATGATAGCAATTCTAATGCTCGCTCTAACTACCCTTCTGGTAGCCGCCTGCCGCCAACCGGAGGTCAACCAGGAACTAAGGCCGGTTACGTTAGTACTAGATTGGACGCCTAATACCAACCATACCGGCCTTTATGTGGCGCAAGCCAAAGGATATTTTAAGGACCAGGGACTAGATGTAACCATAATGCTGCCGGGCGATGCGGGTGTTATCCAAACGGTAGCCAGCGGCAACGCCCACTTTGGTGTAAGCTATCAGGAGGAACTTACTCTAGCCCGGGTGCAAGATGTACCAGCTATCTCTATTGCGGCTGTCATCCAGCATAATACATCGGGTTTCGCCTCGCCGGCGCACAAGAACATCAAGAGTCCTAAAGATTTCGTGGGTAAAACCTACGGCGGGTGGGGTTCACCGGTGGAGGAAGCGGTAATCGAATCGGTAATGCAGCTGGAAGGAGCCAGTGCCAGCGATGTGAATTTCATTAACATCGGTGATGTGGATTTCTTTACCGCCGTTCAGCGGGATATCGACTTCGCCTGGGCTTTCTACGCTTGGACGGGCATCGAAGCCGAGTTACGAGATTTCCCGCTTAACATGATTTATGTTAAAGATCTATCACCCCAGCTGGACTACTATACGCCCATCCTGATCACCAGCGAGGAACTGGCCACTGAAGACCCCGAGTTGGTTAAGGCCTTTATGGCAGCAGTGACGCAAGGATATGAATTCGCCATAGCCAACCCGGAAGCCGCCGCTGAGATTCTCATTGCCGCCGAACCCGATCTGGACCCCGAGCTGGTACGTGCTAGTCAACTCTGGTTGGCCGACAAATACCAGGACGACGCCCCCCGGTGGGGTGAACAAAAGCTAGAGGTTTGGCAAGGATACACCGATTGGATGCTGAGCAAGGGGCTGCTGGAGAAAGAAATAGACGTAAAACAGGCCTTTACCAATGATTTCTTACCCACTAGGTAAACTAGGAGGAGAAAATAATGCCTAATGCACTAGTAAGCATACAGGTGATTCCTAATACACCGGGGGGTTCCGATCCCATCCCCTATATAGATCTGGCCATCGGGGTGATTAGCGACTCGGGACTGGTCTATCGGGTTGGCCCCTTGGAAACCACCATGGAAGGCCCGCTGTCCCAATGTTTAAACGTGGTGCAGCAAATCAATGAAACGCTGATCGAAAAGGGATGTCCGAACATCATTTCCCAAGTAAAGGTCTACTGTCCTGCACCCAGCGGCTCCCTTTTTCAGCTGACAAAGAAGTACGATTCCCATGCTTAAGAAACTCTTACGTAAAGCAGGACCGCCCCTCTTGGCGGTCCTCCTCTTGCTAGTTGTTTGGGAACTTTATGTAACTGCTTACCAAGTGGAAGCTTGGCTACTGCCGGCACCGACTGCTATTGTCCGGGAAGCGATTAACAATTGGCCACGGGTGCAAATGCATACCTTAGCCACCCTGGAAATTGCTATCATCGGCTTTGTTTTGGGTACGGTTGTGGGCTTATTGCTGGCCGTTGTGCTGCATAGCATTTTTCCATCCTTACGGCAGGCCCTTTACCCGCTCATAATCTTATCCCAAAATATACCCATTATAGCTCTCGCTCCCCTTTTAGTAGTTTGGTTTGGTTTTGGTGTTTTACCTAAAGTGTTGATCATCGCCCTAATGTGCTTTTTCCCGGTTTTGATAGCCGCCCTTCAGGGGCTGGACTACCCCAACGCGGCCATGCTAGATTACTTGCGCATGATTGGAGCTAGAAGAGGGCAGATTTTTTTCCTGCTGGAGCTCCCCAACTCCTTGCCCCATGTATTTTCCGGGCTGAAAGTGGCAGCCACCTATAGCATGATGGGAGCGGTAATCTCCGAGTGGTTAGGCGCCCAAAGGGGGCTGGGAGTTTATATGCGTTTAGCGGCAGCCTCCTTCCGGACCGACCGGGTTTTTGTGAGCATTTTTGTCATAGTAGTCCTCAGTCTACTTTTCTTTGCCAGTATTGCCTATTGGGAGAGGAAGCTTATCCGCTGGAACAGCCGGGGGGAGGGAAATTGATGCTAGAACTACTACAGGTGAGCATGCATTATGATACCGTTGAGGTGCTGCGGAATATCTCCCTGCAGGTAGAGCGGGGAGAGTTTGCCGCCCTCATTGGTCCCTCTGGTTGTGGCAAGAGCACGCTTTTCAAGTTGATTGGTGGACTGCTGACCCCGACGGCAGGAGAAATCTGGCTGGAGGGCAAGGAAATCACCGGCAAGACGGGCCACGTCAGTTATGTGCCTCAGCAGAATACCCTTTTCCCTTGGCGTACTGTAGAAAGTAATGCGGCTCTAGCACTAGAGGTGGCAGGGGTGTCAAAACAGACCGCTTTAGCCAAAGCCCGTGCTTGGTTGCCCCGGGTGGGCCTGGGCGGTTATGAAAAGGCCTATCCGGATTCGCTATCCGGTGGTATGCAACAACGGGTCAGCTTCTTAAGGGCCCTACTTGCTCCCCAAGAATTGATGTGTCTCGACGAGCCCTTCGGTGCTCTAGATGCCCTTACCCGCTCAGAAATGCAACAATGGCTATTAGATATCTGGGAAGAGCACCGACGCACCGTGCTACTGGTGACCCACAGTATAGAAGAAGCTCTACTCTTAGCCGACCGGGTCTTCGTTTTGTCGGCCCGACCGGCTCAGATCATAGAAGAAATTATAGTACCCTTTCCTCGTCCCCGGAACGAAAAAGTTATTGCTTTACCCGAGTTTACGGCTCTAAGACAGAAAATCCACTCCTTGTTGGCTGCTACACGGACAAACGTAGCCAACAACCTCACCCCAAACGTTTAGCCTAAAAATCGGGCAGTGGATACGGCTTGGAACCGGGAACAGCCTCTTCCCAAGGTCCCACGCAGTATCCACTGCCCCTCTTTGCGCCAGCTTAAAACTAACCTCGGAGACTTGCGGGCGGCCCGAGGTCAGCCATCCATTACTCTTCTCCTCGCCCGTGGCTACCACACCACAGCTTCAGGGCCAATGCCAGGCCGCCTACAAGCAATACCCGATACACCAGCCTCGGCCACGGACAAACAGCTTTGGCAGGTGTGCTATTCTGGCTGGCCTTTTCTTCCGCGGTCTGGGTCTTATCCATGACCGGCTGGGCCGACTCATCCACCGAGTTATCTAATGGTTGCTCTCGCCAATGAAAACTAGAGGGCAGATTGTTTCCTATGACCAATGAACAGATATTGATGATATTCACTTTGCTATTCACAGGCTCACCTCTTTCCATCCTACTCTTAAACATATTTCCGCTTTCGCTACTGTAAATCCTACCTGCAGAATAGATATATATATATCACCATTTTTCAACGCTGCTGCCACCGGCATCAACTTATGTGATAAATCCCACAAGAGTTTATCAAAATTTTATTTAGAACATGCCTATTTTTCTAAAGGAACATCGTCCCGTTTCTCGAATAAAGTAGGTAATAACTTTAAGCAGGATTGGGAAACCAATCCTGCTTTAATAGCCTAATCAGTGAAAGGAGGTTAATTCGTTGACTAGCTATTTCATTTTCTGCACCTTTATTGTCTTGGGGTCAATTATCATTGGTGTGCTTGTCGCCACCCGCTCCGGCAAGATCGCTCCGAAGATCCGTCGCATTCCTGCCCTTGATTCCATCGAGGAGGCGGTCGGCCGGGCTACTGAAATGGGGCGGCCGGTGCACTATAGCCCCGGCTATGGCGACATCACCACATCTACTGCCCCCCAAACCTTCGCGTCCTTCGATGTCCTCCGCTACGTAGTAACCCTCACCGCTAGATACAACACCCAACTCATTGTCACCTGCAAGTCGCCCCAATCGTTCCCCATGATTCAGGAATTGGTAAAAGAAACCTATCTATCGGCTGGAAAGCCCGACATGTACAGGGAAGATACGGTCCGTTTCATCTCGGAAGCCCAATTTGCTTGGGCTGCTGGCGTATTAGGTATTTTCAACCGCGAACAGGTAGCTGCCAATATTATGCTTGGTTATTTCATGGCCGAATCCCTTCTCTTTGCTGAAGGCGGTGCCCAAGTGGGAGCTATCCAGGTGGCCGGTACCGGAAACCTGGCCCAGACGGCCTTCTTCGTGGCGGCCTGCGACTACACCCTCATAGGTGAGGAGCTCTACGCGGGTGGAGCCTACCTTTCTAACGATCCAACAAAGGTGGGTAACCTGGCTGGGCAGGACATAGTTAAGCTCCTAACCATCGCCTTTATCGTTCTAGGCACCGTTTTAGCTACCGCCGATAGCAATTGGCTCTTTGAATTGATCACCAAATAAAACTCACCGCCGATTTTGGACTATTAAGGGGGGAAAAAAGTGAAGAGAAGCGTTCCCTTGTTGATCGTTTTCATAGTTGGTTCCATTTTGCTGGCTACCTATTTCTTTCAGAATCCGACGCTGGATCAGGCCCGGGCTCTACTTACCAACTGGGGCGTAATCATTACGGCTTTCGCCGTGGGCTTAGCCTCAGTCAACATACTCCGCATTCACACGGCCCGCATTGCCAATCGCCGTTCTGGTTGGTTTAATAGCGTGGCGCTGATCATAACCATGTTTACCTTCATCATTGTGGGGATCTACAGCCGCCATAACCCGCAAAATACAGCGGCTGCCGAGCTTTTCTCTAATCTGTTCGACTATGCCTATAGCCCCTTCAGCGCCACCATGTATGCCATGCTTGCCTTTTACGTAGCCTCCGCGTCTTACCGAGCCTTCCGCATGCGTAGCTTCGAAGCCACCCTACTACTCGCCGCAGCTGTCTTAGTCATGCTGGGCAATGCGCCCATAGCCGAACAAATCTGGACCAAATTCCCCGTGATCGGCAACTGGTTGCTCACCGTCATCAATACTACGGGGCAAAGGGGTATTGCTATCGGCGTTGCTATCGGTGGTTTTGCTACTAGTCTACGCATCCTACTGGGTTTTGACCGGGGGCATTTGGGATACGGTGAATAACCAGCAAAGGAGGTGCCAATTAGCATGTGGTTAGAGCGTTTACAGAATATAGATCGGCGGGTCATCTACACAGTCCTGTTGATTGTGTTATTGGCCCCCATGATTAAACCCATCGGTATTCCGCTTACGGTAAATCAAACAACCCATCAAGTCTACAATTTGATCGAAAGCCTCGATCCCAATACCGATATCGTGATGATAGGCATGGACTATTCCGTGGCCGGTGCTGCCGACGTGCACCCGCAGGCTGTGGCGGTAGCAAAACACTTGGCCAATCGGGGCGTCAAAATGGTAATGGCCGCCTTCGTACCCGACGGCCCCATGCTGGCAGAGAGGATCTTAGGCATTCTGGGGGATCGGGTTACCTATGGCGAAGACATCGTCAATCTCGGCTATCTAGCCGGTGGCGAATCGGCAGTTAAGAAGTTTATTGACGACCCGGCCAACACCTTCGCTCGCGATCATCGGGGCAATCCCATATCCAGCTTGCCTATTATGAATAACATCAAAACCATTCACGATTTTACCTTAATAATAGATTTCCAAACCGGTTCTCCCGGATATCAGGATTTCTTGCGTCAATTACCATCGGACGGCCCTCTCTATGCTGTAGGAATTGTTACCGTTAGTGTGCCGAACGTTATGCCCTATCTCCACTCGGGCCAATTTGCTGGTCTATTACCCGGCCTGCGGGGTGGAGCCGAATATGAGGTTTTAATTGGCGAACCGGGAGAAGGGGCTGCCCGTATGGATGCCCAATCCCTTGGTCACTTGGTTATCGTTACCTTTATCATCGTAGGTAATGTGGCCTACTTCCTCTCTAAACAACAGGAAAAATCCCGTAAGAAATAGTCTTCTGGAGGTGACACAGGATGAACATATCAACTAACCCCTGGGTTTGGTTTATGGGCTTAGGTATGGTATCTCTATACTCCTTTATCTACAAGGAGAATCCCATCTACCGGCTATTCGAACACATTTATGTGGGTGCCAGTGTGGGGTATACTTTCGTCACCGCCTATGGCAATATAATTGATCAAGCCTGGACACCACTAACCACCGAGGGCAAATTGAATCTCCTCATACCGATTGTTCTAGGCCTAATGCTATACACCCGCTTCTTTAAACCGATAGCTTGGGTGAGCCGTTGGCCCATGTCATTCCTCATGGGGCTGGGTGTGGGTATCTCTACCCATGGCCTATTGCAGTCCCAGTTAATCGCCCAATCGCGGGCAGCCATGGCTCCTCTTTTCGTTAAGAGCAGTGAAGGAGCCCTGCTATTAGGTCCCTCCATCAATAACATTATTATGGTTCTGGGCGTGCTGGGGGTCCTATTCTACTTCTTCTTCTCCGTGGAGCACAAGGGACCCGTCCGCAAAATGGCCAACTTAGGTCGAATAGTTATGATGATCACCTTTGGCGTGGCCTTCGGCAACGTGGTCATGGGGCGTATCTCCCTCTTGCTGGGCACAATTAGCGATATCTTCGGCACTTGGTTGGGTATTATCTAGCCCTAAGGCGGAAGCAAAAGGGGCTGTCGCACTAACAGCTCCTGAAAAAATAAAAGACGGCCCCTGGCGATGATGCCAGGAGCCGTCTTTTGCTGTAAGATATAATGTGTGAAAAACATTACCTTACAGCCAG
>JAMNZE010000134.1:0-2384 GCA_023622465.1 Bacillota bacterium | reverse complement strand
CACCCCAACTTTTTCTTACTTTTTAAAAAAGGGATACCTAATCGACACGTGGAATAGACATTTAAGGGGACGTGCTCCCCCCATCACCGGGCAGAGGAGGGAAGCTGCTTGGACCTCGCTCTCATCGTTAAACAGGCAGAAAAATTCTTACAGAGCTTTTACAGCAACCTGTATGATTATCATCGAGCTAATAAAAACAGCCTGCCCCTAAGTCAGGCCTTCGAAAGGGCTAATATTTTTACTCTCGAAACGTTAGCCTGGTTACGAGAGGAACTGAATGCCAATCCGGAAGCCGACCACCTTCGTCGGCTATTTCGCTTTATTGCCACCGGCTTTATCCGGTACAACCTGTTGCCTTACGACCAAGAGCTGGCCCAACATTACGATCTGCTCAGCTGGCCCAACGTTTGGGCCCAGCATGATGCCCTCAGCCCTGGCCAGCCGTCTCCGGCCCGGCCCGAGGCCCCCCTGTTGGCCCAGCTAACCGCCATCTATGAGCAGCGCTGGCAAAAGCTCAACGAGCAGGTGGCCCGCCTCGGCTTTTCCAGCCCGGTAGCTTTCTATGCTTGGGCTTCCGGTATCGACCTTCCTGCTCTGCAGCAGTCGGCCCGAGCCATCTTAGAAGAAACCAAAGAGGCCTATTTTGCCGCCTTAGCAGCAATCGAGCCTCCTCTTGAAGATCGTTGGCAACTAGAATCCTACATGCGCGGTGAAAATTATGATCCTTGTTTCCCAGCCGCCGAGCTGGTTCCTGCTATAGAAGATACCCTGTACCACCTGGGGCTTGATATAACTCGCCAGCCCAATTTGGTGCTGGAAGTCAGTCGCGAACTGCCCGCCGGTTTTGCCCTGGCCTTCCCAGTCCGCGTGCCTGAAGAAATTTATGTTTGCATAAGCCCCAAGGAAGGTATTGATGCCTTTGAAAACAGCCTGGGTCTAGGCGGTATGGTTATGGCCCGCCTTTTACGCGACCCCAAACAATGCTGGTACCAGCGCCGTCTTTCCGATCCGGCCTTAGATGCGGCCTATGCCGAAGTCTTTACCAGCCTAGTAACCCTATCCGCCTGGCGCGGTGATATGTTAGGCGAAAGCGCCGCTTGCCCTCAGCTGCAGGCCTTTACCCAGCTACGTCAGCTCTATCGCCTACGCTTGGCCGCCGCCCGGGTCATTTTCGCCATCAGTCGCAGCCAAGGGCAAAACCAAGGGCCCGCCATATTCACTCAAGCGCTAGGCGTGGATCACGACCCCAGTGCCCAGATACTCGACATGGGCCACATGCGCGTTGCCCTCGATACCTTCCGCGGTATGCGCGTCGGTGCCCAGCTGGCAGCCCAGCTGGTTAACACCTACGGCCCCGCCTGGTACCGCCATCCGGCCTCTGAATGAATTAACTACCTGCTGCAACTTTGCTATATCGTAGGGGCGCTGCTGATGTGCTCTCGCAACATCTGACGATGTTGCTGTCGCACCCATTGCGGAAACGTATTGCTGGCGCAATACATTTGCTGCGCCCGCTGCCTTCTCTTGCACCCTAGATGTTCTGCCGGGGCGCTGCTTGATGTGCTCTCACAACATCTTGCGATGTTGCTGTCGCACCCATTGCGGAGCCCGCGGGCCGATCACCGATCGGCCCCTACGTATATCCCAAAACTGTGGCGGTTTATCTGCATTTCACATGTTCCCCTGCCGCCTCGTTTTTGTATCTAACATAATCACTAAATTGGAGGAATCAACGCCATGAAGATCCTACTTACCGGTTACGAACCCTTCGGGGGTGAAACCATCAATCCGGCTCTTGAATCGGTCAAGCAACTGCAGGGGCAAACCATCGCCGGCGCCCAGGTGGTGGCCGCCGAACTTCCCGTGGTTTGGGATGAGGTTATGCCCAAACTTATTGCCGCCCTTGATGAACATCAGCCCGACGTGGTGATCAGCGTGGGCCAAGCCGGCGGCCGCGCCAAAATAACTCCCGAATATATCGGTATCAACCTGATGAACGGTAAAGACAACGCCGGTGTTACCAAAACCTTTGAGCCCATCGTGCCCGGTGCCCCCGATGGTTATTTCACCAATTTGCCAGTGGTGCAAATGGTGGAGGCCATGAAGGCAGCTCACATTCCCGCCGCCGTTTCCTATACGGCCGGTACCTATCTGTGCAACTACCTGGCCTACTCCGTGCGCCACCATGCGGTTACCAACAACTTGAATCTGAAATCTTGCTTTATCCATATCCCCTACCTGCCCGAGCAGGTCATCGACAAACACACCACCACACCCAGCATGCCTCTGGAGACCATCGTGGCTGGTCTCAGAGAGTGTATCAAAGTGGTGGCTGAATCTTAGCATTAAGGTGCGGCGTATATGCGCCGCACCTTTGTCCTTTC
>JAMNZE010000066.1:0-2484 GCA_023622465.1 Bacillota bacterium | reverse complement strand
ACTGATGGCACGTGTAGGGTCACCCTTTGGTTGCCCCACAAGGAAACATGGGGATGCAGGTAGAAATATGTTGTAGACAGCCTCTTAGACTGGAGGGAGGATAATATGGATTTTATACGCATAGGCGATAAACTGGTCAGTCGCCAAAAGATTATTCATATGATCGATAAAGCCCTAGAAAGGCGGGTGGCCGGTGCTTCGCAGCAGGAAGTGGCCAGTATGTTGGGCGTGGATCGCAGTTTTGTTTCTCGCCTAGAGACCCTGGGCGAAATACGTAAGGGGCAAAAAATCGCCATCATCGGTTTCCCTATAGGTAATAAGGATGAACTTATGCAAGTGGCCAAGGAATTTGGGGTAGACTATTGCTACCTTTTGACCGATGAGGAGCGTTGGCGCTTGGCCAACGAGTCCAGCGGGGCCGATCTTATAAATGAAATAATGCGGGTGATGGCCCACGCTCGCACCTACGATACTCTCATCTTTATCGGGTCCGATATGCGGATTCGCTTCGCTGAGGCTATGGTCGATAAACAGCTAATTCCTATCAACATTGGCCAGTCGCCCATCAAAGGCGATCGTTATGTGGACCCGGACAAGCTGCGCAAAATTTTGCTGACCCTACAGGATCACAATACATGATTAAAACACCTCCTACTAAGCATATGGCTTACCGTAGGAGGTGTTGCTATGCTAGTCAACTATGCACAAGGCCTGGCCGGCAAGCGCTGGCAGCTTTATGCTCCCTGGAGTAGGCTGGTGCCTAGTGCCCTCATGGATCGATGGGCTAGCCGTTGGCCGGCTCGGCGATTGTGGCAGGGCCAAATTGCCTGTGGAAATAGAGATGTGACATTACATATTTACGGCGGCCCGACAACGGCCCCCGGTTGGTGGCACAGGTTAGCCACCGACGAAGGCAGCTCTAGCTTTTTGGTCGCATCCGAAAATTTGGCGACGCAAACCAATCCTCGACGACTGGCACCGGGCCGATTATTGTTGGCCGTCTATTTGGGGCAGGCGCTCACGGAACTTAGTGAGCAGTTGCATTTAGCCGTTGACCGCCTATCGGTAGGTTTGGTAGCCCGGGGGCAAGAAATGGCCTGTTGGCTAGCAAATATAGAAGGGTGGGCGCGGCAGGTAACGGTTATCACCGATCGGCGTAGCCGTCTTTTACCGCTAGCCCCGTCGGGCTTGGCTTTGCGCCAATTAGATCTAACGATTGCCACCGTCGGCGTGGATATTTTAATCGTGGCCCCTGAATTCTTACCTTGGCTAGAGAAAAGGGAGTTGGCTCCTGGTACGGTGGTAGCGCGCACCGACGGACTGCCCGTCCTTGTTAGGCCGGGAGTTATGGGTGTCAGTATAAACTATGGGGCCCTAGCTTTTCCGGAAGCTCTATTGGCCGATGAAAAGGATATTATGCCGCTGAGAGAAGCGGTTTTGCTGGCGGCCTATTATAGTGATAGCAGGACGGTTCAACTTAGGCCAAGATTGCTCCAAGCTCTCGCATAGTTTCCAGGCAAAACACATACTATAAAGCACGCAACGCTGGGAGCATGATGGTTGCTGCCGATCCTTTTGCATGGGAGGCATGGGGCGTTTGCCCAAGTTACCGCTGTAAAGGAGAGAAGAGAATAATGGAGAAAGAGATTCTGCTGACGGCAGAAGGCCTAAAGAAACTTGAGGAAGAGCTTGACTATCTGAAAAACGTTAGGCGCCGAGAAGTTGCGGACCGCATTAAGACGGCCATTAGTTTTGGTGACATCAGTGAGAACTCGGAATACGATGACGCTAAGAACGAGCAAGCTTTTCTGGAAGGGCGTATTGCTGCTTTAGAAAAGAGCTTACGCCATGTACGTCTCATCGATACCAATGAAATCGCCATCGACAAAGTGGGTGTGGGTACCACCGTTCGTCTGCGCGATTTAGATAATGAAGACGAACTGGAGTATACTTTGGTCGGTTCGCCGGAAGCGAACCCGATGCAAGGACGTATCTCCAACGTATCGCCAGTGGGCAAGGCCCTGATGGGGCGCCAGGTAGGCGACGTGGTGGAGATAGATGTGCCCGCCGGCACTTTACGCTATGAGATTTTAGAAATTCGTCGCTAATTGAGAGGATCTACTCCGTCACCTCTTGCTACCGTCAAGAGGTGACTTCACTTTTGAGGCTGGCCAGAACGGCCCAACCCATTTCTGGAAAGTGCGGATTGGGTATTGCATTCTTGTTACGCCTTTGCTATAGTACTAAAAGTGCTGTTGCTGAAGCACCTCTCGCATACAACCTTATTTTTCATGTAGATTAAACGCTTGACAAAGAATCAGGGTGTGTGCTAAGATAACTCTTGCCGACGCGAGATGACTTGCTTGGCGATGATCCTTGAAAACTAAACAATGGTGTAGAAATATCTGCAGTGCAGATATTAACCTTGGTGAATTAACATCGAGGTCTAACACACAGACCCGTATATCCTTATTAATAAGGAAT